>CAVIXW010000044.1:0-12981 GCA_963646785.1 Acutalibacteraceae bacterium
CATTTAGTTTAAGTAGTGGAATTCAGTCTTCTGAGTGTAAGATTATCTTCTTTCTGAAACACTGTGGCCGGGGCGAGATTCGGCATATCATGGTACGGCGGTCTCTCAAATGCGGCCTTTCCTTCCTCGCTACGCTTATAAGATCGGGATCGAGGTCGGCCGCGATAACTTCTTCATCGGAAGAGGATCCGGTCAGCAGCCGTCCCGACGGCGAATATACCGACGACCCTCCGTAGAATTCGCCGTTCCCGAAAGGTCCGATGTTGTTGCAGAACACCGTATACACCGTATTCTCCAGGGACCTTGCGGGGAGCATGGTCTCCATCGCCTGCTTCGAAGTCGTAGCGGAAGCACTTGCCATCAGTACGGCATCGGCGCCGTTGACCGCATAGTATCTCGAAAGTTCGGGGAAGAATATATCGTAGCATACGAGAAGTCCGAACTTCATGCCCTTCCATTCCGCAAGCACGGGGCGGTCTCCGGGAGAGAAGACGCTTTCGTCGTATCTCCCGAAGTTCGCAAGATGGATCTTGTCGTATATCTGGGTATTATCCGGAGTGACGAAGGACAGGGAGTTGAACACCTTTCCGCCTTCCCGGCGGGGCATGCCGACCGCTACGGCGGAATCCGTTTCCTCGGAGAGCGAACGGAGCTCCCGGAGGGCATCATCCAGGACCGTACCGTCGGGTATCTCCGCACCGTATCCCGACAGGAACATTTCCGGAAAAAGATAGATATCCCCTTTCACGGAACGGACCGTATCCCCGATCTTTTCCAGGTTCTCCCGCACGCCGTGCGCGGAGCGCACCTGGCATAGCACCGCTCTGACCATAGGGGGATATCCCGGCCCCGGTTATTTGGATTTGCCTAGTTACCCTTAATTACCGCTCCGCGGATAGCGGAGCATGGAATTCAGCGGTCTTCACAGGATAACACGCGCCGACGCAGATTCGTTGGAAGGATTCATTTCGCGGACGATGGAGAATACGGGAACGTCGGGGGCCGTCGTGGGTATCAGCGGAGGAATAGATTCCGCCGTCGTGGTCAAGCTGTGCGCCGATGCGCTGGGTCCGGAAAAGGTCTCCGCGGTCTTCATGCCCACGGACCTCACGCCCGAGGAGGACTACCGCCAGACCCGGATGATGTGCGAGTCGTGGGGGGTCCGTTACGAGACCGTGAACATCCAGCCTGCCGTGGACGCATTCGGCGGGATGATCCCCTGGGAGGGGTGCGATCCCCTTCAGAAGGGCAACGTCATGGCCCGCTGCCGCATGATCGTGCTTTACGACCGTGCAAGGAGAAACAGGTCCCTCGTATACGGGACCACCAACCGTACCGAGCATCTGATGGGGTACATGACGAAATTCGGGGACGGTGCCGAAGACGTCTCTCCCATAATTGATCTGTACAAGACCCAGGTGTGGCAGATGGCGGAGGTGATAGGAGTGCCGCGGGAGATCATCGACAAGGTCCCGACCGCGGGATTATGGAAAGGTCAGACCGACGAGGAGGAGATGGGCATAACCTATCATTCCCTCGATCTGGCACTCAACGTTCTGGAACAGGGCGGCGACGACAGGGCCATGGCGGCCGCGGCGGATATCGCCGTGGCAAAGGCCTCGGAGATCCGCCGGCAGGTGAAACGTATGGCGCACAAATATGGTCTGCCGATACTGCCCGACATCTCTGTCGGGAAGACCGACCGATACCGGCCGTAACGGAGATAATGCCTCCGCGGATCATATGCGGTAGGACTTATAATCCAGGAGATTATGTATACACAATCATCGGCGGGGAATGAAATTGGGTGCTATTGACGAAGATATGCGGTATGTTTTTGTCGGTGGCAGACGGCTCAGGCGCGGCTACACCACGGGTTCCTGTGCCGCCGCCGCATCCAAGGCCGCGGTCCAGATGCTGTTTTCGGGCAGGCCCGTAAAAGAAGTGGAACTCCTCACTCCCCGCGGGATCCTTCTGCATATCCCGATCGAGGACATCGACATCTCTCCGGACCATGTCTCCTGTGCCGTCCGCAAGGACGGCGGAGACGATTCGGACGACACCAACGGAGCGCTCGTATATTCGGATGCGAGACGTTCCGCCGATGCCGGCGTCCGCATCGACGGCGGCGTCGGAGTGGGGCGCGTCACCAGGAAAGGTCTCGACCAGCCCCCCGGGAACGCCGCCATCAACCACGTCCCGCGCAACATGATCGTCGAATGCGTGGAGGACGTCTGCCAGTGTTTCGGCTATTCGGGCGGTATCGAGATAGTGATATCCGTGCCCGAAGGAGAGACGATCGCGAAAAGAACTTTCAATCCCCGTCTGGGTATAGTAGGAGGTATTTCGATCCTCGGGACCAGCGGCATCGTCGAACCCATGAGCGAGGTTGCCCTCCTGGGTTCCATCAAGGCCGAGATGAAGGTGTTCATGGCCGAGGGAAGGAAGTACCTCCTCACGGTTCCCGGCAACTACGGGAAGGACTTCGTCAAAGCGTATCCCGCCCTGGAAGGACAGCAGCCGGTCGAATGCAGCAATTTCATCGGCGACTTTCTCGATATGGCGCTGGAAGCCGGTGCCGAAGGGGTGCTTCTGGTCGGAAATCTGGGAAAACTGGTGAAGCTGGCGGGCGGGATCATGAACACCCATTCCCGCAACGCGGATGCCCGGATGGAGATCCTGGCATCCAATGCCGTCCTGGCAGGCGCGGACACCGAGACCGTGAAAAGGATCATGGAGTGCATCTCCACGGACGATGCGCTGGAAGTGCTCGACGGGAAAGGGCTGATAGAGCCCGTCATGAAGATCCTCATCCCGAAGATCGAGTACAGTATGAACCACCGCGTGAAAGGGGACCTCGAGGTCGGGGCCGTGGTTTTCTCATCCGAATTCGGAATTCTCGGCCAGACCCCGAGCGCCGCGGAACTGATCCGGAAAGTGGGGGCGAGACAGTGAGAATAAAGATAATCGCATTTTCTTCGAACGGCTGTATGCTGGCACATAAACTTTTGGAGCTCTTCGGGAAGCACGATGCGGATGCCGTCGCCAAGACCATCTCCGACAGGAAGGGCATAAAGGCACTGGAAGGATCGGTCCGGAACTGGACCGGGGACGGATTCGAGAACGCCGACGCCCTGATATTCATCGGCGCCGTCGGCATCGCGGTCAGGCACATCGCCCCGTTCGTGAAAAGCAAGGATGTGGACCCCGCGGTCATCTCGATGGACGAAAAGGGACGTTTCGTCATTCCGTTGTTATCGGGCCACATCGGCGGCGCGAACCTGATGGCGAACATGATCGCGGACGGCATCGGCGCCCTCCCCGTGGTGACCACCGCATCGGACATCAACGGCAAGATCGCCATCGACGTGTTCGCCGTCAACAACGATCTGACCATCACGTCGCTCCACAATGCCAAGATCATCGCGGCCCACATCGTGGCCGGGGACCCGGTGGGATTCGTTTCCGATGTCCCGGTCATAGGGGATATACCTTCCGAACTTTCCGGCCCCGCGGATTCCTCCTCGGGAGTGTATGTCGGCACGAAGGAGCTGTCGCCGTTCCCTCTGACCCTCAGACTCGTCCCCCGCGACCTCGTCGTCGGGATCGGATGCCGGAGGGGCATCCATACGTCGGATATCGAGGGCATGTTCGGAAAGGCTCTGGCGAAGATCGGGGCCTCGCCCGACCGCGTCCGCGCGCTGGCGAGCATAAATCTGAAATCCGACGAACCGGGCCTTCTGGAGTTCGCGTCCGCACACCGTCTCCCCATCACGTTCTATTCGGCAGAGGAGCTGAATTCCGTCGAGGGGGAGTTCTCCTGGTCGGGATTCGTCAATTCCGTCACCGGGGTCGACTGCGTATGCGAACGTTCCGCGGTTAAATTATCGAACGGTGGCAGACTGCTCCTCAGGAAGTTCGCGGGCGACGGGGTGACGGTCGCCGTAGCGGAAGAGGAGAGGTCCGTCGATTTTTCGAGGTGATTGTTTGAAAGGTAAAGTATTGGTCTTCGCGGGCACGACGGAAGGTGGGGATATCACCTCGCTTCTGGCCGCGAACGGAATTATGGTGCACGCCTGCGTGGCGACGGAGTACGGACGCACTTCCGTGAAGGAGGGGGAGAACGTGGAGGTCTCCTCCCGCCCGCTGTCTCCGGAAGAGATGAGATCGCTGATGAGGGAGTACCCTCTGGTGGTGGATGCCACCCATCCGTATGCGGCGACGATCACGAAGCATATCAAAGAGGCCTGCGCCGATACGGGTGCGGAGTACATCCGTCTTCTCCGGCCCGGCCTTTCCGCCGAAGGGGACGGGATCGTGCACGTGCCGGATACCGATTCCGCGGTGGAGTATCTGAAGAAGACCGAGGGGAACATCCTGGTGACCACCGGCAGCAAGGAGCTTTCCAAGTTCGCGGCGATCCCGGACTACAGGGAGCGCGTGTTCGCACGCGTTCTCTCGCTCGCGTCGAACATAGCGGACTGCGCGGCCTGCGGTTTCGAGGGAAAGAACCTCTTCGCCATGCAGGGACCTTTCTGCGAGGAGCTCGACTACGGTATGCTGGTCCAGACAAAGGCGAGGTATCTCGTTACCAAGGATTCCGGTGCGCCGGGCGGTTTCGACGAGAAACTGCGTGCGGCGGAACGTGCCGGGGCCGCCGTCGTGCTCATCGGCCGGCCCACGGTCGAGACCGGCATGGATTACGATACCGCGGCCGGGGAATTGTCCCGGAGGTTCGGATTCGGGTACAGAAGGGCTCCGCGCGTGCTCTCCGTCATCGGCATAGGCGTCGGGCCGGGGACCGGGCTCACCTCCGCCGCGACCGAGGCCCTCCGGAGATCGGACCTCGTGATCGGTGCCGACCGTATGATCAGCATACCCGAGGCGGTCGGCAAGAGAAAGCTGTGCGAATACGCCCCGTCGAAGATATTCGCGTATCTGGGCGAGCACCCCGAGTTCCGGGACGTGGCCGTACTGGTCTCCGGCGATGTCGGATTCTACAGCGCGGCCAAATCGGTTCTCGCGGCAGTCGATCCCTCTGCCTTCGACGTTACACTGCATTGCGGCATATCCTCGGTCCAGTATCTCTGTGCCAGGGCGGGGATCCCGTGGCAGGACGTACTGCTTCTGAGCGCCCACGGGAAAACGGCGAACGTGGCTGGGAACGTCAGGCGCAATCCTGCGGTGTTCGCACTGCTGAACGGGGCCGAGGGCGTGCGCGGGATGTGCCGGCAGCTGATCGAATACGGGCTTCCGGAGGTCGATATCGCCGTCGGATGCGATCTCGGATACCCGGAGGAACGGTACGTGTACGGGACGCCGTCGGAGGTCCTCGGATCCGAACTCGGGACCCTCTGCGCGGCCCTGATCTTCAATCCCCGCGCCGACGGCAGGAACCCTATTTTCATTCCGGACAGGGAGTTCATCAGGGGAGATGCTCCCATGACGAAGGCGGAGGTCCGTTCGCTCTCGGTGGCGAAGCTGAAACTGGGTCCGGAATCCGTCGTCTACGATGTCGGCGCGGGTACCGGCTCGGTGTCCGTGGAGATGGCCCTCGTCGCCTTCGACGGTACGGTGTATGCGATAGAGAAGGAAGATGTCGCGGTGGACCTGATAGAGCAGAACAAGAGAAAGTTCTGCACTCCCAATATAGAGGTCGTACGCGGTCTTGCGCCGGAGGCGATGAAGGACCTGCCCGCGCCCACGCATGTGTTCGTCGGAGGATCTTCCGGAAACCTGAAGGAGATCGTCGAAGCCGTTCTTTCCAAGAATCCGACAGTAACCATCGTGGTAAATTCCGTGACACTGGAAACGATATCCGAGGTGCTGGCACTTTCCGATTCGTGCAATGTCGAGCAGGAGGAGATCGTCTGCGTGAACGTCTCGAACGCCCGTCGTTTGGGGCGTTACAACCTCATGACCGCGCAGAATCCGGTCTACATCGCCGTGTTCGGGGGGACCGGGGAGTGAGTCTCGCCCGCTTCATGATCGCCGCTCCCGCCAGCGGAAGCGGGAAGACCCTCGTCACCTGCGGGATCCTCCAGGCACTCGTAAACCGGGGGCTCAGGGTATCCTCGTTCAAATGCGGTCCGGACTACATCGATCCGATGTTCCACTCCAAGGTGATCGGCACCAGATCCAGGAATCTGGACAGCTACTTCTGCGACGACGGTACTTTGAGATACCTGTTCCGCAGGTCTGCGGAACCTTCGGACATCTCCGTGATCGAAGGGGTCATGGGTTTCTATGACGGGATCCGCGCGGCATCCGTCGAGGGAAGTTCTCACGAGATTTCCCGCAAACTCGACGCTCCCGTCGTTCTTCTCGTCAACTGCAAGGGCACCAGCGTTTCCTGCGTGCCCGTCATCAAGGGTTTCAAAGAGTTCCGCGAAAACAACATCCGCGGCGTGATACTGAACAACATGGGGCCGACGGTATACGGAGAGGTCGGAAAACTGATAGGATCCGAACTGGGGCTGAAAGTCATCGGGTATGTTCCCAAACTGAAGGACATAAACCTCGAAAGCAGGCACCTGGGTCTCGTTCTTCCCGAAGAGATCGGATCTCTGAGGGAAGATCTCTGTAAACTGGCATCCGTTCTCGAAGAGACTCTCGATATCGATGCTCTGATCGATCTTGCCGGTACGGCACCGGATCTCGAAGGCATACCTCCAGAACACGGCATCCTGAATGAAAAGGTGAAGATCGGTGTTGCGGAGGATGATGCGTTCTGCTTTACATACGAAGACAATCTGGCGCTTCTGGAAGAATGCGGTGCGGAACTCGTCCCCTTCTCGCCCGTAAAGGATCCGGCCCTGCCCGAGGGGATCTCCGGAGTAATATTCTCCGGAGGGTACCCGGAACTTCACGGCGCCGCACTCGCTTCCAACACCTCCCTGCTGAAAGATATCAGGAAGAAGATTTCCGAAGGTATGCCCTGTATGGCCGAATGCGGCGGATTCATGTATCTCCATAAGAGGATGGAATGCTCCGACGGAATAGTCAGGGACATGGTCGGGGTCATCGACGGAGAAGTGCGCAATACCGGGAAGCTTACCCGTTTCGGGTATGTCACGCTGACCTCCGACGATAAGGATTCCGTCCTCGGAACCGGTTGCAGGGGCCACGAATTCCATTATTGGGACAGCAGCGACTGCGGCACATCCTGGAAGGCGGTGAAGACCTCGGGAAAGGAATACTGCTGCGGGCACGAGGACGGCACACTCGCCGCAGGCTACCCGCATCTATACTATTATTCCAATCCCGACGTCGCATACCGTTTCGTTCTCAGATGCGCCGGATACCGCAGGGCCCGAAGGCCCCGATTCAGATATCCATGTCGCCCATCAGCGCGTGGGTGATTATGGACGCCACAATCACGAGTGCGAGACCCAGGAGCAGAAGGAAGATCTGCCTGTTTCCCTTCTCCTTATGGTGGAATGCCTCCGGAAGCAGTTCGACGGTGCTGACAAACAGGAAGATACCCACCGAGAAGCACAGTGCCGGTCCGGCGAATCCGATCTCTCCCGATTCCATGAACAGGTATGTGAGTATGGTGGCGAGCGGAGATACGAAGCAGAATGCTATGAGGAATTCCCATGCTCTTTTTCTGTTCTCGGACAAAAGCAGGGTGGATGACAGAGAGAACACTTCGACGGATTTGTGGAGACACAGTCCGACGAGGACGAGGATCCCGATTTCGTCTCCGGCGACGAATGCGGCGGAAAGAGCCAGGCCGTCGAAGAATGCGTGGATCCCCAGGCCGGTGAACACGGAAAGGGATGTGACGGTATGTTTCGCTTCGTCGGAGCAACAGCAGCAGTCTTCGACATGAAGATATCTTTTCACAAGGTAGTCGATCACGAGGAGAAGGGTGAATCCCAGGAGGATCATGTATCCTACGACATCGTAGCTGTATCCCGCCTCCAACGTTTCCTCCAATGCTTCCGGGAGCATCATGATGAACGGCACTCCCAGCATGATGCCCGCGCTGAACGTGAGGAGAAGGTGAAGATTCTTGGGGTTCCTGTCCACACGGAACGGGATCCTGCCTGCGATCAGAGAAATCAGTAAGATGACAATCGCGAAAACGGTCACCTTGAGCAATTCTTCCATGCCGACCAGTGGCAAATCAATTATTAAAAGCTGATTAAGGCATCATTAAATATTTCATCGGCGTGTATTGGTATCATTAATTCTGCATTTCAGAACCTGTGAACGTCGTCGGTATCTGCGACGATCCGCGGTACTGCTGAACCGTGACCGAGAAAGGCAGGGGCGTCTTTAATTTCGGGACGTCTGGACAATTATAATGTTTCTCGGCATCTTCTGTTCAAAACGATACCGTCGATTTACAAACGGAAGGGTTTCCACAGATCCTATGGGGCCGTTTCGAGGATATGTTATCGAATTCACTTCGGCCTGTATGTGCTAAAAAATCCCCCGTGCTGTTATGCTTCGGGGGAGAAGAGGTTTGGGTTTTCTACGGTATGAACCGAAATCGTTGATTCGTCGGATTGTTGATCAATCCGTGGGTGCTGCATCGGAGGCAGTGAACTTTACTGCAAGCTCATTTGCCTTGGCATCAAATAGGTCGAGTGAATCTTTGAGATCATTCAGGGAATCATATGTGCCGAATTCACCTGCTGTGATGGCGATGGTGAATGTGATTTTGTAATACTCGGTCGAGTTCAATATGTAGTAACCAGTACTTCCAGTAGTTGCCTGCCGACTAATGGTAGCACCGGTAGAATCTGTAACCGATTTCACCGTGAGATCTCCCAAAGTTAATGTGCCAGGTGTTACGCTTTCCGTCGCGGTAGGGGCCGTGTATTGGTATTCGGGATCCGTCAAATAGAATGTGTTGGCGGTCGTATCATTGGTATTGATGTGCAGGATAGTGTAGTATTCAAGCGCTCCCGTGACGACATTTGCGACGTACTGACTCTTATCCGCGCCTGAGTCATCTGTGGTTACAGTCTTATCTGTGGTTACGGTGAACGCACCAGCAACGACATCCAGGTTGGCAGTCGCTGTGTATCTGGTAGCTGCCTCAGCACCATTATCATCGTACATATCAAGAACGACGTAATTTCCTTTGATGTCTCCGTTCCCGGTGACCGTGGTGGAATATGCGTAGGCCGCACCCGTGATGGCAACGAGGCACAGCATGATAACGACGAGAGGTGCAAGATACTTCTTCTTGGAACTCTCTTTTTCCATATATTCGGTAGTCATATCTCATAACTCCTTACGGGCAGACCGCAATGCGTCCGACCCGAAATTGGTCTGGTTTCGGCTTGAAATATATAAATATGTGACGTAGACAGAAATCCGACTGTATCGCGGTATCGGATAACCGTACCCGTTACGGGAGAACAAAACCGTCGTCCGGACCGCATACGGCATATCGCGATCCCGACACGCCTATCATGAAGGAATATGTCGGGTGAGGGGGGCTCTTACTCGACTGAACTTAAGCTGCGTGCAGAAATTTTGAACGTGAATCCGATCCGAAGAAGGTCAATCAGCCGAACGTATCGAATCTCCTGGATACGATCCCGCTGTCACGGACGGTCGTGTTCGCTTTGGAGGAAGAGTCGCACCAGATAAGGTGACGGCATCTTGAATAGCCCCGGCCGAGCCCGGTATCGAATTTCGATAACGTCCCGAAGATCCTTTTCGATTTTTCATTGCCGGGGGATCCGAGTTCGGTTCGCGGAACGCGTGTTATCCCGCCCCCGAACCCGATCCCCCCGGGGCGGAACACCCCTGCTGTCCGGGGGTACGACATACCCGAAGTCATTTTCGCTGACTCTACATTTTGTCTACAATATGTTTATATTAATATTAACCAAACGTTCAAATTAATTAAAGAGGTGTAAACATTCTCGGGAAATCTGCAGTACTGATCGTTACCGTAATGATCGCCGTTTCGGCATTCGTTATACTGATCGATACGGAAACCGACGAGTCGTCCGCACAGGACCACATCTCCGTAGGACCATGCGGACGGAGTGTCAGGTACTGCCTCTACTCCGACGGCACTCTGGAGCTCTTCGGATCCGGCGACATGTACCAATACGGTAGCTCCCCCGCTCCGTGGTACGAATACCGTAATGATATCACGAAGATCGTCGTATCTCCTGACGCGGACAACCTCATCACCAAGCTTGGGGCGGGGGCATTCCGTGATTGTAAAAATGTTACGGAAATAACCATCCCGATAACGCTCAACAGCGTGGTTTCCGACAAGAATCCCGTTTTTTCGGGCTGCACCAATATCGAAAAGATCAACCTGACCTTCGGAAACGGAGGATACGGATTCAGCTATTCCGCTTTCGAGGGATCGGGCTCCTGGTACCAGAACACCCCCTGGTATATGTGCAGGGATACTCTCAAAGAGATCGACTTCGCGTACGGGGTCCGCGGGATCGGAGACGATGCCTTCCGCGAGCTGAACATAACCTCGCTCGTGCTTCCGGATACGGTTGTCCTCCTCGGCACCCACTGTTTCCTGAACTGCGCAAAGTTGACCGACCTGACCATTCCGGTCAGCCTGAATCCCTACGGCAGCGACATCTATACCCACACTAGATACCCGCCGTTCCGCGGCTGTACGGCCGTTCGGAACGTAACCATCACCAACGGGAACGGAGTTCCGCTCGATTACACCTCCTGGCACTCGACCGTCCCCACCAGTTCGGAATGGGCCCCCTGGAACCTGGAGTACAGTGTCGGAAAAAAGATCGTCATCAAAGACGATGTCGCAAGACTGGGGCGTTATATGTTTTATGATTGCAACATCACCGAACTTGTCATTCCGATCAGTATCGACGTCAGCGAAGCGTTCCCCATCACCTGCACGAGCTCGGAGAATCACGCCGGAACCGAATTACCCTATCCGAATCTAAAGAAAGTGACGATAACCAAAGGTACGGGATCATACGGCGTGTATTATGACACCGTCAATTCCTGCCCGTGGGCCAATTCCGCACCCGACCTCGACGTCACGATCGAAGAAGGCGTCACCTATGTCGGGGAGCACCTGTTTTCGCGTTGCACCATCAATAACTTGATCCTTCCGAATTCGCTTACCGGTCTCGGAGACAGTACATTCTACTACTGCAAGATCAGAAATCTCACGATCCCGATAAGCATCGACACGGTGCGCTCGTTCACCGGCGACGCATACGGGATAGAGAGGATTGATTTCCTTCCCGGTTCCGGATACGGATACGACTATGCCGAAGAGAGTCAGGACGATCGGTATCAGAAGACGCCGTGGTACCTGTGCAAGGACACTCTCGGGGAGATTTATTTCGCGAAAGGGATCAAGCACATCGGTACGAAAGCTTTCGATTTCGCATTCTACGACAGCGACGGCGAAACCGAGCTCGAACCGATCGCCGAGAACATGACAGGCTTCCTGTTCAGGAAGACAGGGGACAGATGGACCAAGACCGTCCCCGACAGGGACCGCGATATCTGCGGAGAGAATGTCACATACGAATTGGATTTCTCCACGGGAACTCTCGCCATCGAAGGATACGGATCGATGGGATCCTATTCCAGCGGCGGTGCGCCCTGGTTCGTTTACAGAGAGTCGATCATATCGATCGTCATCGGCGAGAGAGTGGAATCTATAGGGGATTTTGCTTTCGAAGGCTGTATCCGCCTTGCCGATATCGAATTCGGCAGATCTCTCTATTCCGTCGGATTCTGTGCGTTCAAAGATTGCACCTCGATCGCTTCGTTCAACGTCTCTGCCGAGAACAAAGTATACAGTTCGGAAGATGGCGTTCTTTTCAACAAGAATAAGACCGTTTTGATGCAGTACCCACTGGCTAAAGCAGACAGAGCCTATGAGATTCCCGCATCCGTCACATCCATCACATCATGTGCATTCAGGGGTTGCATTTCTCTCGAATCCATAACCATCCCCGAATCCGTCACGTCAATCGGATATCTTGCGTTCGACACGTCTTTTTACGATACCGACGGTGAGACCGAACTCGATCAGACAGTCGAAAACCTGGTAGGTTTCACCTTCGACAACAAAGACGGAAAATGGATCAGACAGGCATCCGTACCTCCGGTAGATCCCGATAAGGTATCCGGCGAATGCGGAGATGGCGTCACCTACGAATTGGACCTCTCCACCGGAGCTCTTGCCATTAGCGGTTTCGGAAATATGAACTCCTATTCCGAAGGTGATGCGCCTTGGTATTCCAACAAAGATGCCATAACTTCGATTGTAATCGGCGATAATGTCACATCGATCGGTGACTTTGCATTCGAAGGCTGTTCCAACTTTGCCACTGTCGAACTCGGCAGGTTCGTCGATTCCATCGATAGGTCTGCGTTCGACGGATGTTCGTCTCTTGCTTCGTACGTCGTATCCGAGGATAACAGTACATACTCGTCGATAGACGGCGTTCTCTTCGGCAAAGACGGGTCCGTCCTGATACAATACCCGGTCGCCAAAGCAGACGCTTCTTACGAAATACCCGACACCGTCAAGATCATCAGATCCTCTGCGTTCGGAGGTTGCGCTTCCCTCGCATCAATCACCATCCCCGATTCGCTCACATCCATCGAAGAGGGTGCTTTCGATATGGTCTTCTATGACCCGGCCGGTGTAAACGTACTCGAACCGACCGTCGAAAACCTGGCAGGTTCAACATTCGATAGCAAAGACGGCAAATGGATCAGGCAGACATCCGTACCTCCGGTAGATCCCGATAAGGTATCCGGCGAATGCGGAGATGGCGTAACTTACGAATTGGACCTCTCCGCCGGAACTCTTGTCATCGGCGGTTCCGGAGCGATGAACTCCTATTCCGACGGCGAAGCACCGTGGTTCTCCCACAGAGCTTCCATAAAATCCGTCGAAATAGCCGATTCCGTCACATCGATCGGCGATTACGCTTTCGAAGGCATCACTGCCATCGAGTCAGTCACCATCCCGGATTCCGTCGA
>CAVIXW010000045.1:0-12973 GCA_963646785.1 Acutalibacteraceae bacterium
TTGACGGTGGTGCTGGAAGTGCTGCCGTCTTTATCGGACACCGTTTTACTGACTGTGTCCGTACGGACACCGTCGGATGCGGTCTTCGAGGTCTCCGACTCGACCACGTTGTTTCCCTCGTCGTCTGTATAGACCTTCGGGGTGACATCGATCGTTATGGTGTACTCTTTGCCCGATACAAGGGTCAGAGTGGCGGTATCTTCCTTCAAACCCGTGATGGACAATGTGTTGCCTTCGCGGGTCACGCTTATGACGGTGCTGTCGCTCACAGTGAACGAATTCTCGAAATGATCGGGAAGAACCAGTTCGATCGTACTGTCACGGGCCACGGTCCGATAGGGCATGGTGGGGAAAAGGTCCGTATCGGGAGTCGAATCGGAGTAGATAAGCGAATTTCCTGCCAGACCCACTATGGAATCCCGGTCCCGAAGGTTGCATTTCTCGACACCGTTTTCGCTTAGATAGTACCATCCTGCCTCGCCTTTGGTGGAGAAATGGGTATCCACACCCGATTCGACCAATGCATAGCAGCTGTAATGAGAGGTGATGGATGCCATGGTCGTGATCTTCGAGTATTTGGTTGTGCTCACTGGATCGTTAAGCTGACTGTATGTCCAGTCGATGCAGTTCAATCCGTAAATATCATAGGTCTTGGAACCGACGATCAATTGCCCGTTCTCGAGAACGGAACCGGGATACATATTCTCCAGGACAGCATCGATTGTGCCCCCGTACCCTTCTTGGACAAGAGCAGATCCGTCGTTTATCGTCGTGACGGTCATCCGATTTTGAGATGCGGCCCTGTAGCATTGAATATATCCGCTGTCCAGATAGAACACCAACTCGCCGGATGGGCCTGTGCGGACGGCCTGCGAACTGTATTCGTTCATGCCGCCGTCAAAACTCATATAGGCGGAACTGCTGTTCAAAACCCATTTCCCGTCGACCAGTTCGTCGGTAAATACATACAAACCCTGAGATCCGGCATTGTACGGCAGAAGATAGACGTACCGTTTCCCCTCGGATATATAGGCGATATCAACAACGATACCTCCGTGGGTCATCGGGCTCGAAGCCTTCTCTCTGGGAATGGGGCGGCCGTCATCCCCGATATCGAACGAGATCAAACAGGTGTTGGTATCGTCGGAACCGCCAGTGGTATCTGAACCCAGAGATCTGACGTTGATATACCCTCTGCCTTCGTAAATCTCCAATCCGGAAGCGATGCCGCGGAAAGTATTTCCTTCTGCTGTTTTTATGAATTCGAAATTGGGGGTTCCGAAGTCCCCGTTCTCGAAATCAAAATCGACCCACATGACCGAGGAACGCTTGTTCTCCAGACCGGGAACAACACCATTGAACAATCCTGCTGTGTATGCTGTGAGGTAGAAATATCCGTTGTAATAGGATAACCATCCGTCGTCCCACATCATTCCTTTGAATCCGCTCAATTCCACAGTGTCGCTGTTCCCGGTCTCCAGATTGACGGCGGTCAACTCCCTCCATCCCGAATATCCTATTTTTTCGGACTCGGCCTGCAGGAAGAACAGATATCCGTTTTCGAACATGACCTTGGAGAACAGACCGTAATAAGTGAAAACCCTATATTCGGAGGCATCCTTGAAAAGATTCATTTTTGTTCCGTTCTGAAGATCCCTGTCGACTTCCGGAGAGGTCTTGAATATAGTGTAATAAGCAGAGTTGTCCGGAACACTGAGACATCCGTAAAAGTACCCATCATAATATGATGCGTACTTAAGATTGGACGGGATATCATAAAGATAATCGAGATCCAGATTGTAGGCCTTACTTCCGACGGTATCGAGGATCACTCCGTTTCCGTAACTGAGATAATGGTAGTAGCCCACGTCCCCCGATGATTTGACATATGCGAGTATGGAACCTGTGTGGATATCCAGTTTGTAAATGATCCCTCCGGCACGGACATATACGGCATCTCCCACAATCAGGGGGTTGCTGGGCATACCATCCCACTTCACCCCGTCCCTGCTAAGGCTTGTGCTTGCGAAGGTCCAGGAGTTTACCAAAGTGTCTCCCGGAACGGGTGTACCGTAGGAATCCGTGACCGTGATCAGATCTTGTGATGTGGAATAATTCCTGGAAACGGCGGTAACTTTGACATTGCTCTTGAGTTCCGATATACCGATCGTGCATCCGCTCTCGGACGCGGTGCATTCTCCGTCGACGACCCATTTCACGAATTCGTGTCCCGAATTGGCTATGAACAGCAATTCGACCCTATCCGAAACGGCTGAACCGGAAACGAACGGCCGACCGGTCGACACATCAACTACGGTACCGTGCTCCGCGGAGATCTCCAGAGAGTAGGATGGATCCGCATCGGAAGACTGCGCCATTCCGGAAGGGAGAACAAGAACAGCAACCGCAAAAACGGTCAGAAGAATGCTGATTTTTTTTCCTTTCATATACATTTATATTACACCTTAAGAAAAACCGGGGGGCAGAACGCCCTCCCGTCAGAGTGTTTATGCCTTTCTGGGTCTGACTACCTTGAAGTAGTATGCGGAACCGGAAACGATAGCCGCAAGCACAATGGCGACAGCGGCTACGATCAGCAATACGTTTACACTTTCCTCGATCTTCTCGGAGGCCACGACATAGGTGGAGTTGTGAGAGGTCTCGAACGTAACGGAGTTCTCGGTGTACTCTACGACCTTCATCTTCTCGGCCTCTGACCCGTTCCAGTAGTAGACGGCGGCTTCCTTTCCGCTCTCTCCCGTATACGGAAGAGTGACGAGCATCTTTCCGTTATACTGGGATCCGTCGGCGGTAAGAACGAATTCGTAAGCCGTACCGGAAACAGCGGCAGATGCGGGGTTGGTGATCGTCTTCACCTCGGAAACGACTACCTTTCCTGCAAGGTCGGATCCGCTTTCTACTTTGACAGAGGTGTTGCCGCCCATGCTGACGGTCACGGTCTCGGTGACGGTCGCGGGAACAACGAAAGATCCTCCTTCGGAACCGAATTCGATCGATGCGGTTCCGTTGTCGCTTTCCTTTGCGTTGATGAGCCAGACCGCCTTCAGAGTGATGTTCTCCGCAGGCATGGTGGTGAGATCGTACTTGACACCATCTTTAGACCAGTACTGGAATGTATATCCGGCCTTGGTCGGAGCTGCGGGCGCAGTTATGTCGGTGTTGTAGTCCTGTGCTATCGCATCGACATCGGAACCGCCGTCGGAATCGAAAGTGATAGTGAATAGTTCGATCCAATCCGCATACAGTGTTACTCCTTCGACAGTGTCGACGATATCTGTGTACTTTACTTCCGTACCATTGGCGTCATACCATCCGACAAATTTGTATCCCTCCCTGACAGGTACGGGAATGGAACCGTACATCGTATTGTATGCTCTACTTACGCTGTCGAGCGAATCTCCACCTTTGGTATCAAGGGAAATGGAGATCGTTTTTGGTACCCACAAAGCAGTAAATGTGGTACTTGAAGTAGGTAGTTGATCGGGTAATTCGGGAGACCATCCGACGAATTCGTATCCTTCTTTTACCGGATCGGAAGGTGCCGTATACTCCGCACCGGGATCGCCCCTGACCATATTGATATTCTCCGCACCGACCGTGTCGAAAGTCAACATGACTTTATTCAGAGTATACGTGATCGTGAATTCCGTGTCGGCAGAAATTCCTCTGTAGATATTATCTCCGGTACCCATACTCATCGGGGGATTGATCTTGGGGGAAGTTGAGAAGGAGACCCTATATCCGTCCTTGATCGGTGCAACTATTCTGAGTTCGCTTCCGTAGGGAACACTGTCGCCGCTGGCGATTATTTTACCGTCGGAGTATATCTCATAGGTGTCCCCACCTACTACATTCACAGTGACCTTGAATGACTCGATGGAGGCGTCTGCGTAAAGGGTGGTATCTTCAGAAATTACATCACGGGTATATTCTGTTGTCTTTTCGGGATCGGTATACCATTTGGAAACCTCATACCCGGAAAGACAAATTTTGGTCAAATCGGGGACTCCGCCTATGGTAACCGCTACGTACACCCGACTTCCGCCGTAGTCAAGGCATACTGCCACCTGATCGGAAGTTAACGGTGCGATTGTGGGGCGATCAAAATATACGCCACCGTTCCAGACCAATGTTTTTCCAGCGATTTTCTGAATGAGGCCAGCATCCCGGGAAGACCCCTTCTCAAGAATGGAATTGCCTTCGCTGTCCTTTATAAAATAAGAACCATGGATCATGATAATATCATCTGGCAGTTCCATACAATACGCTATCGGGTATTCCTCGATTACCTTACAGCTATGAAGAGTGAATTTTTCAAGAATATACGATGCTCTTAACAAACTCGGCAAAGTGTCGATAGCGTATATGTCCACTTCTTTAAGTGAAATGCAATCTTCGAATGTACCCTTTTCGTGGTTGAACAAGTTAATTGTAGGCAAGGTAACTTTCACAAGAGACCTACAGTCTCTAAACATTCCGCTAGACGAACCATATTCAGTACCTAATGAAAACATTCCTGTTTCCATAGTAATAGTCCTGTCGTGATTGCCTTCATATAATCCTTCATATGATATTTCGATGATATTCGAACCCTGGAATCCGGTACCGACAAGTTTCTCGACCGTCGAGGGTATTATGAATTTCTTAACATCGGGGCGCACAAGATATGCGGTTTTCTTCTCCTCGTTCATTCCGATGCCACCAACCCATTTCCAAAGTTTGAAATCAGGACCAAGTTCGTAGCTCTTAAGCGTATCAGTGATTTCAACCAAAGTACCATAATACAGCTCAGTCGAGATGGAAACGTTGTTCAGATAAATCGACCTGAGGGAATTTCCACCGAACGCATAGTACTTTCCCGCCTCGGATTCGGAAGTCACCGTGAACTCTACGGGATTGTTTTCTCCGACACGAATAGATTCTATACCGGTATTATAAAACGATTTTGCGCCTATCGTTTTCAAGGTATCCGGCAATTCTGTTATCCTCACGTTCTGACAATCTTGGAAAGCGCAATCACCCACAGACTCAAGTTTTGATGGAAGTTTGGTCAATACCATCTTACTGTCGAATATGAAGGCCTTTTGACCGATGGATATGATGCTATCGGAAAGAGGGAATGTTGTCAATTCGGTACAAAGAAAGAATGCATTATCTCCGATTTCGGTAAGATCGCCTAGCACATTAACAGTTTTAAGAGATTTGCATCTGCTAAACGTATCCTTTTCAACAGATGTGATGCCCGAAGGGATTGTGATATCCGCGATGGATGTTTCGCAGAAAGCACCAGCTCCAAGACTGTTCAAAGTTTCGGGCATAGTCACATCCGTAAGCGATGACGATTTTTTGAATGCGGCCTCTCCGATTGAATCGACAGACTGCGGGAGAACAACCTCGCTCAAGACCGAACTGTTGCTGAACGCATAATCGCCAATAGATGTTGCTCCCTCCGTGATGATTATTTTGGACAGTTTTGTATTGTAAAATGCGTAAGGCCCTACGCTTGCAGAGGTGGTGAACGTTCCGTCCTCGGTGGTCACATCCCGGGGGAAATAGAGAAGTACCGACTTATCCTTGTTGTACACGATTCCGTTCTCCACAGTGAATGCGGGATTTTCCTCGGGTATCGAGATAGCACCCAGATCATCGAAAAGAGAGGTCTCCCCCACTTCTATTTCAGTTAAATTTGCCGAAATACTAACGGCGACCTTGGTTCCGTTGAATGCACCGGCTCCGATGGAGTATACATTGGGACCGAGGTCGAATTTTGTGAGACTATTACAGTTTTTGAATGCCTCGGAACCGATCTTCAGTAGAGACTCGGAAATTTCGATGTCGGAAAGTCCCTAACATCCGGAAAAAGCAGATCTTCCGATAGATGTGACATTTTCTCCTAGCGAAACGGTTGTCAGCTTGGTGCACCCCTGGAATGCGGATTCCGGAACTGTGGTCAGTGTGGACGGCAGTTCGACCGAGACCAAATTGGTACAGCCGGTGAACATACCGCTCGAAAGTTCGATCCCCTCTCCGATTTTCACCGATCCCAATCTACTGTTCAAAAAGAGTTTTTCAGCCAGGAGAAGTCCGGGGTTATCCTCGAACACCACTTTCATACCAGCATTGGCGTTGCTTGGGAACTGAACATTGATCGATGTGAGGTGATATCTGATACCGTTACTGTCAGTGACATATTTGGGAATGGTCAGTTCGGTAGGTAGCCCGCTTGTGATTTCTATTATTTCCGCGGTATTCTTTTCTTCATCGCCTCTGTCGGTAAGAGAGTATTTGATCCCATCGAGAGTGATCGTGTTGGTGTCTTCCGCAGAAACAGAGGATCCGAACGATTCGGTGGTCAGCATAGATAAACAAGCCGCGGTCGCTAGGGATAATACCGTGGCAATGATCAGAATTTCTTTTTGTAATTTCATTTTATCACACATTTATATGTCCAACGTTGCCTCAAAATGTTACTTTCAAAAAGTTGAGCGCTTTATTGAATACCGGGGCTCGAAAAATACATCCATATTATACGAGCCCCACAAAGCATGTTTAATCGAACAGGTGTTCTGAAACCGGGAGTTTAGGAGAAGCGGGTGTTGCACTCACGCCCGAAGGGCTCCAGAAAACAATACCCAGGTCTGTATGATCCTGTGTATCGATAAATCCTAAGGTAGAATTGTTGAATTCCCAGGTTCCATCAGAGCCAAGATGATACTGGGCCCAGTAGTATGTCGAATCGGAGGAATATGTACCCAAACTCATGAAGGTTTCAATCCAACCATATTTGGAAAACTCAACCTCCCAATCATAATGCATTTCCACAATATATTGGAGCGCGAGCATAGCATTAAAAGTCTGAGTGGGGTATTTTGATAGGACCTCGGACTGAGTTACCTGTACCCAAAATCCATCGATCCACTTATCGTTATTGAGAATTTCATTATTTTTACTATGTGTCCACATGTAATTACAAGCATCACTCCCATAAACCTGGAACCAAAAGTTGAATTCGGTTGCTGGGGCTGTCGGGGCTTCACGTACGAGAACTACTGCAGAAACACAGTAATTTGATTCGTTCCCCTCAACATAAGCTTCCACTTCGATACTTCCAATCTTCTTTCCGTAAACGGTCACGGAATCGCCAACGGCGGTTGTCACCGTGTCGCTATCGCTGAATGAAACCACATCGACTCCGTCGTCGAGATCGTTTAATTTCCAGGAAACAACGTTTACCGAATCATCCGTGAATGACGCGGCGAATGTAAAAGCGTGGTTGTCGCCAGGGGCCACATAAAGGACCGCACTGTCAAAATTCAAACTCATATTTTGAGCCCTGACAAGTGCATCCGAATCCTCCGATGAAGCAAACGGAACTGCGATAGACACCATTACAGCAACTGCTATCAATGTTATTACTGACTTCTTGTTCATTTCAACTGCCGTAAATTCATTCATTGAATCATGAAAATTACGGACCTCCTGAAAAAATGTAACATGTGGAGATATAATATACTTTTGGTGCATTAATCCAACGTAAAATAAGACAATAATGAAATCCTATTTCGATAAGATTCACCCCGAAATTGTCAAACCGGTAGTCGGTATGTTTTAGAAGATTAAAATCCAGGCCCTCTACGAATACGGGCAGATGCGGTGCGGAAGCGACGGCATTCCGAGCCACAGACACGCGCACGAGGCCGAAGCATCTTTATCCAGGCGGACAACGTTTTGAATGAACTGTCTGATAACCTACTTGAGAGGCGAATACAATTACATTTATCCTTGTATCAACAATTCCTACCTGGTTAAAATGGTGAAGATCACCGCACTGAGTATCGGGTCCCATGGCGCATTCGTCATGAAGCCGATCGTCGAATCGCTTCGGAAAGATGGGGCAGAAATAGACCTATGCTGCGAAGATTCGTCGACACTTGATGAAGATATTGCGGTTATACCGAAATTCTTGGAAAGGGTCCGTAAGACTGACATCCTGTTCATCAACGTACACGGCGACGTGACCTATTTTCGCCATTTCGATAAGCTGAAAGAAATTCTTGACTCATCGGAGGTTTCCGCGCTTTTGTACGGTTGCGAAAGCGACATCCTTACCGAATACCGCAGGTATTTCCGTGGAAACGACGAAGAATATTCTATGCTTCTGACCCTGAAAACCATAGGGGGTGATGAAAACCAACGTTCGGTGCTTCTCTGGTGCCTTAATAAGTTCGACGGCACGGGATATGCCATCCCGGATCCTGTCATGCCGATGACTCAAGGAGTATACATCCCCGAAAAAGGAGCTTTTTCACTTGAAACCGGAATAGAAAACGCATTGGGGTCCGGTAAACCCGTAATTGCCATATTTTTCGTCAATATTTTTTATACAAGACATAACCTCGAATCGATAGATGCACTGTATCGCGCAGCGGAATCTGTCGGAGCGGAGCCGTTACCGGTATTCTACTGCACCTACGAGGACGCAAGAACGAATTCCATCGGAATACGCAGGATCATCGACGAATATCTGATCCGGAACGGCAGGTCCGTGATCGACGTTGTACTCAACACCAACGGCTTCTCGATGACGCTTTTGGCCGACCCCGGATGCGGAGAACAGAAGTCCAAAGATAATTTCCTTGCGAGACTGGGTGTGCCCGTCATCCAGGCGATTGCCATGACCGGTTCGAAAAAAACCTGGGAAGAGAATCCCTTCGGCCTTTCCCCGGCCGAACTTGCATACTCCGTTGTCAGCCCGGAGTTCGACGGGCAGATCGATGCGCCGCCGTTCAGCGGTACGGAAAAGACAGAAACCGGAGATTATGTGCAGATCCCCCTGGCGGAAAGGTGCCAAGCTCTGGCAGAGATGGCCTATCGGTGGGCGCGCCTGAGGCACATACCTGCCTGCAGGAAGAAGATCGCCATCCTGATCTACATGTATCCGCCGAGGCAGGACCTCGCCTGCGGTGGGTACGGTCTGGACACGCCACAGAGTGTGACCGAACTTCTGTTTCGTCTAAAAGAAGAAGGTTACGCCCTGGATTGGCTGCCTGCCGACGGTAAAGAACTCCTGAACCGTCTTCTTGAAGGAGTAACCAACGATGACAACTGGATTTCGGAATCCCAGATCAGAAAGAGGTCGGTCGCAACCGTAACCAAGGAACAGTATTCCGAATGGTTCGGCGAATTATCCGAAAAAGTTCGTTCTTGCATGGTCCGCGGCTGGGGCGATCCTCCGGGGGACCTTCATATGCTCGGAGAAGAACAGCTTCTCCCCGGGATCATGAACGGAAATATCTTCATCGGATTCCAGCCGGACCGCGGAAAAGCCGGACCAGGCTCATACCATGATCCATGGCTGGCTCCGCCCCACCAATATCTCGGATTCTACCGGTGGCTTAAAGAGATCTGGGGTGCGGATGCGGTCATTCATGTCGGAACCCACGGAACTTTGGAATGGTTGCCGGGTAAAAGCGTGGCACTGTCCGAAGATTGCTTTCCGGACCTGATACTGAGCAGAATACCCAACATCAATCCGTACATCATCGACAACCCTGGCGAAGGGATGCAATCCAAAAGACGCCAGTATGCCGTTACAACCACCCATATGATACCCGCGATGGGGCGTGCGGGAGGATATGAACAGATAGACACGCTGGTATCCCACATACAGCGGTATATCCGCACCAAGGATTCGAAAAATGATACAAAAATGGATTTTGAACTGGCGGAGATCCTCGAGGTATGCAAAAATATCGATATCTTATCCGATCTGGGTCTTTCTGAAGACTGCTCCGTCGGAGAAATAAAAGAAAATGTCGATCGCCTGTACGACTACCTTCTTGAGATAAAGGAAGCAATGATCAAGGACGGCCTTCACATACTGGGAAAGGTCCCCGAAGGAAAAAGGCTGACGGAAACGATCTACTCTCTGATCAGGTACCGTAACGGAGATATTCCCTCTCTGAGAGAAGCCGTCGCACACTCCATGGATATGGACCTGAATGAACTTCTTAGAACACCGTCGGGCGTCCAACCCGACGGGAGGATCAACGGAGAACTCATAGATCTTATAGATGCTGGCACATTCGAAATAATCGATTATGCCGTCGACCGGGGATTCGATAGCGAAAAAGTCCTAAAAGAGGCGAAGAAAAAATTCCCGAATGCGAAAAACGATATGATCCGGGTATTGGAGTTCATGTGCGGGCCCCTTATCAATGCGGTGAAAAAGATGCCGGACGAGATAGGTAATATCCTTTCCGCATTGAACGGACGCTACGTAGAACCGGGGCCGTCGGGGTGCCCCGGGCGCGGAAGAGCGCAGATCCTTCCCACCGGCAGAAACTTTTATTCCATAGATCCGGACGGGATCCCGTGGCGGTCCAGTTGGAAGATCGGATCGGAAATGGCCGAAAGAATGGTAGAACGCTACGTCCTGGACAACGGCGTATATCCGAACTCGGTGGGCGTGGTCCTCTGGGCCACAGACACGATGAAGACCGGAGGAGACGACGTTGCATACATCCTCAGGCTGATGGGGCTGAGGCCGGTCTGGTCCTCCCTTGACGATAGGGTCAGGGAACTTGAGGTGATCTCCCTATCCGAATTGAAAAGACCCAGGATAGATGTGACGATGCGTATCAGCGGGCTTTTCAGAGATACCTTCCCCAACATATCGAACATGCTTGACGATGGGGTGCGGATGATCTCGGAACTGGACGAAGGGGATACCTCCAACTATCTGGCCGCCAACATCCGCAGGGAAACCGTCGAAGCTTTGGCGAACGGGGTTCCCGTGGACCGTGCGAGACGGGATGCCGGCATACGCATATTCGGCGATGCTCCCGGGCAGTACGGTAACGGAATATCCGACGTGGTATTCACGGGGGAATGGAAAACTTTGGATGACCTTGCGGAAGTGTTCGTCGATCACGGCTGTTATGCGTACGGAAAAGGATTATGCGGAGAAGCCAGACAGGACCTCTTCCGGCGCAGGCTCTCGGTTATGAACGTGACCGTAAAAAACCACAACACCCGCGCGGTAGATATGTTGGATATGGACGACGATTTCGACAGCCTCGGCGGATTCACTGCCGCGGTCACCTCGCTCAGCGGGCGGAGACCTGCCACCTACATGGGAGATTCGTCGGATACTTCCAATCTGAAACTCAGGACCGACGCCGAGGAATGCAGATTCATATTCCGCAGCAAGATCGACAATCCGAAATGGTTGGAAGGGTTGAAAAAGCACGGATTCGCAGGTGCCAAAGAATTGTCGAAACTCTTCGATTATACCATGGGCTGGTCCGCGACATCCGACATCGTCGATAACTGGATGTACGATGACCTGGCGGAAAGATTCGTCCTTGACGGGGACACCAGAGAATGGATCAAGGACGAGAACCCCTATGCCATGATGGCCATGCTCGCCCGCCTGCAGGAAGCGGAGGACAGGGGGTTCTGGAACCCCACGGACGGAATGCGGGAAAAGCTGAAAGAGATCTACCTCGATTTCGAAGAACGGATAGAGGAGATCACCGACCGCTGAACCATCCCAGTATCTCGGTCGGACCGACCAGGATCACATCGTCGGTCTTTGCTTTTTTCACAAGTTTGTCCTCGAACCCGGAAAGGGAGAACATTATCAGGGTCTTCTTTGGAACGTTGTGGATCCGTTCTGCTCTCGACTGCAATGCCTTCAGTGCACCGGCATCTATTTTCCCGTCTCTGAATTTACAGTCCGCGACCAGAGTATGTTCCGCACCGCTGATGACGGCCGTTGCGACCAAAGTGGTCTTCTGGGTATCCTCTTCCTTCTCCCACCATCTTCCGATACAGGTGCAGTCGAAATGGGTGCGGAGATACTCGCTGCAAAGGTCCCTGAACCTCAACTCGAGGAACATATCCACGTGGTTGGAAATGTCGTTGAACGAAGGTTTGTCGGCGAACTCCACCTTCGGATTCCTGTAAATTACAAGGAAATAGAACGCAAGGACCGGGATCCTGATGATATAGAACGGTTTTCTCGGCGAATCCCCCATCGGGGTCAACGGCATTATGAATCCTTCCTGAATAAGTTTCTTCAGATAGACGTCGCATAGCTGCCTGGAGATGCCCTCCATGTTTGCCACATCGATAGGCCTGCCGGTGAAGTTTGCTATGTCATAAAGTATGGCACTGCAGATCGGATAGGGGACGGAACTTCTCCTTAACAGGATCTCGCATTCGGCGGATAATCTCGGGTAGCTTCCGAGAAATGCACGTTCTATCGAGGATTCGAAGTCGTTCTTGTTCAGGATCAAATGATAAAGCGGAACGTTTCCGGCCACAAGATAAGTTTTCAGTCTGTCCGCAGGGCCCATTTTAGGGTGGAACTGCGCATAATCGGCGAAACTCAGCTCACCGAGATGGATCTGGTCACGGAACGGGATCCCGAACAGATCGGGATCGCAATCTCCGATCAGGATAGAGTACGGATTTTCCTTGATGAATTCGACAACGGCCCCGATCATATCACGGGGGAGGTATTGTACCCTGTCGAAAACGACCAGCGGCCCGCGTTCGTCCGAATGGGCGCACACGACACCCAAAAGCTCGGAGACGGTCTCTTCGTACTCGCATGGCCTGCTTATGAGATTAGAAACCGCCGAACGGACAGAGTCGACCGCTTTTACGGGAGTGCAATCGTCAAAAGAAATGTAAACCGTTCTGGTGCCCTCACAAAATTTTTTGACAAGAGCTGTGGCGCCCATACGGGGCTCCGCTGCAACGAAACAGGGTTTTCCAGAAGAGAGAATTTCGTCTAATCTTTTCAATTCTTTCTTTCTTCCAACAAATGCGGCCATATTACATACTGAACCGGTGAAAAATATATTAAGATTGGTACTTACATTTCAGATTGTTTTAGAAAACAATTAATCTTACAGCAAAGACGCGCGAGAGAATATGAGTG
>CAVIXW010000046.1:0-12920 GCA_963646785.1 Acutalibacteraceae bacterium
GCCTTCTCGGTCTGTAATATATATATATATATATATATATATGCCGTAGACAGAAGACAGACTGCGTCGAAATATCGATTCTCCGGACCGTTTCATAAATCTTGCCCGGGATATGTTCGGACTATAAATTCCGTCAGAAGGTCCGGGGCGTTGTGCCCTGGCTGTAAACGGTTTGTCCGCCGGAATGACGGTCCGACGATATTGGCCGGATAAAATCATCAGTCTCGTGATTTTACTCCGGCGAACGATTTCCTCAATCGGTACTTGTGGATTCTGTGGCAACGAGGGTGATCTTCAACGTGCCATTTTCGGTTGCAGGACCGTTTTCCTCCCGGAATGCTCCGCACATGGAAAATACCGGCCCGGGGGATCGGGGTCACTGACCGTTTCCGAACTTCGACCTCGAATGTTCCAGAGCCACGATGACAGGCAGCGGATCCTTCAGCAAAAAGGTCTCGAGTGCTCCGCCCCCGGTACTGACGTAGGACATAGAATCGGCAAGGTCGAACCTCTCGGCGGCGGCAGAGGTATGGCCCCCTCCGAGAACCGAGAGTCCTCCGCTGCCGACCATCGCCGCCATGATGGCCTTCGTACCGTTCTCGAATCCGTCCTTCTCGAACATCCCCGCGGGACCGGACATGAAGGAGGTCTTGGAACCTTCGAGGACCTTTCTGAACTTTTCGATGGACTGGTCCCCGATATCGAGGGCCGCACCGGCATTTGCCATATCTCCGATGTTCACGCTGACCCTCTTTCCGTCCTTCTCGACGGCCACGTCGGAAGGAAGGAGGATCCTCTGACCGTATTTCGACATGACGTCCTGCGCCTTCCTGAAGTTCTCCTCGGTGAGTTCCTCCTGGAGGGGGACCTTGGATGCATCTCCGATGTCCACGCCCCTGGCCATGAGGAACGCGTTTCCGGCCAGACCCACAACGATCACGGTATCGGCGGTGTTGCTTCCGAGAACGCGGTCGATCATGAGAGGAACGTCTCCGAACTTGGCGCCTCCGAGGATGAACACGGAGGGCCTGCGGGGATTGTTGAAGATGGTCTCGAGGGCGTACATCTCCTTGGCCATCAGACGGCCGGAGGCCGAAGGAAGCCTGTCCTCGAAACCGACAAGGGAGCATTGCGACCGGTGGGCGGCGCCGAACGCATCGCAGACATAGAGATCGAACAGCGGTGCCAGGGCGGTCACGATCTCTCCCCTGGCGTGCTCTTCCATGGGAAGGTTCATGCTCTCGGAATCGAGCTGGCGCACGTTTCCGAGAAGGAGTATCTCCCCTTCCCCGATATCATTGATGGCCTTCCTTGCGGCGTCGCCGAGCACGTCGTCCACGTATTTCACGGGAGTGTTGAGGTTCTTGGAAAGCAGTGCGGCATGCTGGGACAGGTCAGTGAAATCCCATTTTCCCTTTCTGCTCTGATGTGCCAGGACCGTCAGTTTCGCCTTTTTTCCGAGAAGCTCCCTGATGGTGGGGATGACCGCGCGGATCCTCGAATCGTTGATGATCCTGAGGGTCTTCTTGTCCATCGGACAGTTGATGTCCACTCTGAGAAGAACCTTCTTTCCCTTGTAGTTGAAGTCGCCGAGCGTGTTGTATGAACCCATGTCCGCCCCTCAGTGATCGATGCCCAGGGCCTTGTTGGTCTTGGCGACGGATTCCTCGCGCTCCATCATCTTGCACATGGACCTGATACAGTCGATGTTCTCGGGGATGACGTCGGACTCCTGGTGGACGGCCTGGTAGTAGTAGAGGGTGTCCCCGACCACTTTGACCCCGTCGGACCAGATGCAGATCTCGTACATATCGGACCTGGACCTTCCGAGCTCCCTTGCGAGCTCCATCACCTGGGCGGTGGACTTGATGCCGTCCTTAGAGGATATCAGGCGGACGCGCGGTGCCTTCCCGAAGAGATCTAGGACCTCTTCGGTCGTGACCTCTTTGGAGAGCTTCACCACGACGGCCTGGATGTGCATGAGGGTGGTGGAGCATTTGATCGCCATGGAAGTGATGTCGAGCCACGGAAGGATGCTCTTGACGTCCAGTCCGTGATGGGTGGGAAGGGATACGGAAGGCTCCAGCGCGTTGACGGGTCCGGCCTTGCTGTCTCCGGGGTCCGCCGCCCTCCTCACGATGGTTACGTAGGCGTTCTGGATCTTGTACTCCCTGTCGAGCAGGCTGAGCGTCCTGAGCAGACCGGTGGTGTTGCAGGAGACCACGCGGGAGAACTGAACCCCCCAGGATTCCTTGTAGTTGGCGGTGGAGTTGAAAGAGACCCCGGTCAGACCGTGCTCCTCGCCGCCCTGGAAGATACCTTTGACGCCGGCCGCCTGGTATTTGGCCTTGTACTCCTCTCCGAAATCTCCGGGAGTGCAGTCGACCATGATGTCGACCTTTCCGATGAGGTCGTCGATGGTCCCTCCGACCTTTATGCCCGCCTTGCCGAACTTCTCGACGCTCTCGGCCGGAACGTATATCGGAATGCCCGCCGCGGCGGCGGTCTTCGCCTCGAAGGTGGGGCGGGTCTTGGTGATCCCGACCAGCTCCATATCGTCCTGCATGCTAACCGCGGTGGCGACCCTTTTTCCGATCGTTCCGTATCCGTTGACTCCGACCTTTACTTTAACCATGGATTTCACTGGGATTCCGTATCCCCTTACGATTAATAATGATTGCCCGATTGACCTTCGTCTGGAACTTTTCCGCCCGCGAATGTCTGGAACATCCGCGACAGCGATCTTCGGACCGGCGGGCAGACCATCATTTATCTAATAGCTTCCCATTTCCGAACAATAGGTTGATTGTATGAAAGGATCCAAAGCGCTGCTCCAAATGCTTGAGGACAGGGGCGTGACCGACGTCTTCGGCTACCCCGGTGCCACCGTCATTCCGATATACGACGAGTTTCTCGATTCCGGCGTCAGGCACATCCTCGTAAGGCACGAACAGTGCGCGGCCCATATGGCCGACGGTTTCGCCAGGGCCACCGGAACTCCCGGCGTCTGTCTCGCCACCAGCGGACCCGGCACCACCAATCTGGTCACGGGGATTGCCACCGCCTACGCGGACTCGGTCCCGATGATAGCCCTCACCGGACAGGTCGGGACCAACTTCCTGGGCGCCGAAGCGTTCCAGGAGGTCGACTCGTACAGTCTCATGATGCCGGTCACCAAGCATAACTTCAGGGTCCTGGACCCCGAAAGGCTGCCCCATGCCATCAACGAAGGCTGGAAGATCTGCCAGACTGGCAGACCGGGACCGGTCCACATCGACATGCCGGTGGACCAGATCAATTCCGACATCGACGAGGATCTGCTCACGAAGGAATGGGGGGTCAAAGACCCAGTCACCGACACCTCCCGCATATCCGATGCCGCGATGCTGATCAGGAACGCCGAACGCCCCGTCCTCCTGATCGGCGGAGGCGCCATCAACGCATCCGAGGAGATCGTTAGGCTGGCGGAGTTCGGGAACATCCCGGTGGTCACCACCCTGATGAGCCTGGGCATCGTACCGTCGGGACATCCCCTCAACATGGGCCCCCTGGGTATGCACGGAAGGATGGGCGCGCTCGACCTCTTCCAGTCGTCGGACCTCGTCATCGCCATCGGAACCAAGTTCTCGGACAGGACGTACAATCCGCACACCATGCCCGCGGAGAACTGCAGGGTGATACAGATCGACGTGGACTGCACGCAGTTCGGAAAGAGCGGAAGGCCCTCGGTGGACATCCTCTGCGATGCGAAGAAAGGTACCCAACTTTTGCTCGATGCGCTGAAGGGCTACAAAAGCTGCCATTCCGAGTGGGACGAAAGATACGCCAAGCTCAGGAAGAGATGCCAGTGCAGTTTCGATATCGACAAGGACCCCATCGCACCGCAGAAGGTGATGTGCGAGATCAACAAGTTGCTCGACGGCGACGTGATCGTGACGACGGATGTGGGGCAGAACCAGATGTGGTCCATGCACTGCCTCGATATCAGAAGACCCAGGCAGTTCATCACCTCGGGTTCGTTCGGTACCATGGGCTTCGGACTTCCCTCCGCATTGGGGGCCAAGGTCGCGAAACCGGACTCGAAGGTCATCACCATCGTCGGAGACGGCGGACTGCAAATGGTGTGCCAGGAACTTGCCACTTCGGTGGCGGAGGACATTCCGGTCACCATCGTCCTTCTCAACAACGGATGGCTGGGCATGGTCAGGCAGTGGCAGAAGCTGTTCTGGGACAGGCGCTACAGCGGAACCCTTCTGAAAGCCGATCCGGATTTCGTCAAACTGGCCGAATCCTTCGGCGCATGGGGGATACATGTGGAGAAATCCGGCGATATCGGAGACGCCCTGAAACAGGCGATGGATTCCGACACCACCTGCCTGGTCGACATCCGCACCGATCCCGAAGAGGACATCTGCCCCATGATCCTCGCCGACCCCAACGTTCCCATCGTAAAGGGAAGATGCCAATACTGAGATCGAACGTGACGATAACATTCCCCGGCAGGGACCTCCCTGCCGGAACCCAGTTCTCCGGCGGGCCACATCATTCTTAATAATTGCATTGTGTTGCAGGCCCGATTATAATGAAAGGTTCAAGGGCGTTACTCAAAATGCTGGAAGACCGGGACGTCGAGACCATGTTCGGATATCCCGGCGGCGCCGTCATCCCCATCTACGACGAGATCAGGGATTCTTCCATCAGACATGTCCTGGTCAGGCACGAACAGTGTGCCGCGCATGCCGCGGACGGATTCGCACGCGCATCGGGAAAGACGGGGGTCTGCCTGTCCACCAGCGGACCCGGCGCCACCAACATGGTCACCGGAATAGCCACCGCCTATGCGGATTCGATCCCCATGCTGGCACTCACGGGACAGGTCGGCTCCAAGGTACTGGGGTCCGAAGCATTCCAGGAAGTGGACGCATACAGCCTCATGATGTCCGTCACCAAGCACAACTTCCGCGTCACGGACGTGAAGAGACTTCCGCATGCCATCAACGAGGCATGGAAGATCGCCCAATCCGGCAGACCGGGACCGGTGCACGTTGACCTTCCGGTCGACCAGATCAACGCCCAGATCGACGAGTCCCTGCTGTCCAAGGAATTCTGGATCAAGGAAGTGACGGAGGACATCTCCGGCATCCCTGCCGCGGCCGCCCTGATCAAAGAATCCGTCAGACCCGTCATAATGGCCGGCGGAGGAGTTATCTCCGCCGAAGCCTCGGAAGAACTCGTCAGACTGGCCGAACAGATCTCCGCACCGATCGTCACCCCCATGATGGGCATCGGCTCCGTCCCCACCCAGCACCCCCTCAACATGGGTCCGCTGGGCATGCACGGCAGGATCTGCGCCAAAGAAGCGTTCTCCGAGGCCGATCTGATCATCGCGGTGGGAACCAAGTTCTCGGACAGGACCTACAGTCCCCACACCGCCCCAAACATGAAGTGCCAGGTCATTCAGATCGACATCGACGGCACGCAGTTCGGCAAGAGCAACAGGGGAACCGTGAACATCAAGTGCGATGCAAAGAAGGCCCTCAGGCTCCTGACCGATGCGGTCGGTTCCGCCCCCCACGACCAATGGGCGAAGAAGGCGAAGGAGTTCAAACAGCGCAGGAACGTGGATTTCAACTACTTCACGCACCCGATCATCCCGCAGAAGGTGATGTGGGAACTGAACAAGTTCATCGATGACGATACCATCATCACCACCGATGTCGGACAGAACCAGATGTGGGCCATGCACTACCTCGATATCAAGAGACCCAGGCAGTTCATCTCCTCCGGTTCCTTCGGAACCATGGGCTTCGGCCTCCCCTCTGCGATCGGCGCCAAGGCGGCCCGTCCCGACTGCCGCGTGGCGGCCGTCACCGGCGACGGCGGGCTGCAGATGGTCATCCAGGAGCTGGCGACCTCGGTCGCCGAGAACCTCCCGGTGGTGATCGTGCTTCTCAACAACGGATGGCTTGGAATGGTCAAACAGTGGCAGAAGCTGTTCTGGAACAAGAGATATTCCGAAACCTATCTCGAAGACGATCCGGACTTCGTGCAGATCGCCAAAGCCTACCGTGCCGAAGGGGTGACGGTGGAACGCGCCGGCGAGGTGGGGGACGCGCTGAAATACGCGTTCGACTGCGGAAAGACCTGCATCGTGGACATCCGCGTCGATCCGGAGGAGGACATCCTTCCGATGCTGCCTCCCGATCCCAAGATCCCGCCCATCGAAGGCCGTTGCAGATACTGACCCCGTAGGGGTCACCGGACCCTTTTAAAGCGAACGTACTAATATAGAAGGTACAATCCACGACCCGGTAAATATCATGGATACAAAGATCTACCACGACGAAGATGCGGACCTCGGGGTCCTTAAAGGCAAGAAGATCGCCGTTCTCGGATACGGCGCACAGGGCCGTGCCCAGGCCCTCTGTTTCCGCGACTCCGGTCTCGACGTCGTCATCGGTGTCAGGAAGGACGGAAAATCCTGGAACCAGGCCAAAGAAGACGGCGGAATGAAGGTCACCACCATGGACGAGGCCGCCAAGGAAGGAGACGTCGTCATGATGCTCCTCCCCGACGAGATCCAGCCCGAGATCTACGACAAATTCGTCAAGGACAACCTCAAGGCCGGTGCGGCACTCGAATTCGCCCACGGATTCTCCATCACCTACAAGCTCATCGTTCCTCCGAAGAACGTCGATGTCATCATGATGGCACCCAAGTCCCCCGGAGACGCGGAGAGGCAGCAGTTCGTCGAGGGATTCGGAGTTCCCGCCCTCATCGCCGTCCACCAGGACTACACCGGAAAGGCGAAGGCAATCGCACTCGCGCTCGCAAAAGGACTCGGATCCACCCGCGCGGGAACCTTCCAGGTCGACAACTTCGACCTCGAGACCAAATCCGACCTGTTCGGCGAGCAGTGCATCGAATGCGGCGGTCTCTCCAAGCTCATCGAGGACGGTTTCAACACCCTCGTGAAGCAGGGCTTCCCCCCGATCGTCGCATACTTCGAGTGCTGCCACGAGTGCAAGCTGATCATCGACCTCGTCGTCAAGGGCGGAATGCCGTACATGTGGAACGTCTGCTCCAACACCGCCAAATACGGCGGTCTGACCCGCAGGGACCTTATCATCACCGACGAATCCGTCAGGGGAATGGAGAAGGTCTACGGCATGATCGAGAACGGCGAGTTCAAGACCGAGTGGCGTGCGGAGTACGAGAAGAACCACCTCGCCAAACTCCACGCCCTGATGGATGCCGACAGCAAGACCCTCCTCGAGACCACCGGCAAAGAGGTCAGGGCCCTGTTCGAGCGCAAGAACTGATCCTTCGTTCATCCGGAGAACCGGACATGCTGAAGATGACGATCCGTACCAGGAGCGGAGACTATCCCGCGGAACTGGAGGATTCGGATATATCGACGGCGGTCTGGCTCTCCGCCAAACCTTTCAAAACCTCCGTCAACGAACTCGGCGACGCGATCTATTTCGAAATGCCCCTCGACGTACAGGAGACCGGAGAACGCAGAACAGTGTTCGAGGCGGGCGACATCGCATGGTGGCCGGGCGTTAACGCACTTATCGTTTTCTACGGCGCGACCCCGCTGAGCGGACCCGACGGAAAACCCGTGTGGAAATACGGCTGCATAAAAATCGGGAAGATCGTCGGGGACTGCTCCTCGTTGGAAGGAACGGGAGACCGGCAGACGATCCTGCTCGAACAGGAAATCTGATCGGCATATTCTCGTACCGGCACACTTAAAGCTGCAGCGACCCATCTCCGAGTATGGGCGTTTATAGATTTGAGGAGTTGAAAGAAGCTCCGATTGTCCAAGGTTCGGTTTATCAATATGGAGCTACAGGGGGAGCCGGTGGCGACCCATTAACTAAACTTGTCAAAGTCGGCAATTCAGGAGGAATACGCCCTAAAAACAATATCCATGATACTAAAAAAAGGGCATATATTGTCCTTGTTTCCACAGAGAACCCCAAATGGGAGAATATGCTCGATAATGATAGCGCTCTCGCAACATACTATGGAGACAATACCAAACCGGATAGCGACCCCTCTGAATCAAAAGGCAATAAGGTCCTTCTCAAAGCGTACCAGGACAGGATCGAGAACGGATACAGCACACCATTATTGATATTCAAAAAGTCCTACAATGGAAAAGGTCTTGAATTCTTCAGTTTAGCTGCGGTGCATATTGATTCTAACAGTACTCCGGGATTTGAAAAAGTTGAGTTCGATTCCGAAGGAACCCCCATAGGTAACTTCAAATTCACCCTAGATCTGATCCCGACAGGCGACAAAGATATCCGTCCGATCATAAATGAATTGAATGAAGGCGATTCCAGATCACCCTTATTGACCAAAGGCATCAAGGATATTTGGGATCTTGACAGCATCGATCCTCACCTATTGCCCCCCAAAAAGAAACGGTTTATGACCTACCTACAGGACAAAGGTTTCACGTATGATCCCTCCTTTGTCGTTGATTTCTTGCTAGGATTAAAAGTAAAACAATTTTTGATATTCTGCGGAGGTACGGGCACAGGAAAAACAAAGTTAGCGCAGATATATGGTCAATTTTGTGGAATAGAGCCTACGATAATCCCAGTAGGGTCAAATTGGACCGAGTGTAGATTCATTACCGGATTCGTCAATGCCATCACAGGGGATTACTCGCCTACAGAAGCTTCAAAAACCATAGGATCTGCAGAAACCGATCCCGCTCACCCGTATTTTCTTATTTTGGATGAAATGAACCTCTCGCATATCGAGAGATATTTCTCCGATATTCTGTCTGTAATGGAGAGTGGCGATCGCCTCGCACTGGGAAACACAAGTGCTACCATCGGGGAGAATCTGTTCATCCTCGGCACGATAAATATCGATGAAACCACCTATTCGATATCTCCCAAGGTCCTCGACCGTGCGAATGTACTGTCGTTCAGTTCCGCGGATGTGGACAGATATATCAGTGGCATAGAAACCACAACCTCCGTAGACGGAGACTGGGATTTTCTTGAAAATTGTATGGAGGGCCTGGACATCCGGAAGAAAAAGGCTCCGGAAATGTTCAGAGAACTTAATGAAGCCGACATCAAAGGCACAGGGGATATCCGCAAAGTGCTCGCGGAGATTCAAAATGCCATGTCTGATATGGACCTCCCCTTAGGATATAGGGCCATAGACGAAGTTACTCGTTTCCTCTATGCCGCGTGGATCTTCAATAGAAAAAGAAAAGATTGGTGCTGGCAACACTATCTGGATTCCCAGATCCTTATGAAGATCCTCCCGAAAATACATGGTGATGCCAAAATTTCAGAGGGTCTAAAGAAATTAGAAAATATATGCATTGAGTTTGGATTTGACAGGTCTGCAGCTTCTGTCAAAAAAATGTTGCGTACCCTGACAAACCGCAGATACACTTCATTTATTTGCTGAGAACATGATCGTCGACGGACAAAGCATCAAACTTGCCCTGGGTGACCCGGATCATCCTGTAGGGACACTGGTCATCACTCAGCGGACTGCCGGGATTGTCAACGAACTGGAATATCAATCGTGCGCCATCGGCCCGGTATTCAAACATACGGGGGCTGTCCAGATATTTGATGATGAGAGCGATCTCATTGAAAACTTCCAAAACAGCGACCAGACCCCTATTGTTTTATTGCGGCACCCCTCTGAGTATTCACCGAATGTTTTCCTTCTGGAAGATGTCAGGTACTATCTTGAATTCAGTTCGGAATCCGGACAGATCTCTGAACCGCTGTCTGCATTACAGAATCTTGCTGAGATCGAAAGGGTCCCGACACAAGATAAATTGTACGCCGTAAGATTTGCATCCTATGCTGGAAGGAGTGTGTTCGATGTCACCGTAGATGGAGTGCGTTACGAGGTTCCGTTCGAGGTCCGCTGTACCAAAATAGAGTACATAAAAGAATATCCTCTCATGCTTTCACAGATCTCGGAGTTCCTCAGCGGACTTCTGCTGGATTCGAACTCCCCCTTATCGGAAAGATATAGGTTGGGCGACCGCCAAAGCACGACATACTATGAAGACTTCATCCTGATCGAATACCTGTTCAACAAGTTGGATCTATGTGGTTTGTTCGGATACATATGTAACAACATCCATCGGGAACTTATCGCTGAAAGAGAATGCTCATACGACTGTGCCGCATACAACGTTGATCCCGATTCGATCCAGGACCTGATCGCGAAAGGAAGTATATTCCCTAGGAACGGGGGGAATATATGTGGGCGGTTCGAGTTTTCGAAAATGATCAATATTCGTTTCGAAGACACCTTCGACACGCCGGAGAATCGGCTCATCAAAGATTTTCTCCTGATCCTGTTGGATATGCTTGATGGAATCTCATCTTGCAATATCGAAGGGTATGTCCGCTGTTCCGTAATTGAGAAAAAGGAAATGGTCCAATCGATGCTCTCGGAATGGTGGCTTAAAGATGTCGGAAAACTTCAATACATCCCGTTCGAGTCAAACATCCTGAATGCCAGCTACGGTTACGCAGATATATTCAACATGTATCTTATGCTCGGATTGAATCTTGAATTCAAGGTCGATGATGCCAGATTCTTATTCGAAGGCCATACGAACAAAGTATCCCAGACCTACGAATATTGGTGCTACATCAAACTGTTCGAAGCCCTCTGCGAGCTATCGGGAGAAACTAAAGCGTATAAAATGGAACTTCAAAAAAGATGGGGGCTGTCAATAAGAGGCGGGAGCCCGATCGAATTCCTCCTACCCGATGACGGGGGTGTTCTGGAAGTTAAATTATATTACAATCAGGGCACTCGGAAAGGTCATTCGATCGAATCATATTCTGTTCCACTCCGCCCCGATTTCACACTGGTCATAAATGGATGCGGCAATACCAAAATCGTCAACTTCGATTCGAAGTACAAGCTACAGAAGATCGAACTTTCGGATTGCGAGGACGATGACCTGCTGACAACGATCTGCTGGCGGGCGGACATTTATAAAATGCATACGTACAAGGATGCGATTTACCACTGCTGGGGCTCGTATGTGCTTTACCCCGGAGAAAAACGTGATTGGTTCACCAAAAAAATGTCGGAAGACTGGAAAGATAAAAAGATCCCTTCTGTTGGTGCAATACCTCTATCGCCATTGTCAAAGGACATACAGGAATTCACAAATATTGTGGGATCGATCATCAAATCCGTCACAGAAATCGATTACACCGAGATGTCTGTCGATCAGGTGTTTTGACAAAACAAAACTTGTCGCTCACAGTACACAATCTTGATCGTGAGTTCTGAACGACCTCTCGCTCAGGATTTGAAACTGTTGAAATCAACCTCTCTTTTGATCAAGTCAACGAGATATTTTCCTTTGATCCATATCTGCGTTGGGCAAATCTTGATGTCACCGATTCTCTCGGTTTTATAGGTCGAATCCGTCGCAGTGCCTCTCATAAATATAATGTGGTCCTTGGATTTTGGAAAATTCACACTGGTACGAACGGTGCCGCACTTATTGATTATGGGTTCGCCATCCTTGAGTACAGGCGTCTCTTTCAACTGGCCCGAGAAATAGGTCTTACGAAAGTCCGACCAACAGGCAAAAGCATAACCAAGAACCTCGTCCGGCAAAGATATGCGTTTGAATCCCAGAAAACGGTTCTCTGAAAAATCGCATCCGGCATACGGTTCCTGGAACAGTGCTATCAAAAACTGATGGTTGGCGAAATAATCATAGATGACCGAATTGGTGAACTCGTCTATATCTGGATCAAGCATCTCTTCGAAATCCACGGTATATAGTTTGCAATCTTCCGTGCGCCCGCCTGTACAGGATATCACCACGCTTTTACATATGACGCTACATTCATTGAATTGTTCGATCTTTGACAATTTTTTCGATTTGCCCCCGAACATTCTGACAAGTATCTGCTCACTGGCCATTTTGGTCATTTTATATATTCCAAACCCTGCAGATATTTCCCCCACGGTCCTTCTACCATAAATTTCTGTCAAACGTGCGCATTCCAGATCAAGGTCCGCATAGCGGTCGAGATCTAATGAGAGGTGCTCTTGTTTGGTATCTGAAAAATATGAGTGAACGAGGAAATCGACATAAGATCTTTTAAGACGGAATCTGGGGTTGTGTGGATATTTCGGTGCGGTATCGAGAACAACGAGGACCGATCTAAGCTCATGAGATAACCGAGGGTATTGCTCTTCAGGATGTTCATAATCCCTCTGCAACATCATAATGAAACTCTGAACGCATTCCCAGTCCGCCTTCATAAGCTCCGTAGCCCTATTATCGGGATGATATATCAAATGACCCAGGATGGGAAACTTGGCATATTCCCCATATTCCACCCGATCTGCAGAATCATAAAGATAGAAGACAAAAAGGATCTGTGAGACCTTATCCCAGAAATGAGACTTGAAGAAAACTTCTCTTCCGATATATTCCAGACCGACGGCGGTGATTGAAATGGGCTCTTTAGCCACAAGTTCCCCATTTTTTTTCTTTAAGCCAGTGGTTTTGACCTCGGTAGGAATTCCATCGATCAAAATATCGTGCCTTTGTTCACTGTTTGCAGGATAGCCCAAAACGGACCGCTCGATGACCGCCCCCGCAAGACCTTTGTGTGCACGATCGTTCTCGAACACGTGCTCTATATCGACCTCTCCAAGAGTTTTGCCTTTTACATTATCCAAAATAATCAGTAACCCATGTTCGGCGAATTCAGGACAACCGTCAGGTCCAATACATATTATTCCTGATCTATTATCCTGCATATCTCGTCACCAAGCCTAGTATGCAGTCCATTTTAAAACTCTAAAATTTTCATTCTAAAACTCGAATGATCTTGCAGAGGTTGAATCCGTCTTCCAGGGCATCGCATCGT
>CAVIXW010000047.1:0-12894 GCA_963646785.1 Acutalibacteraceae bacterium
ACGTTTCAGGAATCATCGATGGGATATACCCACCTCCTCTAAACCAGAAAGGGCCAATAATTAATGAAGACTTAATCTAGACATTCGGGATAATGTGAGAATTTGATCCCCGACACAGCGGTATCGGAATTTGAAATCTTATCCCGATGTGCCAGGGAACTTCAGATGCAGATAGGCGATCGAAAGGGTCCGAACATAAACCGGCGGACCCCGATGCAGATTTCCGGCAAACGGGACATCGGATCCGAAAAATACCGCCGATGTCCCGCATACATTGCTCAGACCGTTTGAAACATCGGTCGGAAAGATGCCTGTGCCGCAGACAAAGGTCAGGAACCGGAATTCCTGACCGGCGCAATATATCTGACCGCAAAGTTACGTGCGGAGGTCTTCATCGCACCTTTCGAGATCTTGGATACCAAGAATCCGCCGACGGCCGAAGCGAGAGAGAACTGGTAGGTCTGCATCACGTGTGCCAGATATGGATTCCTGTCATGTTCTACCCAGTATTCTTCCGCAGATTCCAACTCTTCGGGAGTGCAGTTTTCGATCACCCAGTTCATGGACGAAAGCATAGTGTCCAAAAACTCCCTGTCCTTGTCCATCAGCTTGGCTCCCTTCGGTGTGGTATTCCGAAGGACGAGGTCCAGCATCTGCGACAACTTTGCGAACAGCCCGATGAATATCGGAAGTTCGACATAGGCCTTGAAAGCGGTGACGACGGATGCCTTGAATGCGTAATAGGTCAGAGGAGGGAGGGCGGACCTTCCTTCTTTCAACGAATCGAGGGCGATATCCATCGCGGTGTTCAGGAACGATTCGCCCTCGCATTCCGGCATTTTATCGTTCACGGTCGCCAGGAGGTCCCCGAAATCCGACATGTCGAGTTTCTCGTTCGTGACCAGATGGAGAAGACAGTGGGCGTAATATCTCGAAAGCACGGGCTGGATATCGACGATCGGCGCGTCGTCGTCGAGATTTTCGATAAATCCCTTCCAGTCGGACATCATCCCGACGTAATCCGCATCCAGCGCACAGCAGCAACCGTGCGTGTACAGGCCAAGCCAGTTCTCCGGCTGTACGGCGAGGATCCTGTCGGAGAATTTACGCAGTGCATCCGCGTCGCACGCATCGAGGAGCTCCCTGCTCTCGGAAAGTAGTTCCGGATCTATCTCGGTCATCTCATCCCCTCGGAACATCATTGGTATAATCGCTCTTCCGGAGGCAGTACTGCCTTCACGAAGGGTGTTCTGTCGGCGTGCAGCGGAAGGGTCGCATCGTATCCGACCTTCCAGGTGGTCTCGTGGGCCGACGGATCCAGCGAGGAACCCGCCGCACCGGGTATGCGGATGATCTTGTCGGCCTGCATCCTGGTTGCGACCGCCCATTCCACCTCGCGGTCGTCGAAGATATCGATATCCTCGTCGACCACGATGACGTTCTTCATGGAGGTATGTCCGGAGAATGCCGCCATGATGGCGTTGACCCCGTCGCCTTCCTTGTTCTTGGAGATCGAGACGACGCCGTTCAGCCAGCAGCATCCCCCTTCGGTGAGGCGGACGTTGCGCACGTTCGGCACGGCCTGCCTGACCGTGCGGAAGATGACCGGTTCCCTCGGAACCCCCATCAGCAGGAAATGCTCGTATCCTCCGGGAAGGAGAAGCTGGAAAACAGGGTCCTTCCTGGACCACACGCGGTCGATCTTGACCACGGACTGGTCCCGCACCTCGTCGTATGTTCCGGCGATGTCGACGAACGGGCCTTCGGAACAGGTCTCCGCGGTGATCCTTCCTTCGAGAACATATTCGCAGTCGGCCGGAACCACCAATCCGTTATCGCATTCCGCGACCTTCAGAGGAGATCCGTGACCGGCCTTGTGCATGGCGGAGGCGATGGTGAGTTCGTCGGTTCCGAAATCGACGGAAAGCGCGGCGGAGACCATGGCCTCCACGGGAGCGCCGATGCAGACGGCGATCTTCAGTTCGTCGCCGTTCTTCCTGGCCTCGTTGAAAAGAGTGAAGGTGTGTCTGGGGACCAGACGGATCACGATGGTGTTCCTGTCCTTGATGAGCATCCGGTGGAAGGACACGTTGCGTCTGCCGTTATACTCGGATACGACTATGCCTGCGGAGATGTAGCGTCCGGCATCCTTGGGGAAATACTTGATTATGGGTAGCTTCGTGAGGTCCACTTCGAGGGAGCATTCCCTGAATGCGGGACGGTCCGTGACCTCGGTATCGCAGGGTGCGCCCATGGCATCCATGACGTGCCTGACCAGGCCGTCTTTCGGAATGTTCATCGCCGCGGCGATCTTCTCCCTCGTGGAATACAGGTTGCCTACGGCCTTTCCGCCGTTGAGGTCCGTAAAAAAGAATGTGGACCCCTGATCCTTCTGAAGATACCTCGTAGCCCCGTATCTATCCGGGTCTATGTGCTCGCTGACCTCTACGGCCCCTTTGATGTCGATTGTCATTGCAACAGCATAGCGTAGCACTTTTATAATATCGTCTCTCGCCGCGGCTTATTGCTGTAAGGTGCGATGCTGCGGCCCATGAAAGTAAGGTCCTTGGATGCCAGAATGCCCATTACGTTCTCCACGACCTTGTCGATATTGATGGCAGGCATGTGAAAGGTACTAGCGACGAGTATGGAATATATCCTGATGGAGTCCTTGCAGGGGATCTCGGAACCTCTTGAGTAGCATCCGACCATGGCACCGCTGGCACCGATGAGGGCCGCAAGGCTCATATCGATATCGTGGCTCTTCTGCACCTGGTACCCGTATTCCGAAAGGAACTTTTCGTACCAGTCGTGGAATATTTCGGTGAAGACCTTGACCGCGTTCTGTTTGCAGTGGACCTCGTAGATCAGGCTCGCGATACCGACGGAGGTCGATGAAATATAAAGCTGGATGGCCCCGGGGAATATGGCCGCTTCCAGAATGTTATGCTCCTTCTTCATGAGCTCCATGGAGCGCGAAAGGACCTCCAGCGTGGCCTCCCTGACGATACTGATAAGGATCTCCTCTTTGTTCCTGAAACGGTTATAAAGACTTCCGTTCAGGATCCCCGCCTGGGTTATGATGTCGCGGGTGGTCGTTTTGTCGTATCCCTTCTCCAAAAACAGATCCAAGGAGATCTGCATGATCTCGTTACGGGCAAGATCACGTTTCTCGTCAAGGGTCATCTTACGTTTAGCCATACTGAACAGGCCTATATTATTCGGATATTTGAGCATTATCAATATTTGAGAATACTCAAATTAATTTTGAGATAGTTTCGATTGTTAGTATTTGTTACAGTTACAATTTTATGTTTTTCATTAAATTTTTGATGTCCCGAAATATCGAATTTTGAGAATGTTCAAAATTCTTATATAGCCCGTTGGCATGAGCCTATTTACGGTGAACAAATGTTTGCAAAACTTGCAGATACGGTACTGAAACGTTCCAAAATCATCATCGTACTTTGGATCGTTGTCCTTGCGTGTTCACTTCCTTTCGCCCTGAAATCCAGCGACGTTCTGGAATACGACATGACGAAGATGTCGGGGTCGAGTTCGGAAGCGACCGAAGGACAGAAAATAATTGACGAATATTTTGGCAATTCGCTTGACCTTTCGGAGGTCCTTGTCATCGGCTACAAGAGCGATGCCGAACTTGCATTGGCCAGCACCTTGGCTGAAAAATTCAAGCGGCTTATGCTGGACAAATATGATAACAAGGTTACGATCACCAGCGGTGGTACTTACTCCAAAGATTCTTCGTCCGGAGCGGGTGTAATGCTTATCGCCATCCAGAACAACGACAGCGAAAACTTCGATCTCACCCACGAGACCGGCAATATCAGGGGAATCGTCTCCCAGGCAAAATCTGATGCTGGAGCCACCGGCCTCACGGCACTTGTCACCGGAAACGATGCCATCTCCTACGACACCGAGAACTCTTCCATGGAAGATGTCAAGAAGGTCGACCCGATCAGCATTCTTCTTATCTTCGTCCTTCTGGCACTGTTCTTCTACGCGGTCGTCACCGCCTTCGTCCCTCCGGCAGTCGTCGGTATGGCATACGGCATCACCCTTACCCTGATCTGGGTGCTCGGACAGTTCCTGGGTATCTACTACATCACCTCCACTTTGCTGCTGGTCGTGATGCTCGGTGCAGGATGCGATTATTCGATCTTCATCATCACCAGGTACAGAAACGAACGCAAATCCGGTGCATCTCACGAGACCGCACTCAAAGAAGCTATCATGTGGGGAGGAGAATCCGTTGCCACATCCGGCATCTCCGTCATGATCGGTTTCGCTGCGCTGGCACTCTGTTCGTTCGCCATGGTGCAGACCATGGGTATCGCGCTTGCGCTCGGTATCTTCGTTGCCCTCATTGCGGCGCTTACCTTCATCCCTTCGCTCATCAACCTCCTCGGAGACAAGATCTTCTGGCCTTCGAACATCGACAAATACAAAGCTGTCGACGAATCCTTCGAAACCCCCGGAAAAGGCAAAGGTTTCCACCATGCACTTGCATCCATCGGAAGAAAATACTTCTCCTGGCTCGCCAGGTTCACCGGCAAATACGCCATGCCTATCGTGGCAGTATTCGTGATCATCAGCATCCCGGCCACCTACTACTACACCACCGCCAACGACTCGTACGACATGATCAGCGTCATGCCCGACTCCGAATCCGTCGACGGACTCAACCTCATCATGGAACAGACCTCCGGCGGAACGATCATGCCCACCTACGTCGTCCTCCAACTGAAAGAGGATGTTGCAACAAAGGTCGGCACTTTGCAGTTACTAGGTTCAGACATTCCGTACATGGTATGGTCCGATTCCGGAAAAATTGTTGCAAAATGGATGATGGACCTTTCGGACCAGATTGAAAAACACTACGGCGAAGACGGTGATAAGATTGTCGATTCGGTCAGCGGACTCAATATGTACAGCGAGATCTTTGCCCAAGCCAAGCAAGCAGTTGCTGCCAAAGGGATGGAAGCAAGTACCGAAAACGTCAACAGGTACATTGTCCAAAACCTTCTGCCTTCTGCCGTGACCAGCTATGTTGATGAGATCTTCACAAAGGCCGCATATATTACTGGACTTTCCGATGCGGATAAGTATAAGACCGACGCCTGTACAGAGAACCCCAAGCTCCCACCCGGATACACACTTTCCCAGACCATCGATTACATCCTCAACGTCGGAACCGGTATCCTATCCAACACCCACTACAACTACGTCAACATGATGATCGTCACCTCCGAGAAACCCATGTCCGACAACACGATGAAATTCGTCGTCGACATCGGCAACGACTTCCACAAGTCCGGCGGATACGACGAGAAGTACGATTTCATCGAGAAGTCCTACGTCACCGGAACCTCCGCCAACATCTACAACATCGGAGAGATCGTCGAGGACCAGTTCAGTATGATCAAGATCGTCGTCATCGTACTGCTCATCCTGCTGCTGTTCTTCATCCTCGGATGCTACGTGACCCCGATCAGAGCACTCATCACCATCGTGCTGTCCGTCATCTGGACCGTCGGTCTGACGCACCTTCTCTTCGAAGATATGCTCAACACCCCGGTGCTGTTCCTGATCCCCATCGTCCTGTTCGTCGTCCTGCTCGGACTCGGTATGGACTACGAGATCTTCCTCACCACCAAGATCCGCGAGAACAAGATCAAAGGAATGGACAACCATACCGCCATCGAAGAGGCCGTCAAATCCTCCGGAGGCGTCATCTCGCTTTGCGCCCTCCTGATGGGCGGTACCTTCCTCACTCTCCTCCTTGCAGGATCCTCCATGCTGCAGGAACTCGGATTCGCTCTCGGTGTCGGTATCCTCATCGACGGACTGTTCATGGTCGGCTTCGTCAGCCCCGCACTCATGCACCTCCTCGGAGACTGGAGCTGGATCGGCCCCAAGTTCCTCCAGAAGAAGATGAACGCACCTCAGGGATCGTCCGCACAGCAGGAAACGTCCAACTCCAACAACCTGTGCACCGATCAGAAACAGTGAGCGGGTACCACGACCCTTCGACTGCCGTGCACTCAGTGTGCACGGCGGTTCCCAAACCCTTTACCTTTCCTTTCTCCCTGCCTTTTTATATCTCCTGCCCCGTCGGAGAGACATTATGAGCATAGTCTACCGCTATGGCAAAAATCTCTACATCAACATGACCAACAGATGTCCGTGCAGCTGCGTGTTCTGCATAAGGGACAGTACCCCGAGGTTGGGCGATGCCGACAGCCTCTGGCTCAAAGAAGAACCGACACCGGGAGAGATCGTCTGCGAACTGAGAATGTATGATATGCGGACCGTCGGTCAAATCGTCTTCTGCGGGTACGGGGAACCCACGGAAAGGCTGGACGATCTGATCCTGACCGCAGAGATGATCCGTTCGGAATTTACGAAAACCGTCCGCCTGGACACCAACGGCCTGGGCAACCTGATCAACGGCAGGGACATAGTACCGGATCTCGCAAACGTGATAGACTCTGTCTCCATCAGTCTCAACGCCCCGGACCCCGAAACCTACAAAAAGATAACCCGTTGCGACTTCGACGCGGAGGAAGCGTACGCTTCGCTGAACGGTTTCATTTCGGAATGCATAGAACGCATCGGCGACGTAACCCTCTCCATCGTCGGAGGGTATCTTTCCGACGAGGATGAGAAAAAATGTGCGGATACGGCTAGATCGCTGGGAATCAGATTCAGGATACGGTGATCGGCTTACCCGAACCGACGGATTCCACGTACACGTACTCGGCCATGTCCTCGCCCAATACGATGGACTGACCGTTGATTTTTATGCTGACGACCGACCCGGAATCGCCGATCTCTGCGACCTGCACCTCTCTGCCCGGGACCAGGCCCATCCCTATAAGCTTCTGGGCGACGGTACTGTCGTCAGACTTCAGATAAACGATCTTTCCGGAGGAACCGGCCACCATGTCCTTGAGCACCATCGTGATCTGTATGCCGCACCCGGAAACGGATTTGCACGGGTTGACGCAGCACTGACAGTCGCAATCCGGCGGATTGCCGAGCATGTCGCAGATCTTCTGGGCCGCCTCGTCGGAGATCGCATGTTCGATACGGTGCGCCTCCTGATGTGCTATATCGGGGTGAAGTCCCAGAATATCAGTGAAGAATTTCTCGATGATGTGGTGCCTCTTCCTGGTGAGCCTTGCATTCACGAGTCCCTGCTCGGTGAGCTTCACTCCCCGGTATTTCGCATATTCCACAAGGCCGTCCTTTGACAGGATCTTCAACATCTCGCTGACGCTCGCAGGAGAAACTTCCATATGCTGTGCAAGTTCGGTGGTCTTAGCTGCGGTGCCGTCCTCGGTGAGCCTAAGGATGGCGATGAGATAATCTTCGCGATTTCCAGTCGTCACGGGCATATTCCTCCTAATGGGTTTTCGGTATAACTAATATTCCGAAAAGTCATTTCAAGTTTTTTTAAAATGTCTTAAAAAATATATGAATTTTAGGGTAAATTCAACCAACAGAACTGAAAAAACATGCTCCGGATTAAGCCGTCTACCGAGATTGCGGTAGCGAATGATTATCAATGCGTGTTGAATACGACTTCTATGGAACAGATAAACCTCAGGGGGGTATCGTTCGCGGAACTCCGCGAAGAGGGTGCGTACTACGTCGACAAGACCCTCCTGATCCGGGATATTCTCGAAGGCGATCCAAAAGGGGCATATCTGTTCACCCGCCCCCGCAGGTTCGGTAAGACCTGCAACCTCTCGATGTTGGATGCATTCTTCAATATCCAATTCAAGGGAAATACCTGGTTCGACGGATTGGCTATTTCCGAATACCCAAAATTCGAGAAACACAAGAATGCATACCCGGTTATCCATATCGACCTCGGAAACGCCAATGCCGACACATACGAAAGATATCTCGATGGTGTTCGCAAGTCATTGGGCATATGTTTCGAGCCCCACCGCTATCTTCTTAAAAAAGACGGAATCCGTGCAGACCTCAAGAGACTCTTCGAATCTTTGGATGAGGGGAATACCTCCGTAAGCGACCTTGTCGGGAGCATTCAGATCCTTTCACGCGACCTGATGTATGAATTCGGAGTGAAACCGATGATCCTTATGGATGAATACGATAGGGGAGTTACGAATGCTTTCGGAGAGGAATCCCATGAGCCTATGATGGAATTTCTCAGGGAATTCATGTATGCATCCATCAAAGGAAATCCATACTGCGGCATGGTGTACATCACCGGCGTGATGCAGATCGCCAAGCAGAGCATATTTTCGGGCCTGAACAATATCATCGTGAACAATGTCTTCTCCAAAAGGTCTGACGAGAGATTCGGTTTCACCGAATCCGAGGTGAAGAAAGCTCTGAAGGATTTCGGATACGAAGACAAATTTGACATTGCGAAGAAATGGTACGACGGATATCGCTTCGGAGATGCCGAAGTATACAATCCGTTCAGCATCATGTACTTCATCAGCCAGGAGTGTGAAGAGAAAGCATACTGGGTCGGCAGTGGCAGGGATGTGCTTATCAGAGACCTCCTCAGGAGTATAACAACGGAAAAGTACACCGAGATCATGAAACTGATTACCGGCGGAACGATAAAATCCGATCTCATGGATGCGTTTCCCTATGATGTCATAAAGAAATCGGGAAAGCCGTTGTACAGTCTCATGGTCATGTCCGGATATCTGAATGCTGTCCTGACCGACGAGAAGGATATTCAAGGCAACACTCTGTATGAGCTGTCCATACCCGATGAAGAAGTAAGAATGCTCGTGAGAGAGCTCATGAAAGAGGTCTATCCGATCGACACCGACGACTTTATCCAATTCAGCAAGGCCATTCTCGAAGAGGATGCTCCGTCGATGGAAGAATCGTTGTCTCGGATCTTATCGGCAGCCAGTTACCTGAATTTGAAGGAAAATACGTATCAGGCGGTTGTAATGACGCTGGTCCACGCACTTTCCAACAGATATCGGGTCAAGGTCGAGGTTCCCGAAGGCCGGGGCCGGGTCGATATCATCCTTGCCCCCAAAGATCGCGGAGATCCGTTCCTGATCATGGAACTGAAAGTTGCCAAGAACAGGAAGGACCTGAATGCCCGCGTCGAAGACGCATTCGGACAGATCCACGACCGCAGATACTATGAAGGTATGGAAGGCCGCGTGATCCTTATGGGCATCGCCTTCTGGAACAAAGTCCCCAAGGTCAGGATCGACTCTGTCGTAAACAACGGTGTTTCCGGGACATAAGCATAAAACGGCCATATCGGCCCCGAAGCCGATCCGAAACAGCGGACCATATTCTACGGGGGGATCCAATCGGTTCTGAAATGCGCCCGAACCTATATTAATCAACCAATAATTGCTGATTTACTAAAATTTTAGTAGTTCCCTATTCATTATTTAAATAATAACCATACAAACACACGAGGCAGAATGATGAGCATCGAAAAAGCGTTGGAAGCTATAAGAAATGGTAAGATCATCCTGATCTACGACTTCGATGACCGCGAAAAGGAATCGGACATGACCGTGGCCTCCGAGTTCGTCACTTACGACAAGATCACCCGGATGAGGGAGGATGCGGGAGGACTTCTCTGTACGACCACTCCGAACAGACTTGCGAAAGACATCGGGCTGCCGTTCCTGTCCGACGTGTTCTGGGACGTCGGCGAGAAATACCCACTCCTCAGAAAAATGGCCCCCAGCGACATTCCCTACGATCGTACCAAATCCTCTTTCGGTATCACGATCAACCACAGGAAGACCTACACCGGGATCCCCGACAGAGACCGTGCGCTCACCATCAAAAGATATGCGGAGGTCATTTTCCAGAACAAAGATCCGAATGAGATCGCCGAAGACCTCGGCAAGGAATTCAGGGCGCCCGGACACGTACACCTTCTGAACACCTCCGAGAAGATCCTTACGGACAGGCACGGCCACACCGAGCTGGCCACCGCAATGATGTATATGGCAGGCGTCAAACCGTCCGCCACCATCTGCGAGATGATGGGCCACGACGGGAACTCCATGTCCAAAACGGACTGCTACAGGTATGCCGAAGAACACGGAATGCCCATCGTCAACGGTACGGAGATAATCGAGGCCTGGAACATATTCAAGAAGGCCCACCCCGAACTGGACGTGTGAACGATGGTCAGGGTCATGGCCTCGGGCGTCTTCGATATCCTCCATCCGGGACACATATCCTACCTTCAGCAGGCCCGCGCACTGGGAGACGAACTCGTCGTTGTCGTCGCCTGCGACGACACCGTCCGCAAAAGAAAACACGAGCCCGTCACTCCCGACTACATGAGGGCGAAGATCGTCGAGAATCTGAAACCCGTGGACAAGGCCATCGTGGGTACGAACTCCGGCGATTTCTTCGATACCGTCGGGTCCGTGGACCCCGACATCATCGTATTGGGGTTCGACCAGGACTTCGACGAAAAGGAACTTGAAAAGAAACTCGCGGAACACGGACTCGGCAGAGTGAAGGTGAAACGCGCCAGCGAGACCGCCGATGATCTGAATGCGACCCGCAGGATCATCGAGAAGATCAAGAAGATGGGTGGGGACTGATGAAACTTATCGGTATCGCGGATACGACTTTCGCAAGATACAATATGGGGAAGGCGGCCATCGACGAACTCAACCGCACCGGGACCGGATTCAGGATCATCCGTGTCACGGTCCCGGGGATGAAGGACCTTCCCGTGGCCTGCAAGAAGCTCATCGAGGAGCAGCACTGCGACATCTGCATGGCCCTCGGTATGCCCGGGCCCATGGCGAAGGACAAGATGTGCGCGGACGAGGCCTCCAACGGGCTTATCAAAGCCCAGCTCATGACGAACACCCACATCATCGAGGTCTTCGTCCATGAGGACGAGGCCCAGGACGACAGCGAACTCGCATGGCTTGCGGACAGACGCACCAGGGAGCATGCCGTGAATGTGTACGACATGCTCTTCAGACCGGAACGTCTGATCGAAAGGGCCGGCACCGGGCTCAGACAGGGTTTCGCCGACAAGGGGCCCGTCATGTCCGGCAGAAATACGAATCGATCCAATTAACAGAGGTATAGAAAATGCAGAAATACAGACTCGGAGCAGTAGTAGCGGAATTCAATTACGAGGTCACCAGCCTCATGTTCGAGAGGGCGAAGGCGGAAGCCGAGTTCCTCGGGGTGGAGATCAACCACGTCATCAAGGTGCCCGGCGTGTTCGACATGCCCCTTGCGATCAAGAAGATGATCGAAAGGGACGATGTCGACGCGGTCATAACCCTCGGCGCCATCATCACCGGCGAGACCAAGCACGACGAGGTCATCGCGGCACAGGCGGCAAGGAAGATCACCGATCTCGCCCTGGAATACGACAAGCCTGTCGCATACGGAGTCACCGGACCCGGCATGAGCGAACTCCAGGCCATGGACCGTATCGAAAAAGGACGCGATGTCGTCGACACCGCGGTGAAGATGCTCGAAAGGATCGGATCTTTCTGAATATCAACCCGGCCCGCAGGGGCCGATATTTTTTAAGCTTCCATGTAAACACCCAATTAAATAATCCCCGGCCGTTCGAATACCGTATGTCTGCGGATCACCCCGATTATTCCAAAAGTTTTGTAAGGGCCGTCCTCGCGGGAATGGCCATCAGCATCGGCTGCTGCGTGTATCTCGGCGTATGGGGATTCAGCCCCGAAAACAGATGGGTCGGTGCGGTCCTGTTCAGCATCGGGCTCTTCACGGTGTTCACCTTCAACCTCGACCTCTATACTGGAAAGGTCGGATATCTCTTCGATAACGAGCCCCGGTATCTGATGTATCTCCTGGTGGTGATCGTAGGCAACTTCGTAGGGTGCGTCGTTTGCGGATATATGATCGATGCGGATACTCTCGCCAACGGTTCCGGGACCGTCCTCGATTCGATGGTGAACGGAAAACTCGCCGATCCTGACTGGTTCAGGGTGTTCTGCAGAGGGGTGTTCTGCGGAATGCTGATGTTCATCGCGGCCGATTACTACAAGGTGCACAAGAAATATCTTGCCGCCATCATCTGCGTCCCGGTTTTCATCCTCTCCGGGTTCGAACACTCCGTCGCGGATATGTTCTACTTCTGTTCTGCGGGGATCTATTCCCTTGACGCATTCTTCTTCATCGCGGTCGTGGCGGCGGGGAACCTGGTGGGCGGAGTCGTCATCCCCGTGTGCAGAAAATGGATGTACGAGGACGGTTCGACGTCTTCTCGGTGACCGCGCCGCTCGTGCACCGAGACAGCCTTGGATCACAGGGCCCCCGATATCACAGACATGCCTTTCGAATCGATCGACACGTTGCGGATCGACCCTCGGCATCTTTGGGACACTCGTCGAAAAGATACATGCCCGATCACGGATGGCGGGGACTGTCGGGTCGCGTCACAATCTGGCCTGAGGCGTCAAAGTCACAGTCTGTCCGCTGTCTACGCAACCCATATATATCCACAGTCCGAATTTCGCCTATCGCCGCGGGATTCAGCACCCGCAAGGAAGCAGTACAATGTTATCGATCAATTCTATCTCGGGACGCTCCGCCGTGTTCTATGCACTGGTGGCCGCCCTGGCAACCCTGGCCGTGGTCACCTCCGGCGCCCTGGCCTACAACGCCCTCTCTGACAACGGGGGGGGGGGAACAGCAATGATGACGTAAGGGAGGTCGTGCAGTACGACGGACATTCTGATATGTTCATCGACAAAGAGGGATACGGCGGCGGAGACGCCAAACTTATCTACACGTATGATCCGGGCGACCAGACCGCAACGATCGTCGATATGGAACGCGGTCTGAGAAGTTCCTCCTACACCACGTTCCCCACGGAAATAA
>CAVIXW010000048.1:0-12816 GCA_963646785.1 Acutalibacteraceae bacterium
CTTCCCTGTGAGCGGCTCATAAAATGTAGTGTTTAAACTGCTGGTAACGTAGGATAACCTTAATGAAGACACAGAACAGACATTCGATGTTCGTATAGAATCCAGGTTGGAGGGCCCGTATTTCTTCCAGGAAACCCAGAATTGTTTTGTCCGTACCACGGAACGCGACCCGATCATTTGTCGGTCCAGATATGCAAAAAATCGTATTTTGTACAATTCCGCGCAGATTCTGTGAGTTATTGTACATTATGGATCCCCTCCCGGCTTCAGCCGTACGGGATCTTCTGCCATCGAACGGATCACCGATGAAACAGGATGGCAAACGAAAACCGGAAGGATGCTTCCGTTCCGGGCGGCGCCGTGTTGGTTCAGTATCTTAAAACCATAGAAGTCATTATATCACACCCCCGTGTGACTGGCACCATTAAGAGGCGGACACCACGTCAAAACTTCTGCAGATCTCGAAACTTGTAAGCACGTACATGGCCCCCATAGTCATTATCGTCGCACTCATTGCACTGTTCTCTCCGAATTCGGTCTCTTTCATCAAAACGAGTTACATCAACTTCCTTCTCGCGATTGTCATGTTCGGAATGGGTCTCACCCTCAGGCCCAACGATCTGAAAATCGTGTTCAGTCGCCCGAGGGATGTTGCCGTGGGAGTGATCGCACAATTCTCGATCATGCCGTTCCTGGGATACATTCTTACGGTCATATTCGCCCTGCCCACCGAACTTGCCATCGGTGTCATTCTTGTCGGAACCTGTCCCGGCGGGACCTCCTCCAACGTCATAACGTACCTTTCCAAGGGAGATACGGCGCTTTCCGTGGGGATGACGTCCACGACCACCCTGATGGCCCCCGTCGTCACCCCGCTTCTGACCTATATCTACGCAGGGCAGAACATCGACGTCGATATGATGAGCATGTTCCTTTCCATCCTGGAGGTCGTTGTCGCCCCCATTGCGTTGGGATTCGTCATCAACAGGTACTTCGGAAAGTATACTGCGAAAGCGGTGGAGATCCTGCCTGTGGTGTCCGTGGCCGCGATAACCGCCATCGTCGCCGCTGTCGTCTCCGCCAACTCTGCCCGTCTGGCGGACGCGGGACTTCTTATCCTGGTGGTTGTGATCCTTCACAACGTCTGCGGATATGCGCTGGGATATGTCGCGGCAATGATTGCGAAAATGGATACAACAAGGTGTCGTGCCGTGTCCATCGAGGTCGGAATGCAGAACTCCGGACTTGCGTCATCCCTGGCCGCGGCCCATTTCGCCGCATACCCGCTAGCCACCGTTCCCGGAGCGGTGTTCAGTGTCTGGCACAATGTGTCAGGTGCCATATTGGCGAACATATTTGCGAAAAGGACGGAAAAATTGGAGAAACTGAAAGAGTCTGAGAATACGGACCTCGAATGATCTCTCAGACCGGATCCCCTTCTCCGCAGACGCCCTGCGGTGAAGAGGATTAATATCTGTCCGTCTCCCTACCGTTCCTCGTGACCACTCTTCAGATTGTCGGCCTCCGCGGAGAATTCACGTTCCGGGAAGCAGTAGACCATTTCACCGCATTGGGGGGCGACTGCATATTGTTCGATCCCTCGAGGGTATGCGGAAAAGCGCACATCGAGACCGCGTTCAGACATGCGGAGAGAGCTTTTGCGGAAGGGACGAACCGTGCCCGCGGCATTCTGACCGAGACCATCCTTTTCGCGGCATGCGAACGTCAGATCGGCAAGGCACTGAAGAAAATGGGGCCCCGCCCCGATTCGGAAGGAATGGTCGCCGCCGTACTCGATGTCGACGGCGATCTGCATCTTTCCGACCTGCATGCGACCTTGGATGATTCTCTCTGCAACCCCTCCGAGGAAAAGGCCAGAAATCTCGGTGCCGAGCTGTTCGACGGCATATCTCCCGAAGACTGTGTGATAGAACAGGTCGCCATGGTCGACCTTCTCAAACCGTGATATCATGGACCGTATAGACATCCTGCGCGAAGTTGCCGACAAGAACGGAGCTGAAATATTCTACGCCCGCGAACCGAAACTCAGAAAGGCACTTGGCGAAACCGCCCTGACCTTCGCAGATATGGAAGATCTCGTCGAAGTATGCACCGCCGACCGCAAACTGACCAAGAAGATACTCACCGATCCGGACCTCGGCAACACCCGGGATCTGCAGAAGGAACTGGTCAATATACTGGGAAACCGCAGCATTGCGTCTCTGAAAGACGTGCATACCGCGGTACACCATTACGAACGGAAAAGTATCGAGAAGGCCGAAGGCGAATTTGACGACGGAAGATTCGTCTACCAAGCGGTTCCGGCCCGCAAACAGTGCCTCGTGTTGGTGAAACCCGTAACCCGGCCCGGTTACGAACTGGTGATTCCGGACACGGTGACCGTCGCCGGAAAGGAATGGAAGATCGTCTCGATAAGCGATGCGTGTTTCGAAAACAATACTTCCCTGACCTCGGTGAAACTCCCAGCAGGACTGGAAACCCTCGGGAAGAACGCATTCTGCAACTGCTCCGCACTTGTATCGGTGGAATTTCCGAGACATCTGAAGACGATCGGTCAAAACGCATTCGCCTACACCCGCATATCCGAACTGGTTGCGGGAGATTATTTAGAATGTATAGAAAGCATGGCATTCTACAGATGCCGCAACCTCAAAAAGGTCGTACTTCCCAAGAGAACGGGTCAGATCGGGGCCGGGGTATTCTCGGGGTGCAGTTCCCTGGAGTCTGTTGAGATCGATAAGAACAATGGCAGATTCTGCTTCGAGAACGGTGTTCTGTACAGCAGAAAACAGGACAAAGCATACCTCATAATCGGAACATTCAATGGAAAATTCGCCCCCTCAAGATCCCTGCTCAGTATCGAACAGTATGCCGCCGAGGACTGCCTGGGTCTTTCCGAGATCGACCTGTCCTCATCCGTCGTATCCATCGGTGCCTGTGCGTTCAGGGGATGTACCGGACTGACCAGGGCCAAATTGCCCAACACCCTGACATCCATCGGAGAATGCGCATTCGAAAACTGCTCTGCGCTCAAGGCCCTGTCGGTCCCTCCGTCCATCAGGACGATCGGTAAAAAGGCGTTCGCAGACTGCAAGGGAATGGAGACCTGCGAGATCCTCGGTGTCGTAAAATACGACGGAATGAACCTTTTCTCCGGCTGTACGGGTTTGAACCGCGTGACCATCACGAAGAGCTCGGAACACAGCGACAGGGATTTTCCCAAAGGCACGCGTGTTAAGTATGTCCGCGGTTGAAATATACTGTAACGAATACTGATAAAAATTTTTGATTGTCTAATGCCTGTCGGCATCGGATTTAAATCGGTACGGGGCAAGCAGGCCGGCATGCACGTTCCCTCTTGCAGATTCGGATCGCATAAAGTTGTCTGCAGGTTCTGTAACTCCGAGAACATTGTTCCTGCCGGAGTCGCCGAAACCTGTGCCGGATGTGGGAAAATGCTCGCCGACAGCCCCGCCGAAGCGGTGCTGAACGGCACTTCGGTCTACTTCAGAAAGAGATCGAGATCTTTTGTACAGTTCTGCGAGGATAATTGGATCACGTGGACCGACTGTCGCAATATCGACGGTTACGTATGGGTGAAAGAAGAGTGTGACGTATCGAATACCATCGCATGCCTCGGACTTCCGATGAGGTATTCCGATTACTCGCCCCACTTCGACGGACCTGCATGGATGATCGCTGCGAACGGACCTCTCGATAACATCCTTGCGTATCACGAGGACTGCCCGCTTTTCAAAAACGCGAAGATGTGCCGGGATCATAAACAGATCATTGACAAAAGGTCGGATACTGTCTCCGCACATGGTATACCTTCTTCGTGACAGTGTTCCGCGGTATATCCGTAACCGTACGCCACGGCAATGAACTCCACACCGGCTTCGATCGCAGCCTTACGGTCCGACGGACAGTCGCCGATCATGATAACCCTGTCGTATGTGCCGGTGGCGATACAGTTACCGATCATTTGGGCCTTGGTGACCTTGCTGTCGGTCGTATCGCCTTCGACAGCCACCATGTATTTTGACAGACCGAGTCTTGCAATGACCTTCTCCGCCACTTCCCTGACCTTCATCGTGGCTATGGCCTGGGCGACACCTCTCGAGTTCAGCTCTTCGATCAGCCCGCGGACCCCTTCGAAAAGTTCGACATGATACAGACCGGTACGGGCGTAATGCTCGCGATAGAATCCGGCGATCCGATCGGCCTCCGGACCGGTTTTGCCGAAGATCTCGTAGACGTGGCCGAGAATGCCGCCGCACATCATATGCGAAAGGACCTCGTCCGAAGGTACCGGAAGACCGGCCGCCTCCGCGGCGCACTTGTACGATGCGATAATCCACGGCTTGGACTCCGTCAGTGTCCCGTCCAGATCCCAGATGGCCAAGGTCTTCATTTTATCGTTTCCGCCGTGAATGATTAGCGATCCGGCCATTGTGGCCGGAAGATGTTTGTTCACTCGTCGGGGACGAATTTGAATCCGTAGTGGATGACCCCGGCCTTGCCGTCCTCGTTGAGTTTCCTCATGACGGCCTTCACGCGCATTCCGATGCGGATGTCCAGAAGGTCCACGTCGACAAGCTGTCCCGCGAGCATGACCCCGTCGTCGTTCTTGATGAACGCAACCGCGTAGGGCATCATCCTGTCGTTGAATCCGGAATACTCGTGGTTGATGGCGAACGAGTATACCTCTCCCTTCCTGCTGAGCTTGAAGGGTTCCATCTTTCCGACACTGGCACGTCTGCATCCGGGGCAGAACGAACGGGACGGGAAGAAGATCTTTCCGCAGTTGCCGCATTTGGTCCCGATAAGGTTGTACCTTCCGGGGATCTCACGCCATTCTCTTGCTGATACCATTGCCATTTCAAATCGCCTCCAGAATAGATACGGTCACAGCCGAACCGGTTCCTCCGACAGACTGTGCGAGACCGTATCTGGCATCTTTGACCTGCCTGCCTTCCGCACCGTTAGTCAGCTGGGCAAAGAGCTCTACTATCTGAGAGACTCCTGCGGCCCCGATCGGATATCCTTTGGCCTTCAGACCGCCGGAAGTGTTGATAGCGATCTTTCCGGCATCAAACTTGGTATCGCCGTCAAGGAACGCCTTACCGCCTTTCTCGTAAAGACCCAGGTCCTGAAGTGCCATTACTCCGGCAACGGTGTAATCGTCATGAATCTCCGCGACATCGATATCGTGGGGGGTCAGATTGGCGGCATTGTAGGCCTGCCTGGATGCTACGGCGGTGGCCTTGAAACTGGTGATGGTGTCCCTCTGGAACAGTGCCAGGGTGTCGGATGCCTGTGCGGTGGCGGCGACCCTGACATAGCTGTCGGTATACTTCTTGGCATCTTCGAGAGGACACAGGACGACGGCGCTCGCACCGTCCGAGATTGGTGCTCCGTCGAACATGGTCAGAGGCTCGGCGGTCGGCCCTGCTTTGAGGACCGTGTCGAGTTTGATCTCCTTTCTGAACTGTGCGTCCTTGTTGAACTGTCCGTGGAAGTGGGAGTTGTATGCGCAGGCGGCGATCTCCTCCCTGGTGGCGATACCGTCGGCCATCATCCTGCGGGCGATCATCGCGTACAGAGACGTAAGGGAGATCCCCATTCCCGCTTCCCAGTCTGCGTCGCCGGTGGCGTTGAGGACCTCGTTGACGGAATCGTCGTCGAGATCGGTCATCTTCTCCGCGCCCCCCACGATGACGACATCGTGCATACCGGATGCAACGGCCATGACGCCCTGCCTGAACGCGACGCCTCCGGATGCTCCTCCGGCTTCGATGGAGGTGGAAGGAATGTGCCTTCCCGCCATTCCCGTATAATCGGCGACCAGTGCGTCGATGTGCTGCTGCTTGATGAGGCGGCTCGACATATTGCCGATGTAAACGGCGTCGATCTCCTCGCCGGAAAGATTGGCGGATGCCATGGCTTTCATTCCGGCCTCGAGTCCGAGCGCTCTGAACGATTTTCCCCAGAGTTCTCCGAAACTGGTCGATCCGACCCCGATGACTGCTACTTCCCTCATTTTCACTCCTCCGGCATTTTGATGGTGTCTTTGAACTTTGCGTATACGGCATAATCCACATACTCGACATTGGCAAGAAGCTTGTCGAGGATGGGCGCGTTGTCTCTCTTGAACGTCTTGATGGCATCCGTCACGGTGATGTCGAATGCGTCGGAACCGGCACCGGAACCGTAGGACGTTACCAGGATCCTGTCGCCGGCCTTGGCCTGGTCAAGCACATGTGCCAGACCCAGCGGGACCGCACCGGAATAAGTGTTTCCGATGACGGGGGTCAGAAGACCGGGAGCGAGCTGTTCGTCGGTGAATCCGAGCATCTTGGCGGCCCTGGTGGGGAACTTTCCGTTGGGCTGGTGGAGAACAACGTAATTATAATCCTCGGGGGCGGTTCCGCGGTCTTCCATCATCATCTTGGCGGCAGTGGTGACATGCCTGAAGTATGCGGGTTCCCCGGAGAACCTTCCTCCGTGGACCGGGTACATCATGCCCTCTCTCCTCCAGAAATCGGGAGTGTCGGTGGTGAAACTGAGGGTCTTGTTGATCTCTGCGATACAGTTCTCGCTGCCGAGAAGATACGCCGCCCCTCCTGCGGAAGCGGAATACTCCAGTGCATCGCCGGGAGCTCCCTGGGAGGTGTCGGCTCCGATCGCAACGGCGTACTTCACCATGCCGGAGGCAACGAGTCCCATACCTGCCTGAATGCCGGCCGTTCCGGCCTTGCAGGCGAATTCTAGATCGGCCGCCGTCATAACGGGGGTCGCACCGATGGCCTCGGCAACGATGGACGAGGTGGGTTTGACCGCGTAGGGGTGAGATTCGGAACCGATATAGACGGCTCCGATGTCGGCAGGGTCCACGTCGGGAACCCGGTCGAGCATATCCCTCGCGGCAGTGGTGGCGATGGTAACGGTATCCTCGTCGGGTGCGGGGACGGATTTCTGGGTGATCAGAAGACCCTTTCCCATAGCGGCACCGTTGGCCCCCCAGACCCTTCCGATCTCGTCCGGTTTTATTCTATACCTGGGCACATACGCCCCATAGCTTACTATTCCAACCATATTCAGTTACCTTCCTTTAGTTTTGAGAGTTTGGAGATCAAACGGTCAACCGTAAGATCGGTGACTACCAGGGGGATCCCCTCCCTTTCCGCCAGCTTTATGGCGAGCTGGTCGGTCTGATCGGGTTTCTGGTATACCACCATTGCGGGTGTGAGGGGGTGGGCACGGATGGCGACCATCGGCGAACGGCCGTAATGGACGTCGGTGAAGACAAGTGCGCGTTCCGTGCTCCACCCGTAAATTTTCAGATAATCCTGTGACGAAAGACTAAGGATCGCTTTCAGGGAATCGACAACAGTGTATCCGTAGATCTTCTTGTTGGGGGTCTTCAACGGATTGATGTTCGAACCGGATATCGCACGGATAAAAACCGATTCCTCGATACCCTGCGGATATTCGTCCATGGCGATTACGCAACTCAGCTTCCCTTCCGGAACGTATTTGAGCGCCACGGGAGACCCGTTGCGTTCATCTACCTCGAGAAAAGCGTTGACCATCTTCTTAACGACAGTGACTCCCGGAGATTTCCTCCTACCGGACTCATAGTCGCTGATGACACTGTGGGATACGCCCATGGCATCCGCCAGTTCATACTGTGAGATGCCGAACTCCTCCCGCCATTTGCGGATGGCCTTACCGGGCTCGGGTGCAAGAGTGATCTCGCCTGCGATCTTCTCTTTGAACTCGTCAGTCATCGAATCTATTGATAGTGGAGAGATATAAAAGACTGCCGTACACTATAATCGGCATTCGACGAATGGATACCTAACCGGGCCGGTGACGGCGGGGAAGAAAGATCTTACCGTATGCCCCGCCCCGGAGAGATGACAGTGTATCAAAATCGGATCCTGGCACATCGACATGGTCGGATGGCCTGCATGCGGGCGGTTCGAAATTCAATTATCTTCGAGGACCTTTTTCAAAGCATTAACGATGGATTCCATGATGAACACACGGGCGGCCTTCTTGTTGTTCGCGGGAACGGCGATCCACGGCGCATAGGGAGTATTGGTCGATTCTATCATCCTGTTGACGTATTCGTCGTAAACATCCCATTTCTCCCTGTTACGCCAATCCTCGTCCGTGAGTTTCCACTGTTTCAGAGGATCGCTTTGACGCTCGTTGAACCTCTCCAGCTGCGTATCTTTGTCGATATCCAGCCAGAATTTGAGAATGATCGCCCCGGAAGAACTGAGGATACGCTCGAAAACATTGAGTTCCTCGGCGGAACGTTTGTACTGGCGTTCGTCGCAGAATCTTTCGATAGGCTCTACCATCATCCTGCCGTACCACGTGCGGTCGAATATGGTGATGTGTCCCGCGACGGGCAGATAACGTGCAAACCTCCACAGGTGCGTGTGCGCATAATCCTCCTCCGAGGGCTTCTTGATCCTTGCCACATAATAACCGCGGGGGTTCAGGGCATGGCAGATGTGTTTTATCACACCCCCCTTTCCGGCGGCATCCCACCCCTCGAAGGCCAATACCAGCGATCTCCCGCTTTCGGCAAGCAGGACCTGAAGATGCTCCAGCTCCATACTGAGGTCGTCGAGACGGCCGCGGGGGTCTTTGGGGCAGGAATCCAGATCGAGGCCGATGCGGGGATTGGGCATATCGGTCCTGAGACAGCATTTTCCCGACGGTTTCCAACCTGACCCGAGAGCTTCTTCCAGACCTTCCGCGAGTGCCTCTGCCGTATCTTCCAAAGTGTGTTCGAGGTCTCTGACCTTCACACTGTGCCAGGGTATCCGTTTCGTGTCCGTCTCCGACAGGATCTCCGGGAAAACCGCGTTGAATTTGACCCGATCGATGTGATCGACAGAAAGGAACGTGCTCGAGAACGGAGTGTAGGGGCGGTATTCGGAGGCATATTCGTTCAGGTCCGAAGTGGACACCTCCAACACTATTTTCAGAACATAGGTGCCGTTGTCCATCAGGTACGTTTCAAACCTGTTGACCGCCTTGAGCGCCTCCTCCAGCCAATAGGGGTCGTCGTTGTAACGGTCGACCATCATCGAATACCAGGACCTGTCGTAAAGAGTGATGTCGCCTTTCGCGGGGGTGGCGCCCAGAAGACCGGCCAGCGGCCCGGAACCCGCACGGGTGGGATCGAAGTGATAGTAATTCACGCCCATCGGTTCGAGTTCGCGGCAAAGTTCGTTGATGATACGGGAGATCACCCTTCCGCTGCCGCCCTCGAATATGACCGCGACAGGTATTCCGGATACGGTCGACTTTACCTGCAGGGCCTGAATTCTCTCGGAAAGTTCGGACGACAGGATGGAACGCATAGGCGATAATTCAATCGACCGGATATAAATCTTGGTCGAACAGACGAAAAACGTTTATGAACAAAAAAATCAATGAGGTGATATGTCCAAGAAGGCCATTCTCGTCGTCAGCTACGGGACCAGTTTCAAAGATACGATGGAAAAAACCATCAATGCCACCGAAAAAGTGATTGCAGAAGCATTTCCCGACCGTGAACTTAAGACCGCTTGGACCAGCAGAGCGGCCATAAAAGTGGCCGAGAAGAAAATGGACAGACACTTCCCGTTCATCGACGAAGTTTTGGAATCCATGATCGAAGACGGTTTCGACGACGTCGTGATACAGTCGACCCACATCATGAACGGTCTTGAATACGATTTCGTGGTTGATTCGGTCAGGAAGTACCGCAATTCGTTCAGATCTGTCAAAATCGGAAGTCCTCTCCTGACCTCGGAAAAGGATTATGACGAAGTTGTAGACCTCATCAAGAAGGAGCTTGTCCCCCTTGCTGAAGACGGCTCTCTGCTCCTTATGGGGCACGGTACGGTCCACCCCGCGAACGCAACATACAGCGAACTTCAGCTCAAAATCTTCGACGCGGGCCTCTATCATACATATGTCACAACCGTAGAAGGTTTCCCTAACTACGAAAGCACTCTGAAGATGATGAAGTCCCACAGTCCCAGAAAGGTCACGTTGGTCCCATTCATGCTGGTGGCGGGAGATCATGCGAACAACGACCTCGCGGGCGACGGCGAAGATTCGCTGAAAAATGTGATGAAGAACAACGGGTTCGAAGTGAAATGCATCGTGAAAGGGCTCGGAGAGGTACCGTCGTTCCAAAAGATGTTCGTCGAACACGCAATGAACGCAAAAGAATTCTGAATTCTTTTCTCCCCTATCCAAACCCGATTGGTGGGAAACCACCAATCGTAACTTCTTCCGAAGATCCCAGGTTCATTAGGTGCTGGGATATGTCGATTCATTTTGATACAGACAGATTGCAATCACACCCGGTAACGCTCGACACCGTGGTAAGTCCGTCGAAGCACGGTCAAACATAAATCATCCGATCGCGCAACGTCAATCAAATCGTGTAGTCTCGTTGATTTCTTCATGTATAAAAAGATTTTTAGAAGTCTACATATAGTCTACATATAGTCTACATATAGTCTACATTTTGTATACTGCTCGCAGCAGCCGGTGTCGATACTCGCATCACCGGCGAAAGTAAAGCAGAATTCCGTGGAGTGATGGTATCATTTACCGTAATATTACATCGAAAAATACGCTAAAATTTGGAACCCTTCTGATGATAATTGCACTCATCGCATCCGCCATGGCAATATTGTTTGTACTCCATGCAGAAACGGATGAATCTTCGGCACAGGTCATCGAAAGCGGTTATTGCGGACCGGAAGCCGTCTACTGCATTTATTCAGACGGCACCCTGGAAATAAACGGAGAAGGCGGAATGTACCATTACGGTGCCGTTCGTGCACCGTGGTATCAGTACCGCGACGAAATCACCAAGATCGTCATCGGAGAGAACATCACCCAACTCGGAGCCTGGGCATTCGTCAGTTGCAAACATGTCACCGAACTTACGATGCCGATCACACTGAACAGTGTGGTCTCCGACATGTATGCCGCCTTCGCAGGTTGCTACAGGATCGAAAAGATCAACTTCACCTGCGGCAACGGAGGACATGGATACGACTATGCCGCTTACGAAGGATCGGATTCCTGGTATCAGAACACTCCCTGGTATCAGAGCAGGGATGCACTCAAGGAGATCAACTTCGCCGACGGAATAACTGTGATCGGATCCGATTCGTTCCGCGAACTGAACATAACCTCGATCGCCCTACCCGAGAGCGTAGTGGGTCTCGGAAACCACTGCTTCTTCAACTGCACAAAACTGACCGACCTGACCCTCCCCATAAGTCTGAACTCCTACGGTAACGAGAAATACCCTGCATTCGAGGGCAGCACTGCCGTCCAAAAGGTGACCTTCACTTACGGAAACGGAGTTCCGTTTGATTACAACCACTGGTGGTACGGCCCCTACAAAACGGAACTGGCCCCCTGGAATATGAATTCGGAGGTCCCAAAGACGATTATCATCTCCGACAACATCACAAGACTGGGATTCAATATGTTCTACGACTGCAACATCAAGGAACTTTCTATTCCGGTCACCACCCAGCTCAGAGATGCGTTCCGTTCCCCGTATACGAATCTCGAGAAACTGACGATAACCAAAGGAACCGACGGTTACGGTTCTGATTTCAAAGACGACAGGTCTCTGCGTTGCCCCTGGAACAGTTCGGAAAACCTCAAGACCGTCAAAGTCGAAGAAGGCGTCACCCGCATCGGAAAGGAAATGTTCTACTTCTGCGACATGGAAACCCTCATCCTTCCGAATTCACTGGTTTCGGTCGGAGCGGGTGCGTTTTGTCACTGTTCGATGAAAAATCTGACCATTCCGATAAGCCTCAATGCGGTATGGCTTAACGGAGAAGAAGCCGCTTTCTGGCATGTATCCGGAATTCGGTATGTCAATCTCATCCCGGCTCCGGGTACGGATTCGATTATTCCACCGACAGCGGAAGCAACAGCTGGTACCAGCAAACGCCCTGGTTCCAATGCAGGAATACCCTCAGGAGATCAACTTCGCCGACGGAATAACGCATATCGGTTCGGACTCTTTCCGCGAATTGTACCTCATGACCATTGTGATCCCGGACACTGTGGAATCCCTGGGTACCCATGCATTCTACAAATGGACATACTTGACGTACCTCACCATCCCGATCACTCTCGACAGTGTCGGTTCGAAAGAGTATCCTGCATTCGGTGGAAGCGGTTACCTGACGCACCTGACATTCACTGCCGGAACCGACGGAATAGGATGCGACTACGCTGACGACGCCGTACCGTTCTGGAATTACCCGTATAGTCTGGGATTCACGATGACCTTCAGCAAAGAGATAAAGTACATCGGAACCAACACGGCGTGCGCATATCTTTTCGGGGATGAAGACCACAATCCCCTGGAACCTACGGCAGCCAATCTGAGCGGGCACGTGTTCTGGGGCGATTCAGAGTGGTTATACATGACCGGCGATACGCCTGACCTATCCTTGGACGATTCCGTTGCAAGCTTGTTCCACGGTCTCGATTCCCTCGATGCCGGTACTTCGGACGTGATCAACGGTTCACCTTTCCAATCCTTGGACGATTCCGTTGCAAGCTTGTTCCACGGTCTCGCAAGCTTGTTCCACAGTCTCGACTCCGTCTATGCGGCCACTTCTAAATAAATCAATACCGAAAACTGATATTGATCCCGTCGGCTCTGCAAAGATTTACCTCCTAAGCAACCACCGTGTTGATGAAAATTTTAGGCATGCTTTAAACTACGGT
>CAVIXW010000049.1:0-12682 GCA_963646785.1 Acutalibacteraceae bacterium
AGCTCACACCGTATCAATAGCGGTATGCGTCACTGCTTTCCGAGAATTGCGACAATGTCGTTATAATCGAAGAAGCGGACGCCAACCTGCTGCCGCCCGATTTCTTCCATTTGATCACAGACCATCTTCCGAAGGTGATCTCGGAAGCCGAAAGAGAATCGTACTGCACCGTGCATTCGTGCGGCAACACGTTTCCGGTCGCCGACCGGCTGTCTTCCCTGGGCGAGGACTGTCTTTCCGCAGAGGCGTCATCCGATCGCGAAAGATATATAGAGCTCGCAGGTAAGAACTGCAGACTGATCGGTGCGGTCAATCCCGTAAGAACACTTCTAGAAGGTACGCCGAAAGACGTCGTGCAAAGTGCCAGGGAGTCTGCCGATGCGGGTTTCGACCTTATCGGTCCGGAATGCGGAATACCCCCGCAGACCTGCAACGAGAACCTCCTGGCACTATCGCAATACCGCGACCGCCGATCCTCCGTAGATCATAAGATGTAAATTCCTCTGATTTCGGAATCTTCGTACTCTTTGTTGGTCATACCGAGAAGATAATAGGTCTTTAACCCGACGGCGCCGTCATAATAACTGGTCCATGAACCTGCTGTCCTGCTGATTTGTACGTACAGAGGCGATTTGGCGGTGCTCTCGCAGAAGTAGAACGTCTTACCGTCTTTCGTGAAATAGGTGTAATCTTCACCGACCGCATTCACGTAGTTATCGAGTACGATACCCAGGGCCATATGTCCGGTCAATACGATCAGAGAGGTTTCGTATCCGAGCTTCTTGTATATTGCCGCTATGAGCATGGCGAGATCCTCGCAGTCACCGTGTCCCGAAAAGATGGTCTGACCCGGATATGCCCAGAAATCTACGATATCCTCGTATTTTTTCTCATCCGCTATGTAATACTGGATGTAATCGTATTCGTAATCGAAGCAAATCTGTCCGAATGCCAGAACATACTGGGCGAAATCCTGACCGGAACAATCAGTCTGACCGTAGGACTCCTTCAACTGCTCCGCAAGGAGTGTTACCATCGTGTTCTCCGAGGTGAACTCGTAAACCCAGTCATAGGTCCTGTAGTTGTCGATTTCGTTAGTGCCGATCTTGAAGAACGAGGCGCTCTTGTAACACTGGCCCCATAGATCGGCATAATCGAAGGTCAGGGTGACCGTATGGAGGTACTGGGACTGGGTGTAGGTTTCGCCGTCGCCGCCGAATCTCCAGTAATAGGTTCTGGTGAATGTTCCGGAAGCGTCATGACGCTCGTCGCCTTTGCAGTATTCGAAAGTGTCGCTGACGGTATAGCCGGTATTGTATCCGGTGAACAACAGGAATGTGACGGTGTATTCCTCGCCGTAGGTCAGAGTGTTCTTGAAAACCGAAAACAGAGCGGACTTGGCAGTCGATGCGGCGACCCCGATGGACGGGTTCTTGTTCGAGTTGGTGTATATCGAACTGGCGATGACTTTACCGCTGGAATCTTTGAGGGTCATTTTGATCTTTAAAAAGTCCGCGGCGGAATTACCGATATAGCTGCTGTTTTCCGTTAGCCACTTCTCCTCATAGCTGGCCAACGAGAATACGACGCAGTCTCCCCCGTTGAATGTGGCGGAAAGCAGACCTTTGGCGAAAGCGCCGTCGGAGTCGCCGTTGAAGAGAAGATAGTCGAACGCATCCGAGTATACGTCGTAGCTGCGGCTCTGGACCTCCACCACATCCTTGGTCACGGTGACCAGGCAGTCGTCAGAATAACTGCCGACCTGGGCCTTAATCAGGGCGGTTCCTTCGGATTTGCCCGTAACGACACCGCCCGAAACCGTGGCGACTTCGGGATTGTCGGAGGACCAGGAGATATCCGAATAGGATTTTCCCGATGGCAGGGACCATACGGTCAGTTTGGTACCGCTCTCGTCCGCGAGAGATACGGTACACTCGGTACTCGACAGGCCGAACATATCAGGAACTTTGTTCGGATCGGCCTTTTCATCGCTGGAACCGGGCTGGGCGTAGACCGCGGCGGCCACGAGGAATACCAGCACGCAGACAATGATACAGCAGTAGAGCTTCGATGTGTTTTTCAAACGATCGCCTCAGGTTTTGACAAGATATACTCCGTATTTTCCGTATCCGTCGACCTTGATACCGAGATAATCGGAATAGTGCTCGGTGATACGGTCGTGAACGTAATATCCCATGATGCCGAGCTGCTGGAAATCGTCCACGGTCGTCTCGCCAGAGTAGTAGGTCACTCCGTTGACCCTTTGACTGAGAATGTCAGCATTCGAAACATTGGGCCGGGAATACGAATCGAGCGCGATGCCCACCGTCGCATGTTGCGGAAGGAGGAAGACCGCGGCTTTGAATCCAGCGGCACTGGCAATCGCGGCGGTCAGGATCGAGGTATCCTCGCAGTCCCCGGAAGTGTACCAGATCGTCTGAAGGGGGAAGGCGAAATACTCTTCGTATCCGTACAGACTCGAATCCGTACCGTAGGAATAGCATATCTGAACGTACCCCAGCAGGAAATCGGCAAAAGCCTGATTCAGGGATTTTTCGCCGTAGGCGGAGGTGTACAGTTTTCCGAGCGTGTCCGCATACGATTTGACGGCATCGTTGACCACGATGAATTCGGGTGTGTTCGACCACTGTTCTTTCGAACTCGAGTTCATGGTCTGTTTTTTCACGATATCCGAAGAAGGCTTCAGGTAGCTGTACGATGCCGTCGAATTGTGGGTCTGGTCGAAATCGATGACAGTATCGAAACTGAACCTGCCCCCGTCGTATTTCCAGGAGTAGCTGCGATGAAGATCGACGGTGAATTTCAACTCCTTCGAGACCGACTCCCCCGAAGAGTTCTGGTATGTCACGCTGGCAACGCAATCGCCGTAGTAGTCGGAAATGGTGGGGCTTGCGTAACTGTAATTTGTGGACTGGGTCTTATGATCGATCGAATATCCCTTAATCGTCCAGCTGTAATTGCTTGCCCCGCTGACGGACAACGATAATCTGAGAATGTTCTTTACGCCGGTTCCGTCGGAAAACGATATTGTGGCCACGGTGCCGGAATCGTCGGCGAAACCGGAGGTGGGCGTAACGCAGTAATACGTGCCGACGATCGCGTCATCCGCCACATCGGCGGACTCGTTGAAGGATTTCCCGTTCAGCGATCCCCCGGAAGTAAAGGGATTGAACAGGAGGACCGCCAGAAGAATGCAAACGGCCAAAACCGCCAAGAACATCACAGAACGGTTTCTGGAGGATTTCTGGTCCTCGACGGTGATAACGTCCACGTTCGCGGGCTCCGGCATGATGATCCCGCCCTGGACCAGAGAGGGATCCTCGGGGTCGGCCTTGAAATACATGCCACACCTCGGGCAGAAAGAATATTCTTCGGATACAGTCGCACCGCACTGCGGACAATACATAAGGCTGGATTGATAAACTTGTATTTTAGACCAACTATTTCGGTCCGGAAAAAAGCAAGAGTCGGGGGAGGGAGTCGAACCCCCATATCAGGATCTGCAGTCCCGCTCATAGCCGCTGTGATACCCCGACCTTAGCCAACCTAAACTGTCGACCCTATTAAACCCTTTCTGAACTTTTGTCGGAACGTCCGTAAATCAATTAAGGACGATGAATATCCGGGTCTATGCACTGCAAGGACATCTCCGTCCGTTCCGTGGACACGGAACTCACTGGAGAACATATCTCCTCCATGATGGAGAACTGGACGGCGTACGTTCGTGCGGAGTACATCGTCCTGGAGCACAACGGGGAATATGCGGTCCTGAAGATACATAAAACGATGGGGGACGGGCTGTTCGGGAAAGTGACAGAATACGGGATAGTCTCGCTTCCCGAAAATACGGTATACGTCGAACGCCCGGAAACAGATGTTCTGAACCTCCCCGCACTGGCTGGACTGCAATTGGAATTCCCCGGAAAAGCGGTGGTCGTCAAAGGGCTGTTTTCGCATATCAGTTTCATCAAAGGGATCGTTCCGATGAAACTGCGCATCATCGACAGCGTTCCGCCGCACCCGTCGAAACTCGGATACCTCACGAAAATAGCTCTCGCATCGGGATATATCGACCTTCCAATAGTGACCGAGGAGCATATCCTCGACTTTGCCGAAGTATCCAAAAAGGCCGAAACGGAAATGGTGATGTTCCCATGCTGCGGATCCGGTACCGTCGGAGACCGCCCCTGCTGCTATCTCGATCAGGTTCCAGACATCGAGGGAAAGGACATCACCCTCGTAGGATGCCGCCTGTCGAAAAGGATATTCGCGGAACTTTACGGAAGGGATGTTCCGTTCATCAATATGTGTCCCAAGGACCATGTTCCCGATGACGGGGTGAAAACGATAGTCAAATGCTGCCGTATAAAAACAGGTTACGAGCTTGACGGAAATACCGTATCTGTCCCCTGGGGGGTGACGGTCCCCGAGATCGTGGATGCCATCCTGGCACTGTTCGGTAACGGCCGGGCCTGATCACATCAGGCCCGGGCTGCAGGTTTTACTTTCTGAACTTCACGATACGGCCGCAGGGGTCCCTGTTCTGAACACCGAAATCCTTCAGTTCGGATATCTGGTCCCCGGTGAACACGGGTCCATCCTTGCAGACCCTCTGTCCGTCCATGACGCAACATCCGCAGATCCCCGCACCGCATTTCATCAGTCTTTCGAGAGAAAGCTGGCAGTCGACACCGAGTTCGACGCATGCCTTGTGAAGGAAATACAGCATGATCTCCGGCCCGCAGGCAACGACGCAGTCGTAATGATTCTCGGAGAACTTCTCCTTCATGAGCTGTACGGCATTTCCGTGGAATCCGAACGAGCCGTCGTCCGTCGAGTACCAGACGTTCGAAGCGACCTTCTCGGCCCTCTCGCGAAGAACAAGGTCTTTTTCCGAACGGGCCCCGATAATGGTGTCCGCACGGGTCGCCTCCACGGCCGGAAGGATCGAAGCGGCACCGATCCCGCCGCCGATGAGGAGGTACTTCCTTCCGGGAGAGAGATCGTAGCCGTTTCCGTAAGGTCCTCTGACGCACAGGGTATCTCCGGCCTTCAGCTGATGCAGACGTTCGGTATCGGGACCGATCCTTTTCACGCTGATGGATTTTACCCTGCCGACCCCGGAAAGGGACATGGGGATCTCCTCCATACCGGGACACCAGACCATTACGAACTGTCCGGGCCTTGCTTCCGCCGGAAGTTCGAACCGGATGGTCCGGGTATCGTAGTTCTCGTCGAAGGCGTCGATTATCTTCACGTATTTACTCATGCGCAACACCAACCATCGATCCGATCGAGCCGTAGCCGTAATCTTTCATGAACTCCTCCAGTCCGACGTTCAGCTTATCGAACACCTCGGTGCCGTCGGTCAGGACGGCGCTGCCCACCTGGAACGCACTCGCCCCGGCCATAAGGTACTCAGCCGCATCATGCCAATCCGAGATTCCGCCTACACCCACTAAAGGTATGGAGACCGAGGTCCGGAGATCGTATATGGCACGGACGCCCACGGGTTTCACGGCAGGTCCGGACAATCCTCCGAATTTGTTGCTAAGAAACGGCCTGGCGAATTCGGGCGAGATGACCATGGCCTTGAGAGTATTTATCGCGACGATGGCGTCCGCACCGCCGTCCTGTGCCGCGGACGCGATCTGACCCAGGATGTGCGTGTTGGGGGTCAGTTTTACCCAAACGGGGATATCGACGGATCCCTTCACGGCAGACACGATCTTCTTCACCAATGCGGGATCGGTACCGATCTCCATCCCGAATCCTTTGGCGTGAGGGCAGGAAAGATTCAGTTCGACCGCGCAGGCACCGTAATCCTCCATCTTGGCGGAAAGCTCGGAGAATTCGCCGGCATCCGCGCCCGCAACGGAACCGACGATCTTTCCCTCGCGAGTCGCCTCTTCCATTTCAACGGCGAACTCCTCGATTCCGGGTCCCGGAAGACCCATCGCGTTCACCAAACCTCCGCGCACCTCCGTGAAACACGGGTTCGCATGTCCGGGTTTGGGTGCGATACCTATCGATTTCGATACGACGGCTCCCGCACCCGCATGCAGCATCCTGACCATCGATGCGCCGGTCTCGTCCATAATGCCCGATGCGACCATGCCCGGCTTCTCCAGCCGAACGGTCCCCACGGCAGTACTCAATAATGTCATCGTGCTCTGTATACGAAGCCCGTTATAAATAAACGTGAAGGTCTGGACGACGGGTGGGGAATTCCAGGTCCGGTACTCTTCGGATACCGTCGGCCGCATATGCCCGTTTCGCGATACCGATTCCTTTAAGGACATCATACGATACACCGATATGGATTTCGGCTCCGTGCGCAACGATTTTCCGACAATGAGGACCGACAGGGGGGCCTATCTCGACAGTTCGTGTCAGTCCCTGCGTCCCGACTCGGTCATCGATGCTGTCACGGAGTATTATCGTGATTTTCCGGTGTGCGGGGGCCGGAGCGTGCATCACCTGGCCAACGAGGTTTCTATGAGGATCGACGAGACCCGCGCGGCGATCGCCTCGTTCTTCAACGGACCCGCACCCGAAAACTTCGTTTTCACCAAAAGCACCACGGAATCGATAAACACCGTGGCCTGCGGCATCGGACTCCGCAGGGGCGATGCCGTGGTCACCACGGATTTCGAGCACAACTCGAATTACGTTCCGTGGCTCACTCTGCGCGATGCTGCCGGAATATCTCTCAGAAGGGCACCTTCCGGGAATGACGGCGTCTTCGACCTCGAAGCGTTCAAGAACACGATGGGGCACGACGTGAAGCTTGTCTCCGTCACCCAATGCAGCAACGTGACCGGCTGCACGGTGCCCGTCAGAGAGGTTGCGGAGATCGCGCATGACTTCGGCGCAACGGTCCTGGTCGACGGCGCCCAGGGGGCACCTCATCTCAAGGTCGACCTCAGGGACCTCGATGTCGACCTTTACGCCGCTTCGTTCCATAAGATGCTGGGCCCTTCCGGAATCGGGATGCTCTACGGAAAATCGGAGGTGCTCGAAAAACTGAAACCGCGCCTTTACGGCGGGGGGATGGTCGGCCTCGTGACATACGACAGCGTGGACCTGGCACCCGTACCCGACAGATTCGAGGCCGGCCTGCAGGACTACGGGGGGATCTTCGGCACCAAGGCCGCTCTGGAATATCTGGAAAAGATCGGAATGGAGAACGTCGAGAAACATGATGCCGATCTCGTCAGTTACATGTACGAGCTTACAAAGGACATCAGAGGGCTGCACGTCATCGGTCCCGAGGATCCTTCCATAAGAAGTTCCCTGATGTCGTTCAACATCGACGGACTCGGAGCGCACGACGTGGCGATGATTCTCGACAACATGGACGGGATCATGGTACGTTCCGGAATGCATTGCGCCCATCCCTTTTTCGTATCCCGCGATATCGAGGGCAGCGTGCGCGCATCCGTGTATGTCTACAACAACCGCGAGGATATCGAAAGATTCGCCACGGCACTCGCCAAGATCTCCGAAACGTTCGGAGATAGGTCCTGATTTACCCGGACATTAAAACCGTCGTACGGTCTCCGATCCCGTTCGGGTTATCGCGACCGCATCATTCCCGTTTGTCAGAACACCGTCATATTTCACAAGCGTGACGACCTCTCCCTTGGAGACATGAATGGGGTCCGACCGGTGTTTCATATACGAGGTGTACGTATTTCCCGAACCGTCGGTCATCGTTATCTCGTAACCTTCTAGATACAGCGAGTATTCCGCCGACGGAAGCAGCGAGTCTCCGTCGAGATACATCCTGTCGATGTTCGAATTCCAAAACGAATCTATGACTCTGGCCGTACTTTCGGTCATCTCATCCAGCGAACTCCGGGATTTGTCTTCGTAAAGTCCCGCCAACGGCACGGATACCGATGCGATCAGCAACGCCCCGCAGATCATCAGGGTCGCTCTCGAGAGCGTGAATTCCATCATACCGCGGTCACCTTCACGCCGTATCCAACGTCGTCGACGCATTCTATGACGATCTCGCAGCTTCCGTCCAGTACGGCCCTTTCCGTTACCGGCACTGAAGGATGTGCCAGATATCTTTTTTCGACCACGTCTCCGTTATGCACGAGCCTTACGGAATACGTGTCGGCCTCGCTCCCCCCGAGCTCTATCTCGTATCCGGGGATCAGCTCCACATAGGTCCTGACAGACGTTCCGACCCCGCCGAGATAGGCCCTGGAGGCCGCGTCGGCGATCCTGTCGAGGTCGTCGTCCATGCCTCTGACGTCCGCCTGCCGGGAAAAATCCTGGGCTGCGGACATCAGAGCGGGAGTGCAGAGGGCGATGATGAGGAACGCAAGAGCGATCCTCATCGGGAATCCTATCACGCCCTTGCTGTCCAATCACCTCACCACTGGGATCTTGAGGCTGTTGTTCTCCCCGTAATCGCCGGCAGAGACATGGACGTTCACGTACCCCACGCCGGGAGAGGTCTTGGTCACGTAGATATTGCTGAATGATATCTCGCCACGGTCGTTGGTGGTGCCGCATACGGTCGAGGAGCCTGAATAGGAGGAGCTCTTGACGCCGCATCCGGTAAGTACGACGGTGGCCCCTTTTATCGGGTCCCCGTTGTTATCCCTCACGGTGATCTTGGTCGAAAAGGACTTGGTGTCGTTGTTTCCGAGGACGAACTGCGACTGGGTCGAATCCACGTCGCCTATGGTCTGCGGTTCCTCGATGTTTCCCATCCATCCTACGAGGACGGCGGTACCCAGAGCTGCGACCACGATGATGATCATAAGCTCCATCGGAAGGCCTTCGATGCCTCCCTTCCTGTCGGGTCTGTTCAGTTTTGTTTTTAAGTGCGCTATCATGTTGCTCACGGATACCGACTGTCCTTGAGAGGGTATAAAAGGGAACCAATACAGTTAGCAGGTCAACCGAAAGTTAGGCCTGTCGCCGGGAACGGAACTTCATAAGGGCGTATTCGAAGGAATCGGTAAGCGCTATGAGGGATGCCTCGATGACGTTCTCCGATACGCCGACGGTGGTCCAGTCCCTGGACCCGTCCGTGGTCCGGATCAGAACCCGCACGGAAGCGGCGGTGGCGGACCCCTCGTCCAATACGCGAACCTTGTAATCGGTGAGACGGATGCGGTCCATTTCCGGGAAGAATCTCGAAAGCGCCTTCCTCAATGCGTTATCCAGAGCATTGACCGGACCGTCGCCGTCGGAGGCCGTGTGTTCCAGCACGCCTTCGGAATCGCGTACCTTCACCGATGCCTCGGCTGCCATCCTCCCTTTAGCATCGTCTATGAACACCCGGAACCCTTCAACTCTGAACGGAGGGACCAGCTTGTCTTTGAGCCTCCTGACGAGAAGTTCGAAACTGGCATCAGCGCCTTCGAACTCGTAGCCTTTGAACTCCAGGTTCTTGATGGTATCGGTGATCTCCTTTGTCAATTGGCCGTCGGCGTCGATGCCCATTTCGGACAGCTTCTTTCCGATGCTCGCCTTTCCGGCCATATCGGAGACGAGGACGCGCCTGCGGTTTCCCACCAGGTCCGGAGGGATGTGTTCGTAGGTACGCGGATCGCGGACCAATGCGGACACGTGCATACCTCCTTTGTGGGCGAAAGCCTTCTCTCCGACATACGGAAGGGAGGGATTTGCGGGACAGTTGCTTATCTCAGAGATGAAATGGGAGAGGCCGGTGAGACCTTCGAGATCGATATCGCCGATGTCGCGCCCCATCTTCAGCTTGAGGTCCGGGATCAGAGAGCAGAGATTTGCGTTTCCGCATCTCTCCCCAATACCGTTGACGGTACCCTGGACCATCACCGCCCCTGCCGAAACCGCCGCCAGGGAGTTCGCCACGGCGAGTTCGCAGTCGTTGTGGCAGTGGATGCCTATCTTCGCGCCGCAGTCCACGGCGACACCTACGGTCTCGGCGATCTGCCCGGGAAGACTTCCCCCGTTGGTGTCGCACAGTATAACGAACTCGGCCCCGGCCGCGGCCGCGGCGCTGATGCATTTCATCGCATAATCCCTGTCTGAACGGAACCCGTCGAAGAAGTGCTCCGCATCGAACATGACGCGTTTTCCCTGGGACAGGAGGAACGAGATGCTGTCGGAGATCATCTCTATGTTCTCGTCCAGGGAGATGCGGAGAGCGTCGGTCACGTGGAAATCCCAGCTCTTTCCGAATATGCAGCACCACCCCGCGGGCGAATCCGCCAATGCACGGAGATTGGGATCTTCCGAAGCGGAGATGCCGTGCCTCCTGGTGCTTCCGAAAGCGACGAGCTGCGTGTTGCGGAGCTCCGTCTCTCCCGCTTTCCGGAAGAACTGGTCGTCGCGGGGACTGGAACCGGGCCAGCCACCTTCCACGAACTGAATGCCGAAAGAATCCAGTTTCCTGAGGATGTCCACCTTGTCGTCTGCGGAAAAAGATATGCCTTCCGACTGGGCACCATCACGGAGCGTGGTGTCGTAAAGGTAGAGTCTTTCGGAGTTCATATGACTTCGCAATAATGAGGATTTGTTTAAGTTTTTGCAATGGGGGCTTCACGGAACGGATGGCGTCGGTGTTGCCGAGGAAGTTATATCTGATTTCAACGGTGGCCCTTCTCAATCTGACGTTTGAACTTGCACCCTCTCGAATGATAATTCGAACATCCGTAGAACTGTCCGAACTTCCCCTCTCTCAGAACAAGCTCGCCGCCGCATATCGGACAGAAGCCGATAGAAAGCTTCCTCGGAACCGGCCCCCCGAATATCTCCCTGTAAAATTCGGATTCGTGCCCCCGGTACGTAAGAAGGTAGAATGCCCGGTTGGCCCTGGTCATGGCAACATAGAAAAGCCTCCTTTCCTCATCCATCTGGGTATTGTTTCCGCCGAGGAGCTTCGAGATCGCCGGCGATTCCTGCCTCATGCTGGGAAATCCGTATTGGCCCGTCTTGTTGTTGAGGGAGAACACATAATTGGCCTGCAATCCTTTCGAACCGTGTATCGTCATGAATTTCATCGATAGGTCCGGACGCTTGTCGAATTTCACGAGGATCGAGGATCTGTCGGATAGGTCCGGCTTCCAACTGAAACCGTAACGATCCAACGGGCGGACATCGTGATTGTATCTTCCGAGGAAGAGAACGGAACTCCCCTCCGGCAGGGAAACGAGGATATCCGCAATCTTCTTCCTGGCATCGAACGGAGACCCGACGCAGACGGGAATGACCGAACAGTTCACGTTGCCGGCCCCGATCAGATTCTTCGGATATTGGCGTTTGTTACGGCATATGAATTCGGTGCTGAGTCTGAGCAGGTCCCCCGAGAACCTGTAGGTCGTTTCGATTTTACGTACGCCCGTAGGGCCCCAGTATCTGTCGAAATCGAGAATGAAAGAGACATCGCACCCGTTGAAACGGTATATGCTCTGCCAATCGTCCCCCACGCAGAACAGTTTATAATAATTCGAATCGCGGAGGGCCTTGAGAAGATTGTACCGGGAAACGGAAAGGTCCTGATACTCGTCCACGATGACGTGTCTGAAAGGATTCTGATACCTGCCCTGTCCGAGATAATGCGTTGCAAGGTTCAGCATATCTTCGAAATCGATCTCCCCCCTGTCTCCCAGATATTTCCGATATGCGTCGAATAACGGCCTGATCACCTTTTCGAGTCTGGCAAAACGCTTCTTCTCTTCCCTTGTCTCCCCCTGCGGAAAGATCTCGTCCCAATTGTCTCCGTGGCCCTTTACCAGCAGTATGATCGTAGCGAACATCGAAACAAGCGATGCCGTCTCCGTATCGACCTGCCCGAGATTCTTCTGCGATATCTTCGAAGGGAGATCGGGACCGAATCCGATGTTGTGCTCCCTCAGACCTGTTTCCAGTTTGGACTGCAATTCCCCCTCGGAACGGTCGTAGGCATACAGTTCTATCAGTTCGGTACCATTGGTCTTGTGGATCTGTCTCTTCCATTCGATCCCCTCCCTGTATTCTTCGGACGCATTCGGGTTATCGTCGATCATGAATTTGGCAACGTTCCCGCTGCGATCGGTTCCGAAATATTCGATGTAGACGTCGGTGCCGGTTAAATGAAAATCCGGGTGGTACTGGCCGTATTGCGAGTCGTTTGTGTCCACCGGATATGATTCTTCGTATTGGTATGGTATATTGTTTATCGCAAGATAGTTGGCGATATCCGCTTCTCCGAAACTCTTGACCTTCTCTCCGTTAAAAGTTATAAGGGGATTTTCCTCAAGGTAGCGAAGATATTCGGAATAACTTTTGAAATCGGATTCGTTCTTCTGGGAATAACGGTCGTAGGCAAGATACTCGTTGAGGGCCTTCAGATACAGGGGATCTTCCTTCCTGTGTCCGATCTCCTCCTTAAGAAAATCGTTGAGATTGACCGAGACGATTTTAGGAACCTTCCCGTCCGAAGACACTATAATGTTCAGACCGAGACGGTGGAACGTGCTGACATGGACTCTTTTGCCGGTTTCGCGGATGATGCGTTCTTTCAGTTCGTTCACCGAAGCATTTGTAAATGACAGAAGAAGGATCTCTTCGGGCTCTGCCGAACCGGTTTTGAGAAGATACTTGACCAGACCGATGATGGTCGTCGTCTTCCCTGTCCCGGCCCCGGCGATCACAAGTCTTGATTTTATAT
>CAVIXW010000050.1:0-12191 GCA_963646785.1 Acutalibacteraceae bacterium
TTGAACGATTCAGGCAGCGAAGGCTATTCTCTGTACGAATTTTTATACACCTACCCGGCAGAGATAGGGGATTACTTCAACGGAAGAAAGGAGATGGACGACGGCCTTTTGGAAAGGGTGAAGGAATGGTTCGGCCTTCCGTCCGATCAGAAGGAATACTTCAGGAAAAGGGCGCTTTCGCATTACGACAGGGACCTTTCGGAAAACCGCACGCAGATATTCAGCACCCCCGCAAAATATGCGGACTGGATCGAATGGAAGTATTCCTCCGGAAACCCGGACGGGATACATCCGATCGCCGCGGAACTGTACGAGAACGGAGAGTACGGACAGTGCATCGAAAAAGTTGAACTCTCCGGAAACCCCGGGCCGGACGATCTCTTCCTTGCGGGAAAATGCTATCTGGCACTTTCGGATCCCGACATGGCATTGAGGTCATTCAGAGCTTCCGCCGACAAAGGTCATCCCGGATCCTGCTACGAAGTATACCTTATGTATAACGGCGGGTGCGCGGACGTGGAACCGGACGAAGCGAGAAAATGTCTCGACGATGCGGCCCTGGGCAACATAAAAGATGCCACGGATGCCCTTTTCGACAGGTATCTTCAATACCCGTCCGAAAGACCCGGCATTCTCGGTCTCTTCGAATCGGCATTCGAAAAAGGAAACTACAACGCCCGTGCCTACGAAGGATTCATCGAATTCTTCGGCATCGGCAAAGACGCGGACCATGTCCATGCGCTGCAGTGTTTCGAAGACGTATACGGCAGATGCCAGTTCGCCAGCTATGTGGGATTTCTGATGGGATACATGTATACCAACGGCATCGGCTGCGAAAAACTCGAAAAACGCGGAAGACCGCTTCTGGGTCGTTTTGCGGTCCTCGGGAGATCGCCGGAGGAATCGCTCGAGTATATCCGTAAAAGCATTACGCAGAGGGTACCGAAGCCCTCAGCGTAATCCCGGGGTTTCACCCTTCGAGGGTCTGGCTCTTCTCGAGGTTCTGTTTGGCTTCCTCAGAACCGGCATCGGCGGCCTTCTGCCACCATCCGCGCGCCTGTTCCAGGTCCGGATCGGTGCCGAGTCCGTCGGCGAACATGATGCCGACCTGGTTCATGGAATCGATCTGCCCCATATCGGCGGCCTGTATGAACCAGTAGAAAGCCTCTCCGTCATCTACGGGGACGCCTTCCCCGGTGAAGTAAAGGTTACCCATCATATAGCAGGAGTCCGCGTCCCCTCTGAGAGCGGCATTGTAGAACCACATGACCGCTTTCTCGATATTGTGTCTGACCCCGTATCCGAAATAATATCTGAATCCGAGCTCGAACATAGCATCGGAATCTTCGGTGGAATAGGCGAGTTTCGCAAGATTGCGAACGGTTCTGCCGGAGTAGTAAATGACCTTGTTTGCCATTGTGATCGAAGCAGGAACTCTCTCTTGGGATTAGTATCTTGCCACCGATCGGGATCTGCCGATGCCGCCTGCGAGACCTTCCACGGCCCTGACGAGATCGCCGGTGTCGACGCCGGTGTCGACCCCGAGGAATTCGGGGATCTCGAAATCGGTCTCCGCGGTAAGGGACACGTCCCCGGAGGACTGTATGGCGACGCAGTGGTAATTTCCAGCACCGAGCTGCTCGACCGTCATCCTGGTGCGGTTTCCCGCCAGAACGAACACGTAATGCTTGAAATAGAAACCGTCATGCTCGTAATACAGTGTCATGACGGTCCGATCGATCTCCTCAAGAGCCTCGTTGACGTAAATATTAGCAAAGTCACGCCCGACATTGACGGCGAGTTGTAATTCTTGAGAATTCATTAAAATCAAACCAGGCCGAACACCTATTTAAAATGAACGCTATTTAAAACCGATTTTCCCAACTAATGGACTGATTACAGATTTTCCGTTATCAACAGACAAAAATTTCACAACCAATATAAAGAACCTGGATAATGCGATAATGATGGATGACAGCGCAGCCGTATCGATACTTTTCAACCCCCCGCACCTGTACGGCGTAGATGTTCGCTTCACGGTGGGGATCGACGACGAGAAGATCGCCGAAGGAAAGGCCGGCGAGACCGTCTCGGTCAGACTGCCCGCGGGCAGACAGAAGATCCTGATCCTGGTCGAGAACGGCACTGCGACATCCTTCACCGGCACCACCGAGGTCGAGGTCAGGGACGGACAGTCCCTGAAGATCAGGTACGGCATCTTGGCGAGGACGGCAAAACTTGTCTTCAACAGAAAATGATTTAGGAAATTTATCGGCCCGAAGGTGAAAAATGACTATTACGACGCAGAGATGGCATCATTTGACACTGTTATGTGTCGCCGTAATGGTCGCGACCATGGCCTGCACGTACATACTGGACCGCGGAGACTTTCCGGATTCCGTAAGCGATGTGGACATCATTGCCGAGAACTTCCTGGGGTGCATAATCTGCATCATCCTTTTCGTGTCGATTTACTTCGTCAAAGAGGTCAATCTATCCTCGATCAGCCTTCAGGCGATGATATTCTTCGAGTTCGTTCGTCTGATCACCGACGTGAATTCGGCGGTGGGCGGAGGTTCTTTCGGATACACGGTCATCGACGAGATAAACCATTACATCCTCTTCTGCACCGTGCCGTGCATATTCGCCGCCCTGTGGATGTACATCCGGTCGATGTCCAACCTGACCACCGCCGGGAACACGGTCCTCGATTACATGTTCTGGGGCAGCTACATCATAGACATCGTGCTCATATTGCCGAACATCGAGAACTGCTGGATCTACACGATCAATCCCACACTGTATTCGTTCGGCGATTACTTCTATTCGTTCATCGTCGTCATCGCCCTGCCGATACTGGAGATGATAATGTGCGCCCTGCTGATATTCACCCACGTCAGCAACCGCAAGGACCGGATCCATTATCTTCTGGCCATTATCATCCCTGCCATCGCCATAGTGCTCCAGATAAACCATCCGGCTTCCAACAACCTTACGACCGGTCTCCTCTTCATGGTGATACTGATCTACGGCAACACCTTCATGAACCGCGGTTACGAACTTGCACTGAAGAAGCGTTCGGTCAGGGACCTTAAGCAGACCATGTACGTCGCCCAGCTGCAGCCGGAGTTCGTCAGCACCACGCTCCAGAAGATCAAGAACATGCCAGGCAACCCCCCGGCGATGATGAATGCCATCGATCTGTTCGACAGATACCTTCGCAATAATTTCAAGTCCACCGAGGACAAGGTCATTCCTTTCTCCACCGAACTTGAACATGTCAAGCTGTACGTCGGCCTGGAAAAACTGAGATTCAAGGACAAACTCGAGGTCAGATTCGAGATCAACGACGAAGATTTCGAGATCCCCCCACTCATTCTCCAGATGGTCGTTGAAAATGCCATCAAGCACGGAATAACCAAGAAAGTGAACGGAGGAACGGTAACCATATCCACGGAAATGACAAACACCGACCACATGATCGTCGTAAAGGACGACGGGATCGGATTCGACGTGAACCAGCCCATCGAGAACGACGAAAGAAACCATATCGGAATCATGAATTCCAAAAAAAGACTAAAAGACACTATCAATGGCAGACTGTTCATTGAAAGCGAGATCAACAAGGGAACGGTAGCTGTGATCACCATTCCCAGACACCACACAATTTGAAACAGGCGATATTATGAAGATATTAGCAGTAGACGACGAACAAGACGCATTAGAGGTCCTCGTTGCCGCGGTCGCCGCGGCCATCCCGGACGGAGAGATCCACCAGTTCAACAATCCCGAAGTGGCCCTCGGATTCTCCACTCAGAATCCCCCCGACATCGCATTCCTGGACGTTACGATGCCTTCGATGACCGGTCTGGAACTGGCCAAGAGGCTGAAAGGGATCAACCCCAAGATGAACATCATCTTCGCCACCGGATATTCCTCATACGCGTCGGAGGCGTTTTCGCTCCATGCGAGCGGATACCTGATGAAACCCATCTCCAGGAAAGATGTCCAGAGGGAGATCGAGAATCTCCGCAACCCTGTCGAGGCCCCGAAGAAGAAAGTGTTCATACGCACTTTCGGCAACTTCGAGATCTTCGTGAACGGCGAAACCCTTCACTTCGCAAGAAAGCCCGCCAAGGAACTGCTGGCATACCTTGTGGACCGTAAGGGGTCCGGAGTATCGAGAAGGGAGCTCTGCAGCATTCTGCTTCAGGACGAGGCCTTCACGAGGAAATCCCAGGACTATCTGACGAAGATTGTCAAGGAACTCGAAAGGACCCTGAAGGAAGTGGGCGCAGACGACATCGTCAATCTCGAAAAAGGAGACTACTGCGTCATCCCGGCCAACTTCGACTGCGACGCATACGATTATCTCAAGGGAATCCCGGATGCGTTCAACAACTTCTACGGGGAGTACATGAGCCAGTACACCTGGGCCGAAACCTCTGTCCAACAGTTCTACAAGTGATCTTTTCCAACATGTCGGAGGGTCCGCCCCGGGAAGATCAGGCGGATCCTCTCTGACGCATATACGCCGGAACCTCGGGGGCATGACGTACCTTGGGGATCCTGATATTGAAGGCGGCCCCGTGACCGACGACGCTGTAATAGGTTATCGATGCGTTCAGCATATCCTTGAGCCTTCTTTTGACGGAACTGTATCCCGCAACGTTCTCGTGGTCCACGAGATAGGGGTCCGTATCGGTGCCCGAATACCCGACACCGTCATCGGCCACCCTGACCTCGAAGAAACTGTCGGTCTCCTTCGTGGATATGGTGACGGTACCGTTTCCCTTGGGTGCGACCCCGTATTTGATGCATAAACTGGTCAGGGTACGGATGGTCATGACGGGGATCTGGAAATTCGTCGCTTCCAGGTCCAGGTTCAGCTTCAGATCGTCCCCGTACTCCAGCTTTGCCATTTCGAAGTACATTTCGGTGAGTTCCACCTCTTTCCTGATCGGGATCGGCGCTATGCAGGTCAGCGAATCGATGTTTCCCCTGAGATATTTGCCGAAATCGACGATGACATCCTTCGTATCCATCGGCGTCCCCGAGATGTTCATGATAGATGTGAGGGCATTGTAAAGGAAATGGGGTCTGATCTGGGAAAGCAGGGCCTCGGTGCTCCGGACCTTCAGCTCCCCGTCCACATCGATGATCTCCTCTATCCTCCAGACGTATGCGGTACAGTAGATCATGAGAAGGGCGATGACGTAGCACACCGCTCCGAAACCCATTGCGTAATAGAGGTCCAGGAGGAAACCGATGAGCGGGAGGATCAGGAAGATCAGCCTGACCGCAATCTGACGGATGGAAGTGAATCTTGCCAGTACGTCGTACACGCAGAAGAAGGTCATGACGATGGTGATCAGGATGATGAGCAGGAACGGATACTTTATGATGATCGTGCCGTCGAAATCGATCGAGAACATGATCTCCGTGAACATGTTGATAATGAGCAGGATATAGTATACCAGAAGAAGCGCCGCCATCGAATACTGACGGCGCAGAGAATACGGCTTGCAGTTCCGGGTATCGTCCTCGATACAGAACCAGAAGGTCATGAGAATGATCGGGACCATCGCATAACTCAGGCTCAGGAGGACGGATTGGAACGCAAGATGCATCAACTCGCCCGAGTTCATGAAGTAGAGGCCGTTGAACGTCAGAAGGAAGAAGACCTCGACGGTCATCAGCACATAGTATCTTGTGGAAATATCCGCAAACGAATCGGCCCAGAGCAACAGGATCAGCAAACCGCAGATGATCATTCCGAAGACGGACATGGACGAGCCGGTGACCGTGAAGATATCGAACGTACTGGAATCCCAGTTGGAAAGACGCAATACGGCATAGAATATGAGAACGAGGATCAGTACCGTGTAGGTTATTCTCAAAAGGGTTGTATTCTCGTCCGATGCTTTTGGTGACGGCGACTGCATTTCAGAACACCGCATCATGTTCGTTTATGTTTATATCTCTATGCTGGGTCTGGGATACCAAGGATTATCTGGAAGTGCGGATATACCGGATTGTCAAAGGATTTAGAATGAGGCACACCAGCAAAAACGAAAGAAAAAACGACTCCGAGGCCCTGATGGAGCAATCGCTCTCGCAGGATTACTGGGACGGTTATTATTCTCTGGGAAATTCGGATATCGCGAAGTTCGCGGACCAGAGCGAAAATTGTGCCAGCATTACCATCGTTTCGATCTCTACCGGAAATGTCAAAGATAGATTCGAAGTTCGCTACGAAGAGGATTCGAAGTTCTCGGCCCTGTGCAATGCGGTATATTCCAAAGGGTACGGGAAGATAGGGCTGAGACTGTCCGGCAGTCTTTCCAATCCGGACAGGGAGGAAATGATAGAATCGGTCCTTCAGAAAAAAGATTACTTCGAACTTCTGCAGATCAAAAAGCTGATAGAAACCTTGAAAACACGTCCCATCAGGGGATTGTACGGCCGGATCGGCAATCAGGTACTGTCGGACGGAAACTACGAAGGGTTCTACAGACTGTCGGACGGAAGGATACTCTGTTGTAATGAAATGAAGAACTGGTCCCACGAATCGATCGGATGCATCGCGGACGGCGTGGCCGTATGCCATATCCTGAAACCGGAAATGTTCTGTATCCGGAAATCCGAAACGATGCTCCACCCGTATCTCGACGGAGATACGTTTTCCGATATCATCGAGAAACTGTCGAAGAATGGAATCGGCGTGGATTCCGTCATCGCCCAAAAGACGGACGAACTTTACCATACTCTTATGAAGGCTCTCGACGGAGACATGGACTCGGCTTCGATAGCCTCCCACAGACTCAGATGCAACATCTGTGTTCCGAACCGTTCTGCAAACTTTACATAACTTTACATTTGCATGAAAAGTGTAAAGTTAAAATCCCTGCTCGGGAATACGGAATCATGAAGCTGCCGGAGCAGGCACCGGGCCCCAAGGACCTCATGAAAGGAGGCTTTCCCGGTTGGTCTCCCGAGACCATGGAATTTGCCAGGGAGTACAACGAAAGATATCTGCACTGGTCCGATCTGGAATACAGGGACATCGGCCCCGATTCGAAAGAGACCCTCTGGGCCCTTATGAAGATCCTCAGGGAGGGGACGGCCAGGACCGTCGGGTTCGGGGACCTGGTCATCGGATACAACATCACCGGCAACGCCCAGCGCATCCTTCACGAACTGGACCTTCGCCTATCGTCCGGTCTCGTCCCGGACGGCGGACTGAGCGATAAAAAGTGCCGGATGCTTACCGCAAGCTCCGTTATGGAAGAGTCGATATCGTCGAGCCAGCTCGAAGGGGCATCCACTACCGCCAAGGCCGCAAAGAAGATGCTCCGCGAGAATACGGCTCCGAAGAACATATCCGAGCGCATGATAGTCAACAACTACAACGCCATGCAGTTCATCAAACTGCATTCCTGCGACGGCCTCTCTCCGGAACTGATACGGGAGATCCATTCCCTCATATCCCGCGACACTCTCGATAATGCGGAATACGAAGGAAGATTCAGAGACGACAACTCGATCGCTGTGAGCAATATGTTCAGCGGAAAGACCTACCATGACCCTCCGGACTTCGGCGAAATACCCGGGCTGATGCGGGCGTTATGCGAATTCGCCAACGACGACAGCGTTTTCGTCCACCCTATTGTAAAGGGAATAGTGTTGCACTTCGCCCTCGCGTATATCCACCCGTTCGTTGACGGCAACGGGCGCGTGGCAAGGTCCCTGTTCTACTGGTACATGCTGCGTAACGGCTACGCCTCGGCAGAGTATCTCTCGATCTCGAAGGCGATAAAGAACCATCGCGACAAGTACGACAACGCATACCTGCTCTCGGAAACCGACGGCAACGACATCACCTACTTCGTTAATTTCAATCTGGACGCAATCTCGGAGGCCGCCGATACATTCGAGAACTATATTAATCGGAAGGCGGAGGAAAGACAGGGGACTTTTATCGATCCCCGCACTTCGGATCTCAGCATACGTCAGAGAGAGATCCTTTCCGATCTCATGAAAAGCGGACAGCCTTCGGATGTCTACGAACTGGCGGCGAAGTATATGCTCCGGCCCAGCTGCGTTCGCAGAGATCTCCTGAAGCTCGAAGAGCTCGGATTGGCAAGAAAGGTACGTATCGGACACAGGAATGCATACGTATACAACGACCGGGCCTGACAGCGCAACATCACGGTCTTCCGGGCTGCGATTCTGCACTTCGGTCCCATCGATCGGAACGTTTCAGTCCGTTCAAAAATGCAGGAAGATCGTTGAAGACGGTTGCCTTCGAGCACATCTCCTGATCGGGACCGGTAAGGTCCGGAATGAAGATCACGTCGCACCCGGCCCCGTATGCGGACCTAACCCCGTTCGGAGCGTCCTCGACGGCGGCACAGTCCCGGGGCGGTTCGCCAATCTTTTCACAGGCGTACAGATAGACATCGGGTGCCGGTTTCCCGTTCGCGACCGAGGAAGTGCAGACGATTTCGTCGAACAGCCCGTCTATGCCCGTCATGGTGAGATATTTTGCAACATGGTCCGGACGGGATGCGGTGGCCACGGCGGTTTTGATCCCCGAGGAACGAAGGTATTCCAGGATCTCGCGCACGCCGGGTTTCAACTCGACCCCGTTGGCATCCACGTGGATGTCCATCAGTCTTCTGCGCTCCTCGCGGACGCGATCGAAATCGAAACCAGGGAATCTCTCGCCGAAGTATTTTCTGACCAAACGTCCGTCCAGGCTTCTGATGAACAGAACATCTTCCTCGGTGATGTCGTAACCGAATGTACGGCCCGCTTCCATCCAGAACCGGACATTAAGCTTTTCCGTATCTAGCAGGGTTCCGTCCATATCGAAAATAACGGCTTTGTACTTCATCTGGTCACCCGATAGCCTAACTACACGTAGTAATCCGGGAATCCGATAAATCGGTTTTGCCTGGATATTTCCAGGATAATATCGGAATTAACCATTCCTAAAATACATAAACCAGAAAAATCAGCAACGCATCCGAATATCATGCAGGGAAAAGAACTCGTTATCGACGAGGAAAAATGCGACGGATGCGGACTTTGCGTGAATGCCTGCCACGAAGGCGCATTGGCTCTGGTGGACGGCAAAGCGAAATTGGTCAGAAAGGATTACTGCGACGGCATGGGGGACTGTCTCCCGGCGTGCCCGAAGGATGCGATCAGCTTTACGGAACCCGCTGCCGTCGAAGGTCCCGAGATCCCTCTCGCCTGCCCCGGTTCCGAAATGCTCCCGCCGTCCGACTGCCAGTGGCCGATCCAGTTGGCACTCGTACCTCCGAGGTCCCCCTGGTTCAGAAAAACAGTGGTCTTTGCGGCAGACTGTACGGCATTTGTTCTCGGTGACATCAGAAAAAGATTCCTCGAAGGCAATGCGGTTATCATCGGATGCCCCAAGCTCGACGACCGTGCCCGTTTCGCGAAGGTCGCGGACATTCTTCGGAACAATCCGATAGAAAAAGTGCTCGTATTGAGGATGGAAGTGCCCTGCTGCAGCGCACTGACCAGCATCGTCCTCGGATCTTTGAAAGATTGCGGAAAAGACATCCAATTCGAAGAGGTCGTAATAGGGCGCGACGGAAAGATCCTCAGCCGAACTTAACCCATCCGCGCGCGGATGAATTCTATATCGTTCTGCGTATCCGGAAGTCCGTTCTCCAGCTCGATGATGGCCATCTGTCCGTAATGGGTGGCGTTGACCATATCGCCCTGGTTGAATTTCAGTCTGAAAAGATAGAGAAGAACCTTTCCGCGGATGCTCCTGCAGCTGGGTTCGTTCGAGTATCCGAGAGCCTCCAGGAGATAACTCTCGCCTCCGGCCTAGTCTTTGGAACTGAGGTGCGCATATGCGCAGTAAAGACAGATCCCTGCCTTGTCCTCGATCCTGTTGCCGATGTCCGCACAGGCCTCGGAATAAAGCCTGTCGACCTCGTACAGATCGCCGACCGCCGCCGCATACCTGATCGCTTCCATCGCAGCCCCTGATTCCGTCTCGATACCTCCTGATCATCGAAGTAACTTTGCCAGGGCGACGGCTTTCTTCTTCGATATCGGATCCCCGCCCTGGCAGGCATCCGGAAGTCCCTCGACGAGCGCGTCTCCCGCATATTCCCAATCCAGAGAAGCACAGGCTTCGCGGAAGAATTCGATCACTTTGGAAAAGATCGAATCGTCGAACGAAGGCGAACACGAGATCAGCATCAGTTTCCTGCCGCGGGGAGCGCACTTGCCGACCGATTTGCCCACAACGTGTTTCAGCTGGCTCATTTTGAGATCCGCATCGCAGGGGAATGCGAAGACGACGATGTCGGAAATATCGACGGATTCTTTGGAAAACGTGCAGAGACAGTCGTCGTCTCCGCAACCGGAATCCCCGCAGCATCCGCCGCAGGAGCATACATGGTCGGCCTCTGCGAGAACGGATGCGATATGGTGACCGGACGCTTTGGCAGCTTCCGTGAACGCATCAACCATGCTTGCGACGGCACCGTCGGGATAATCGGTGAGTTCGACGATCGCTATTCTGCTCAAGATCAATCAACCTTTTGGACTCCGGTATGTTCGTATGAGGGGCCGCACGGCCCGCGAAGTTTCAGGACAGGACGTCCGACATCTCGTAGACCACGCCCTTCTTCTGGGAGACGACCCACTGGGCGGCCATGACGGCACCGCCTACGAAGATCTCGCGCGAATGGGCCTGGTGGCGGATTTCAATCCTTTCGGAGTTGCCGATGAACATCACGGTGTGATCGCCGACGATGTCTCCGCCCCTGACGGCGTGGATCCCGATCTCCTTTCCGCGGGGACAGACGCCCTCGCGACCGTAGACGAACTCCTTTCCGCCCATTTCCTTGCTGATTATCTCGGCAACGCTCATGGCGGTTCCGCTGGGGGCGTCTTTCTTCTGATTGTGGTGGGCTTCGATGATCTCGACATCGTAATCGTTGCCGAGAATGCCTGCGGCCTGTTTGCAGAGCTTCATAAAAGCGGCAACGCCGATGGAATAATTCGAACTGATCACTGCGGCGACGTTGTTCTCGATAACGGCCTGGGTGATGGCGGTCTTGTCCTCGGCGGTGAGTCCGGTCGTACCGATGATTAGGTTCACTCCGCAGGAAGCTGCGACGGGCGCATTGACGATCGTCGCCTTCGCGATGGTGAAATCGATGTACACGTCGGCTTTGGATTCCTTCAGAACCTTGGCGAGATCCTTGGAGTCGGAAACCGGGACGCCGATCTTTCCGATGCCTGCGACCTCTCCTATGTCCTCTCCGGTGCGGACGAGATCGAACGCCGCAACGACGGTGATCCCTTCGGTGGACATGATACGCTTGACGAGCATGGAACCCATTCTTCCGCATGCTCCAACCAGTGCTGCTCTGACTTCGGTCATTTTGATCGGTCGGCAATCTCGAAAATCATATATAACGAATAGCTTGGACGGCATCGGGGCCGGAAAAAAGATCATGTTCCGAATGACCCAGACCCGAAAGGCGGTATCGGCAGATATATCATACGCAGTGCGGATACGTAAGGTATGAACACACGCGACGAGATCATAGATGCGATGGACGGCCACGGTCACGATCTTCCGCCGCCCGCGATATTCACCCAAACAGGTACCGTGGAACAGATGCGTGCCTGCGGTCGTTTTTGGCCCGAGGCCAATTTCGATAGCGAAAGCATGACCGAACTTGCATTGCAGCATTCCGTTCTGATGGGTTTCGCCACCGCCAGGATCCCCTATTCGATCACTGTGGAGGCCCGGGCGCTGGGCTGCGGGGTCGCCGACGGTTCCGTTGACATGCAGCCGATCGTGATGTCCTCCCCGTACCGTACCGGCGGGGACATTGCGCCCGTACCGGAACTTATGAGCGTATCGGAATTCGTTTCAGATGACTGGATCCAAAGCATAATCGCATCCTGCAGAGAACTGAGCAGGCATGAAGATCTGTTTCTCAGTGCCGCCATGATCGGTCCGCTGGGTCTTGTGAATTACCTTGCCGGATTCGAGGAGGTCGCCATGGCCATGTTCATGGAACCGGACATGATATCCGAATGGGTCTCGAAGCTCACACCGTATCAAGAGCGGTATGCGTCACTGCTTTCCGAGAATTGCGACAATGTCGTTATAATCGAAG
>CAVIXW010000051.1:0-12150 GCA_963646785.1 Acutalibacteraceae bacterium
TGCTTCCGATGTGGTTCCAAAAGACGTTTCAGGAATCATCGATGGGATATACCCACCTCCTCTAAACCAGAAAGGGCCAATTTATCTGATAAAATTTCAAAAAACACAATTCGAAACAATGGATTCTCCGTATGTATCGGAACATCCTGTGACGGCGACGTATACCTCGGCAAGAAGCCCCGACTTCCTGGTGAACTCGCAGAGCCTGCACAGCTCGACAACGATGTCCGCTCCGCCGGCGTGGAGAAGTTCCGCGCTTTTGTGAACTTCTTCACAGAGAAGACGATAGTACTTACTGTTTTCAACGGATGCGCATGCGCCCCTTTTGTTCTTGATATATTGGGATATTGCCGCATCGGTGACCCCGAAAAGCCTACCCACATCCGCCTGTTTCATATGGTAAGTGGTAGCAAGTTCCTTGGCTAGATCGCGACGGATTATGGGAAGGATATGCCATACGATTACCTCGGAGGGCGTTTTCATACATGTAGCCATTTTGTTTGTAAATATAAATATTACTGAAATGTGTATTTTTGTCTGATATATTCGAAATAAATTAGACATTCGTACAATCAAACGAACTATAACCTCACAATCCAGGATTTACACGGTTGTAGAATTCGGAGGCTTCCCAATCGTCGTCCACCGTTTCGCGACCTTCGACCAACTGAACGCCGTAGATGTGGGCCAGATCCTCGAGGTACTTCTTCGCGATGTCGGATCCTTCGAACTCTTCGACTTTGGCAGAGGTCGGGGTCAGCTTGCCTTTGAAATGACCGATGATCTTGGTGCCCGAGAATACGACCGAGACGGATCCCCCGCACTCTTTTTTGATTATGTCTCTCAGATAGAGGCTCAGGTTATCCTGTGTGTTCAGCAGGAACATTCCTGAGAACGGGCGGATTTTTGCATTGGCGTCCTCGGAAAGCATCCAATACGGGGTGGGCGAGCCTTCGAGAAGGAATCCTTTGGAAAGGAAGCCCTCCTCTTCCAAAGAAGCCAGGATTTTCCGGGTCAGGGACATCCTGCAGCTCAGGAACTGTCCCAGATGTTCGGCGGAGAATATCCCGAGATCCTTGAAATGCCAACGGGTGATCTCCTTCAGCGCATCCTCCGGAGTAAGATCGGACTTGGGCGTGACGGAATATTCGGAGTTCACGTCCTGATATATCTGGGACAGCTTCAAAAGGCCGGACAGGGTCTCGTTGGTCATAGTGGCCGAATAGGGGGACAGCGGGAGCAGGTCCCTCTTCGAGATCGGCTGGTGGTCTGCGATAAGCTTTCTGATCGCGACCTGCTCTCCGGTCAGCGGAACCTTCTTGGCCGCCGCATATACGGTCATCCTGGAAAGGTCGGCATAGCCCACATAGGCGGGGCACAGCACCCCTTTCACCACGTTACCCAGCTCCATCTGTTTCTTCAGGCTGGTCTTCAGGGTCGTACGTGCGGGAAGTTCCTGATCGCTGCGGATGTACCCGCGTGCGCGGATAAGGTCGTCGGCCGTAGGGAAACGGGATGTTTTTTCCAGATGCTGTTTATGGAATACGTAGCTCAGCATCTCATCCTGGGTCATGGTCCGCATTATGAAATTTCCCTTCGCATAGAACCCGTTTATGAACCTGTACCCATGCTCGGCGAGAAGGGATTTCACGGGCCCGTCGATCTCGGCGGGATCGGTAGAAAGAACCTCGCGTACACGTACCAGATCGATGCCTTTCTGTTCGAAGAATTTCACGAAACTGTCGAGTGCGTCCAGAGCTGGGGGCAGATCCTCGGGAGAATCCAGGTCTATGGAACGGACCTCCACGCACCCGGACATCTCCCAGATCTCCATCGCACCGATGACATGCGCTCCCCGGGCGACGGGATAGATCCACCTGTCTCCGTAACGGGCGGAGATCTCTGCCCATTTGGATCCCATATCCGGATCGTACAATGACAGTATGCGAACCTCGCTGGGCGCGGCGTATTGGGAATCCAGTGCCGCAACTTCGTCAGGCATGACATACATCGGAGCCTGTCCGGGACCGACGAGGATCTGTTTCGCACCGATCCTCTCCAGCGTGGGCGAGATCTCGTCGTCGGGAAGATTTACCATGAAGCGGACGGCCATGGCCGGAATGGGCCCGTATGCACGCAGGATCCTCTCCACGATCTCGTCGGCAGGACTTTTCTCCGGCACCTCCGGATTATACGGAATATAGACGTTCTCGGAACTCCAGTCCTCGCGCTCGCTGTATGCGTGAAGCAGTTTCATCGATTTGTCCAGACGCACTATGGACTCTTTCAGGGCATCCTTTTCCATGCCCGTAACCGTGACGAGTTCCCTGAGGGTCATTCCGGGGGAGCCCTCGATCCTGCGCAATATGGGTTCGTCCTTGGATTCGGTAAGATCTTCGCGGAAGTAGGCGTATTTCGCCACATCCTCGGCCAGCATGAAACGGGCCCTTCCGCGGCAGAACCTTCCCAGAACTATCTTTCCTTCGGAACGGCACTTCTGCCATTCCGAAAGCGAGAATCCGGGCACGCGGCCGAAAACATCGAGTTCGCTGCCGGCCACAAGGTAAAACCTGAAAAAGTCCTCTATGGAATCGAATTTCTCCCCCTTGGTCAAACGGTAGTTCTCCACGGTCTCGAAATCGTACACGTTCTTCTTTCCGGAACGCAGCTTCATACGGTCCGATTCGAGCATATACTGATCGTTCTCGGATACCAGGAACCTGCCCTTTGCGACCTCTCCGCCCGCTACGAGGGATTCCAGCGACGAGAACACCGTTTCCTCGGGGATGTTCAGTGCGAAGGCAACCTCCTGTACGGTGGTGGGGGCGTACGCGCCGAGGTGGCGCAGAACAACCGCATCGACGGCATTGGAACGGACCCCGGCCGGCGGTTCGCAGCGGGAGAAATACCAGCGGCCGTTCTCGGTGATCCCAACACGGGTGACGAGGTACATCGACTCCAGCTTCCTGACGGACCTGACGACAATGTCCTCCGAGAGTTCGACGCCGGCCTGGATCTCGCTCATCAGCGTCCGGTCGCCGATATGTTCCAGCACCTGCCGGTCTGCATCTCCGAGGGTACGGTCGCGGACGGTGGCGGAAGCATATGCGGGGATCTCCGAACGGACCATCACGTGCATCTCGTCGAGGAACACGGTACCCAGAACGCCTTCGGCCAACAGTTCGCGGACCCATCCGTCGACGGTCTTCTTCTCTGGGTCGCAGTAAGGATAGATGCTGCGTCCGCGCTCGCGGAATGCCTGGAGCGGCCCAGTGCGCATAAGAAGCTTGGGAATGTCCTCTTTCGCACTGATGCGACCGATCTTCATCCTGAAGTATTGCGTGACCTGATCCGCATCGAACTCGAAATCACGGATCCCGTCACCCAGTGCCCTCTCGAGGACCTTTCTGTGGAGTTCCTTCAGAAGTGCGGTACGGTCCTCCATCAAAACGATGTCGGAGAATCCGGAAAGGATCACGCTGTGTGCGAACGGGGAAGGGGTGCCGGTGAAATGGATGGTCCGAACGGTCATTTCCCCCTTCTCGATCATACCGAGAACGACGCGGGCATTGTTGATGTCCATGTCATCCTCGAGGATCTCGCGATACGTTTCCTCTATGACGGGTTCGTTCTCCATATCGCGAAGCATATCCAAGAGGTAGGTGGAACGGATCTGCTGACGGTTGACCGAAATCGGACGGCCCATGTAGTTGCGGAGGATCATGAAGCTGCGGGAGGCCGTGTGCCTGAAACGCAATTTGAAAATTTCAGAATCCTTGACCGCCTTTCTGAGGACCGGTTCCAGGTCCGTGGTGTTCAGCATCGGGGGAATGAGCTCGATGTCTATCGGATGCGTGGTTCCGATCATGAAATTGTCGTCGGTGATGGTCACGGACACATTGGACCCGGTCATACTGGTAATCCTGTACGCATATCCTCTGGAAAGAGCGTCGTTCACGCGGCGCCCGAAGGGGTAATGGAAGATTATGCGCTGGTTTCCTGAAGGATCTATGTATTCCTCCACGGCAAGATGATCGATATCCGGAATGAAACCCGCGGTAGCCTCCTGTTCCGAGAAATACGAGACCAAGGACCTTGCGGAACCGGCATCTATATCAAACTCCTTCGAAAGGTACTCCAATTTATCGGGAGAATCCTCGGCGATTATCTGGGACATCTCTTTTCTGAACCGGGCCACGTCCATCGACAGGTCGAATGAACGGGGCAGCATCTCTCCCGCCCAGGAAGGAACGGTAGGTTTGCGGCCGTTCGCTTCTTTGACAAAGGCGGTCATTCCCTTGGAACGGACGAACTCGAGACTGCGGCCTCCGAGAACGAAAACATCTCCGGGAGAGAGCCTTTCCACGAACTTCTCGGAGAGTTCTCCGGCAACAGCCCCGTAACTGTTGATGACACGGTAGTTCGCCTCTTCGGGGATGGTACCGAGATTCATGAAATAGATCATCCTGGCACCTTTCTTTTTTCCGAACTGTGCGGCATCGGTGTCGTACCAGATCTTCGAGTAGACCCCTTCGTGTTCGGCTTTGCTACCGAGATAGTTCAGTACGTTGATGAATTTCTCGTGGGGCAGGTTGTGATAACAGTACGAGGACCTGACAAGCTGGTACGCCTCTTCGACGTCCCAGCGACGGTCGAGACTCATTCCCACTACCGCCTGGCACAGTACATCGAGGCTGTTCTCGGGAATACCTACGCGATCGATGTTGCTGCGGTGTGCGGCCCTGCACATCACGGCACATTCGGAAAGGTCGTCCGGGTCGAAGACGATAAGCCTTCCTTTGGCGATTTTACCGAAACTGTGGCCGCTGCGACCGATCCTCTGAAGGCCCTTTGCGACCGACTTCGGGGAGCCGATCTGGCAAACGAGGTCCACGGAACCGATGTCGATACCGAGTTCCAGCGAGGTGGAGGAGACCACGCACCTGATCTCCCCGTTCTTCAGACGCTCCTCGACATCGAGACGGATATCCTTTCCGAGAGAGCTGTGGTGAACCTCTATGCTTTCGAGACCTCTCTCTTTCAGTTTGTAAACGACGGCCTCGGCACCGGAACGGGTGTTTGTGAAGATCAGCGTGGTCTCGTGCATGTCCACCAGTTCTTTCAGACGGTCGTACATCATCGAACTGACGACGTCCGTCGGAAGGGCGGTCATATCCTCGGTGGGGCAGACGACCTTCAGATCGAGGATCTTCTTCGAGCTGGATTGGATGAGCGCGACATCGCGGGGTTCTCCGTCAAGCTGGTATCCGACAAGATATTTCGCCACTTCCTCTATGGGTGCGACGGTTGCCGAGAGTCCGATACGGGTGAAATCGTGACCGCAGTACTCCCGAAGCATTTCGATGGTGAGCGAAAGGAATGCTCCCCTCTTGGAGTCGCAGATGTCGTGGATCTCGTCGAGGATCAGCCATTCGATGTCTTTGATCTTCTCCTTGAACTTGGGAGAGGCAAGGATAAGGGCCATGGACTCGGGAGTGGTGATGAGGATGTGCGGCGGATGGCGGACCATCTTCTGCCTTTCGTTCTGCGGAGTGTCTCCAGAACGGACGGCAACGCGGATATCGGGTATGGGGAGCCCCTCGCGTTCCGCCAATTCCCTCATCTGTGCCAACGGATCGCTGAGGTTGCGTCTGACATCGTTTGCCAAGGCTTTCAGGGGAGAGATATAGATACAGTAGATCTTCTCCTCGAGGGTCCCTTCCGAAGAGTACTTGATCAACTGGTTCAGAATGCTGGTGAATGCGGTGAGGGTCTTTCCGGAACCGGTAGGTGAGGAGATGAGCACGTTCTTCCTATCGTAGATCACAGGGATCGCCATAGACTGGGGTTCAGTCAGCGAATCGAAACGCTCGCGGAACCATTTGGACACCAATGGCTCCATCCGGGACAGTACATCCTCCGTTGTATAGACCTTACCAATCCTCTCCATGCTTCACCAGCCGTAAGAATGTAGCGTCTATCAAGTAACGATATATACTTTTATCCTAAACATCGCTGAAAACCATCGAACAATATATTACCGTGAATCAGAATCCTTATTCAATGAAGGCCCAACTTCTGCCAATGCTCGTCATGTTCATCGCAATCTCCGGATTGTTGGTATCCGCGGTTCCCGTCGATGCGGCCGATGGAGAAACGAGCACCGGAGTGCAGATCCGTGGCCTGATATGCGAAGCCGGACAATCCGGGCCAGTCGCTGCGGAAGACGTCGAGGTGACCTTGATCTACAACGAAAAACAGTTCACCGGCAAGACCGACGAGTACGGCTATTTCCAGATCAAGATATCCGACGAAAGCACCATCGATACTACCAAGAAAGTGCAGTTCGACTTCAAATGCGACGGATATAGCATATTTGCCCTTCCCGACACCATGTCCCTGGTGGGAAATCTGTATAGTAACTCGACGGAACCGTCAATCAATTCCGTTGCGGAGATCGATCTCAGCACCCTTACGCCCGCGGAAGGTATCTACACGGTCACAAGCGATGAACAACACTGCATCCTACTCGGAAACACCTATGTGACGGGTTCGATAACAGTGGTCAATTCCGTTACCGGCAGCGTGGTCCGCAATGCCGAGATCATTCTGAAGAACAGAGAGAACACATACATCGCATACACGAACTCGGAAGGGATCTGCACGATCGAATCGATCAGAATCGGAACGTATTCCATTACGATCAAATGCGACGGATTCGAATCCTATGCGGGTTCCGTAGAGATCAGCAAATCATCTCTCAAACTGAGTTTTGAACTGGACCAGAAAGAGCCGACGATGTATTTGGGTCTGACCCTGTATCATCTGATGCTGATATTCGGCGTTAGCGTCGGATTGTGCCTCGTTATCATCTCGTATGTGCTCTGCACCCGCACCTGGAAGAATGTGGATAGAGCGGATGCCGGCGCGAAGTGATCATTCCGGAGCAGATACATTGCGGGCGACGTCCTCGCGGACCTTATCGTAAAGACTGTTGCCGTTGGCATCGATTGCGACGATCAGCGGGCCCAGAGATTTTGTATCGAATTTCCAGAGGGCCTCGGGCATGCCGAGATCGTTCCATTCGGAACCCGTGACCCTGGAAAGCCCCTCTGCGTATGAAACGGCTACACCCCCGGTGGCGGCCAGATAGACACATCCGACCTCTTTCATCGCCGTGGCAACCTCGGAGGACATACCCCCCTTGCCGACGATCGCCCTTATTCCGAACTCTCTGATGAACCGGGGCTCCAGTTTATTCATCCTGGCACTGGTGGTCGGACCTGCAGCCACGACGGTCCATTTGCCGTCTTCGCACTGTTTCATGATCGGCCCGCAGTGATAGAGTACGGCACCGCGGAGACATTCCGGAACCTCTTTTCCTTCATCGACATATTCGAGTGCGCGGATATGGACTTCGTCGCGGCCCGTGACCACGGGGCCCGTCAGATTGAGGACCTCCCCGAGTTTGAGCGACCTGACGACATCCTCGGTCAGCGGAGTGCGGAGCGGTCTCAAAGTCTGACCCCCTGGGAATAGACCACGTCGGTATCGGTGATACGGGCAACGGCCCTTCTTGTAGCCCAGCAGCCTATGTTCACGGCCACCGGCAGACTGGCGGTGTGGCAGGCGGATTTACGGACCTTCACTCCGAGCACGGTGGTATTTCCTCCGAGGCCCATGGGGCCGAGTCCGCTCTGATTTATCTTGACGAAAAGTTCTTCCTCCAACGCCTGTATCTCGGGGTCCGGGTCCTCCATATCGAGAGGTTCCAAAAGTGCGCGTTTGGCCATTGCCGTGCATTCGTCGGCGGTACTGCCGATACCGACGCCCACGATGCCCGGGGGACAGGGGCGTCCGCCGGCCTCGATAACGGAATCAATAATGAACTTCTTGACACCGGTCATGCCGTCCGATGGATTGAGCATCTTCAATTTCGTCATATTCTCGGAACCTGCGCCCTTCAGAAGGACCGCGATCTCAGTGAAATCATCATCGGTCGGAATGTAGTGGATGCAGGGCATCCCTTCTCCCAGATTGTTACCGTAGTTCGTACGGAGGATCGGGTCCACGGTGTTGGGCCTCATGGGGATCTCCGAGGTGGAGTTGGACACGGCCCGGGAAATGTCGCGGGCGATACTCCCGTCGATCTTCCCACGCACGTAAAATATCGGAATTCCGGTATCCTGGCACATGGGTTTTCCGAGATGCTCGGCCTTTCTGACGTTCTCCATTATCGCGGCCAGCTGGGTAGCGGCCACGGAGTTCGACTCCCAGCCCGCGGCGGCCTCCAATGCCCATCCGATATCTTCGGGAAGTTTGGTGTTCGCAACCCTCAGCAGATTCTCTATGATCTTCTCTCTGGTTTCTGGTAATTTAACGACCATGCGCATCACTCTGGCACATAATAGAGTACGTCTTCGATCCTGACCATGTTCACGGTATCTCCGATGACCGCGTTCTTGGGGACGAGGAGCTCTTTGGTGGAATAATCACGCGGATCCAGGACCTGGATCTCCCCATCGGACCGGGATATCACATCGGCCACTTCGAGCTCCGAGGACTTGGCGTAAACCTTCAATTCGGGCATATTCGGACGCCTAATGGTCATATCCGAAAAATTGTTCAGGGACTTGATCTTTCCGCCGGCACTCGAAACCCTGGTCAGAAGATAGTATTTCTTTCCGTAACGCACGATGTCCCCCACATGGAATTCCGGAAGGCGGACGAGGTAGGAAACACGGTACATATCTATTCCGTCACGGGTCTGACCGACCAGCTTCGAGGAATCGTCGGTTTCGGCACAGTATTGGTCGCTGAGGGTCTTGCAGATCTCACGGCCCAACGCGATCATGGACAGATAGACATCCACGCCCCCGGGAACAAGTTCCATCTTGGTGATGAATGCGTTCGGATTGGTGAGCCCAGCATCATCCACCAGTTTCTCCACGCGGGCAAGAACCTCATCCATCAGTTCCGGAGGGATCTCTTTGGCGGAAGTACGCACCTGCAGGATAGATTCGTAGTAGTTTCCGGTACGTCTGGAACATATCTTGCAAACGGTGTTTTTCACACGAACGATGGTGAATGCCAACGCATCTGTTTCGAAATCCGAGATGGCGAGTTTGCAACGAAGGGTGACCGAATAATTATATTCGTCACGCGGTGCGATATCCGTATCACAACGAACGGGTTTGGCCTCCTTGATGGTCGTTAACGCAGTTTTGGCAGCAAGGGAGATGGCTTTCTCGGGGGACATCGACTGATATTCTCCTCTCCACAGAAACTGTCCGCAACTCGTACAAACGAAAAGATCGACATGGTCGGGGAGCGTGACCAGCGTACGGTCCCGAAGGAAACAGTCCATACAGAGCCCGTTCACCGTATGGTCTGTGCTGACGCCGCATTCGACACAGAATCCGTTCACATCCTCACCGCCTGAGCGTGCTTCATTCCGCCGATATCGATGACGTTTGCGGGAGAGATCAGACCGACCGAGATCGCCAGTTCGACGGCCCTGTTGCCTGCAAGATTCAGGATCGTGAAAGCGGATATATTGTCGCGCACGAAGGTTTCGTCGACCAGCTCGTCACCGTAGAATGCCGGAGACACAAAGAACTTCTTTCCGGCGCCCGCGAAGGTCTGTCCGCGTATATCGTCATCGCATATCGCAATGACGACCTCGGACTGGTGACCGTGTACTTTGAAGTAGAATTTCTCAGACATTGGAACTGACCACCTGGTATATATTGTCGCTCGGAGAATAGATGGAGCCGTTGGCCATGAGACGGCGCAGAGCGGAGTGCACATCATGCTCGTCGATGCCTTCCTGTGCGGCCTCGTCCAATATTTCCTGGAGGGACTTTCCTTCAAGTCCGATGATCCCCATAAGGACCTTCGCCTTCGAACGTTGGGAACTGGTGACCGAACCCATGATACGGTCGATATCCCCCTGACCATCCTCTCCGCCGGCGACCTTGCTGAGATAGTACGATACGAGATCTACGGCCCGCTGGGCATCGAGCGTATCGACGGTTTGATTCAGACGCATCTTGGCCGAAGCTTCGGACAGACGGACGAATGCCTCGAGCTGCCTTGCAGTGATGGGGATCGAGTTGCTCTTTCCCCCGGACATCCTGATGCGCATATAGGACTCCTCGATAAGTTCGGCCGCGGCCTCCGTCATAACAGGGGTCAGACGTTTGGAATATGCGACATATTTGCGAAGGAACTCCTGATCGAAGTATGGTTTGATACTGCTGGTATTGTCCCGGATCCGTTTCAGATCGATACCCGGCATATCCTCCATATCTGAGTGCTGGAGTGCCTGACCGCGACGATGGACGTTCAGAATGAATCTGGTGATGTTGCGGTCCTGCACCTCGTTCGGTTTATCGGTGAGCACGAAAATAAGATCGAAACGCGAAAGAAGTGCGGGAGGCAGATCGATCTGTCTCGCCAGGGGCTCGCCTTCGAGATCGAACCTTCCTTCCTTGGGGTTGGCCGCCGCGAGCATCGAACACCTGCACTGCAGGGTCGTGGTGATCCCTGCCTTCGCGACGGAGATCTTTTGGGATTCCATGGCCTCGTGCAGGGAGGAACGGTCCTGCGTCGTCATCTTATCCAACTCGTCGATACAGGCAAGACCTTTGTCTGCAAGGACCAATGCACCTGCCTCCAGGGTGAACCCGTCCCCACCGAAATCGTCTTTGACCGCTGCGGCGGTAAGACCTGCGGCAGATGCGGACTTTCCCGATGCGAAAATACCTCTCGGAGCCAGATTGCTCATGTAACGAAGAATCTGGGATTTCGCAACACCGGGGTCTCCGACAAGAAGGATATGGGTGTCGCCCCTTATTGTCGAACCGTCGTCCAATACTTTGTGACACCCTCCGAAAAGTTGCAACGCGATGGCTTGTTTGACCTCATCCATACCGTAGATGGTCGGAGCGATCGAAGCAACGATGTGTTCGAACAGTTTCGGATCGCGCGAGGTTGCAAGGATCTTTTTCTCGTCTTCTTCGGTGATGTTGATCTCGTCGTATTCGTGCTCCTCGAATTCTATCGAGATCACGTCGACATAAATGTCGAATATCGTGGTTTTGTCGCGTTCCTGCTTTTCCACCGGACGGATTATACCGTTCAATGTGACCCTGTTACCGGCAGTCAAAATTCCTGCGACATCGTCTTCCACAAATCCGGAGATCTTCTCCGGCTGGGCCCCGCCGCGTAATCCTTCTGGATTTTCCTGGATTTCGATCTTCTGCGTGTCGATGAATTTACAGTCTTTGTTGGACAGTATGAAGCGGTTTTGCTGTTTGTTGCAGGACCCGTTGGTGTTCGGACACATCAGCGGTTCGCGAAGATACATTCCGGATTGGGGTTCCCATATCTCCGTACCGCAGCGGGCGCAGGTGAACTTGGCAAATGTCATACGGGGCTTGACGGCAGATACTTTCTTAGCAAGGCCCTCGATCGCGACGAGCTTTCCCAAATGGTTTTCCCTGAGTTTGCGCACGCCGACCTTGGCATCGCGCGGAAGAGCGCGCAGCCTTAGCCTGACAGGGTCCTTGGGATCCCAATCGGCCGGCATCAGGCCGAGTATGACCTTCTCTCCGAGGGGGATGCAGACATCGGGATTGTCGAGGAGATACATCGCGAAATCGGTGCTGTAGGTGTCGATATCGATGTAATTCACAAAGAGGCTTCTCTTCTCGGGATAATAGTCCGCGATCTCGCGGATGGTCCGCCTGTATTCGTCTTTGGCAAAAATCTCCCCCCATGCCTCAAGGATATCGTTTTCCACGTAATTCTCCATATCCGGTTACACCTTTTTCTTAGAGCGACATTCCTCATCCACCCACCAGATCCACCCTCCGTCTTCGAAGGAGACCTTTCCTTTGATCCATCCTTCTTTCTTCAGTTTGTTGAGGGTCTTGGCGAGATCGTCGGGACACTTGTACCTGAATGCGGTTTCAAGACGGTTTGCGGCCTCCGCGGTGGTGATATGGTCATTCCCGAAGGCCTCCCAAATCATAGGTATAAGTTCTTCCGACATTACAAGAGGAGAGCATAAGGTCGGTCCTAAAAAAAGCATTGGGAAGGCAGCGTCGCATGTTTTAGAAAACAATTAATCTTACAGCAAAGACG
>CAVIXW010000052.1:0-12101 GCA_963646785.1 Acutalibacteraceae bacterium
ATATTCACAGGACCTACTGATTGCCCATGGTTTCCACACACTTTGTAGCAGAACCCTTTTTTCTTATCGGCGTACGTTCGACTTCCAATCTGTCCTCGGTCGGATAGACCTCGGCAACATAGCATCTGAACGGTAGTTCTTCCCCGATCTCTTCGAGGATCCATGATGCCGTTTCCATAACGTTGCGGTCCCTGTCGATGAACATCAGCTCGTCTGGAACATCGTAATTGTCCCTTAAGTACCCGCATGCGTCGTCGAGGTCGTCGGCATAGATCAGGCCTTTGATCAGGGTTCCGTCCTCGGTTATGACGTCGTATTCCCGGGCGATGTTCGTTGCCCTGCGGATGAGTCTGTTCCTGAGCTGGATCCCGTCTTTGAATGTCGACGAGCAATAATGGATGGGAAGGTCCGGAAGCTTTTTCATCACCGATATGGCCGTTTCTTCCGATCCGAGGACCGCGGATGATAACTCGTTCTTTATCGAAAGGCGTTGTTCATCCATCATATGCCAGTTGCTTTCCGAGAATTCCAGCTCGTTTAGGTTGGCGAATTTCACCCCCATCGCGAATGCAGATCTCAGCAGCTGGCACAGTTTATCTTCCCTCCCCGGGAGGGCAGGGACCTCGATGCCGACATCGAGTCCCGAAGAATCGATTATCGCTTTGAGTTCGGAGGTCTTTATGCGGTCCCAAAGGTCTTCGGCCGGATGATATCTGATCTCGTCGAGTCCTGCGGCTTTGAGTTTTTTGGCATTTTCGAGACTGATCACCGCTGTGTACATGTGGATGTGATGTCCTTCTCCGAACTTACTTTTCAGGAGTTCGATATCGTGGATCGTGCGGTCAAGCACAAGGGACGGGTCCCCTCCGGTTATGCCGGTGCCTTCCGCACCCATGGATTCGGCTTCGCGGAGCACGTCCTCGTCGGCCGGGGCACGGCCTTCGTTGGCAAAAACGACATCTTTTCCTTTTTTTTCTTTTGACACGGGGCAGTAAAAACAGCCTGCATTGCATTTGCCCGTTACGAAAAGGACCATTTTGGAGCCTTTGATACAGTACTTGCAACCCTCTGCCAATTCTCCGTTGGCAGCCGAACCCGATTCGAACCTTTGGAAGGCCATGTCCTTTCCATGCCAGAGAGAGTTATATAATGTTCGTGTGATAGGCGTTCATGCAGAAGAAATCGCATCTGATTCTGGCACTTGATGAGACCGACGGCGAAACGGCACTATCGATCGCCCGTTCCGTGGCAGGTGTCGTGGATGCGATCAAGATCAACTGGCCTTTGGTCCTCTCCGCCGGACCCGAGATGATCACCAGATTATCCGAGATCTCCGACGTCATCTGCGATTTCAAGGTGGCCGATATCCCCAACACAGTCAGGCTCATAGTGGAACAGTGCATCGCCCGCGGTGCTTCCGCGGTCATCGTCCATGCGTTCCCCGGCAGCGATTCCCTGTCGGAGGCCGTGAAGGCAGCCGGAAAGGACGTGGCGATATATGCCGTGACCGAGATGAGCCATCCCGGCGGAAAGGAGTTCACTGCCCCCAACGCCGAGGCTCTGGCACATGTCGGTGTCATGTGCGGGGTCAGGGGATTCATCGCCCCTGCGACACGCCCGGAACGCATAGCCGGGATACGCAAGGTGATCGGCGACAGGGAGATCCTCTCCCCCGGAGTCGGTGCCCAGGGAGGTTCTGCCTCGGATGCCATACGGGCCGGTGCGGACTATGTCATCGTCGGCCGTGCAATCTACAAGGCCGAGGACCCGAAGGCCGTGGCCGAGCAGATCGCATCCGAGATCCGTTCCGTGCTTTGATTGGCTTATTGCTCCATCTAGGCCCCGGCGGGCCGGCGCTATATATATTAATAAAGTAGCCCTTAAATATCGATTCAGCTATGAGCGCGTACTCTAATCGAAATTATGGAGATTTGAGAATGCGCACACATGCTAAAGATAATGCCAGCCCCGCCGTATCTGAAGGCGAGGCATCCAAACCGTCCGTGAAAACCGGCGGTAATGGAAGTTGGTTCAGATTGCATTGGCGCTTGCTCTCCCTGCTCGCGATTATCATCGTGGCGTTCCTTTTCAGGTTCGTTTTTGCTTATGGGATATCCGCGGGGGATAATTATGCCCTGTCTGGCGGTACAAGCGCATCCAGCCACCTTCGTATCATTACGGAGATTCTTGCAGGTACCTACAACCCTGCTAACGAGATGTCGATGAACTACCCATTCGGAACCGCCAGTATCTCCGGCCCTCTGTTCGATTACTTTATGGCCGCCATTGCCTGGCTGGTCACCTGTTTCGGGATCGACACATCCGTTGCGGCAGCCGGAACCCTTGCCTGGACCGCACCCATCTTCGGTGCGTTGACCTGCGTTCCGGTCTACCTGATCGCAAAGAAGCTCTTCAAGGACGAGATCATCTCCCTTGTCAGCGCATTGTTCTATGCGGTTTTCGCGGCCTCGATCATGACCACGGCCTTTTCGAACGGTGCCGAGTATCCGTTGCTCTGCTTCATCGTGGCCTGGTTCGTCTACTTCGTCGCATCCGCTTACAGCAAGGCCGACGAACTCAATGCGACCGGTATCGGGTCCGTTCTGAAAGTATCCGCTGTCGGGAAATACACTCTTGCCGCGGCGGTATCATTTGCATTCATCGTTCTGACCTGGACCGGATTCTGGGCAGCCGTTATGACCATGGCCACAATGGTCCTTGTCGCATCCGTTATCCAGCGTGTCGGCGGAAAGGACCTCGGGGTCCTTATCGGCATCCCCCTCGTTTCCCTTCTGGTCGGTATCGTCGTCGGTGCAGCTTACTACATACCCACGGGCCTGTGGAATCAGATCTTCGAGGGCGGATGCATTCTTGCGGTCCTCGTCGTCGTATACAGCCTTATATTCCTCGCTCTCGAGAAGAAGCCCTGGGTACTTTCCATTCCGCTCACCGCGGTCATCATCTTCGCTGTCGCGGTCGTACTTGCGGTCGCGGTACCCAGCGTCTCCAGCGCCGTCATGTCGGGAAGTCTTCCCGTCACCGGTGCTCTCGCACACTCTCTTGCCGAGCAGTTCAGCAGGACCAGCATTTCCACCATGGCATCCTACTACGGCTGGCTGACCGTCTGGCTCCCCCTCTTTGCCGGGGTCTGGATGGCCTACAAGTTCCGTGACCACTCCAGAAGCCTCCTTTATATGTTCACGATGATCTGGTTGCTCGCCAGTTTCTTCGTCGGATGGTTCAGCACTGAGTACGCACTCGTTGCGGGCGCGGGTTTCGCCGTCGGATCCGGATATGTCCTCGTGAGCATCATCCGCAAGGTGGACATGAGGTCCTACCTCAAATCCCTCAGAGGCAACGGTTTCAAAGCCGGTGCCAGGAAAGCTCTCAACTTCTTCCCTCTCGTCACCCTTCTCGTGACCGTCTTCCTCGTCGCGGTACCCACTGCGGTCTATGCGGTCGACGCTTCCACACCTACCAACAACGAACACGGGAACTACTTCGGTGGTCTCGGTTACACCATCAACACTTCGAACTCCACGCTCACCACGAGCACCTGGAACCACTATGCCGGCCTGGACAAGAACGGTGCCCTCGTAACCTGGTACGGTTATTCCGATGCCGCCACTCAGATCGGTAGGTACTCGACCGTCACCAGTTCGAACGGCGGTGGAACATCTGCAATGGCCTCCGTGTACCTGTCCACAGGTAACGCAGGCGCGCTTGCTTCCCTGATCATCCGTCTCGTCGAGAACGATGCCGCCAAGTACGCAGCTCAGTTCGAGGAGTCGGGTGTGCTCGAACTCGTCAAGATCGTCAGTGACGAAAGCTATGCCAGAGACTACATCTCCCAGCACGCCGACGATTTCGTGAAGTACAAAACCCAGCTCAGCTCGGAGACCGTGCCCTACCTTGCCGGTGTGCACTATCTGACCGCCCAGCTCGACAGTGCCAAACTCGCCGATCTTTACGACAAGGTCTGTGCCGAGTCCGGAAACAAGATCTCCTACATCGAAGTGGACGGATCGATGATCCCGCTTTACGCCAAGGACGGAACCTATGCTTCGACAATGGCCTACTTCGACGATTATGCCCTCGACAGCGACGGTAGCCCCTCTGCTCTGTACAATGTTACGGCCACCACCCGTCTCTACTACCAGTACGGATACTACGCTCAGCTGTACTACACCTACCAGGATGCCATGTACCAGACCTTCCTCTGGAACGCACTCATGGGTGTCACTCCCTCCGATTTCGGACTCAGCACCTCTCTCGACCTGCTCTCCAAGCTCGGCAACTCCGACGGAACCGTCAAGGCCCAGCCCGGATACGGATTGGATAACTTCAGGATCGACTACTGGCATGTTATGTACAGAGCGAACGAAAATGCCGAATGGGAGGATATGGACGCTTACGAGGCGATCGCTCTGCAGAATGCTCAGGGGGGATACATCAATTACCTTTCCTCGGTCATCATGTACGAGTACGATCATTCCAAGACCGTCAAGTCCGGTCAGATAACTACCGGAACCGGCGAATCGGCAAAGCCCGTTTCCGACGTGAAGGTGGTTGTCTATGAAATGATCAACTACGACTCCAAGAGCTCTATCTCCTACATCCCGCGCTGCATCACCTACACCGACAGCGAGGGAAGGTTCAACATCACCGTTCCCACCCTTGATCCAGATCAGCCTCTGGATAAGCAGAAGTATCTTGTGAAGTACTTCGTAGGTTCCGAGACATTCAGGGACGGGGTCTGCGTGAATACGCTCGAGACCGATGCATCCGAGATCGTCGACTATAATCTCGTGCTGACACCCGTTACCCAAACGGGACAGATCGTTGATTCCAACAACAATTTCTACGATACCTCCGATGTGACACTCAGTTTCGTCGGAAGCGACGGAGAGGTCAAAACCGTGTCCGTAACTGACGGAAGATTCACTGTCGAGGATCTCATTCCCGGCAAATACACCATCAATGTTTACGCAAAGGACGGATCCCTCCTGAACACCGTCAGTTCGGTCAGCATCATCGACGGTCTCGACTATCTGTCCGTCAATCTCGGTGCGGCCAAGGCCACGATCACCGTCAACGACATGTACGGTAAGCAGATGAGCGACTCCGTGGAGGTCACCTTTGCGGGTTCCAACGGACTGACATTCGATCTTGAGATCACCGGATCCGAAGATGTCTATCTGCCTGTCGGGAAATATACCCTGTATGTCAAGAACGACTACGTGTCCGTACAGGCCAAGACGATCTCCCTCGACAAATCCACCAGCACTGCCAGTGCGACGCTTTCGGTGTATGCCGCATCGAGCATAGGATCCGAACCCGGAAGTATCTGGGCCGCACTCGGTTACAGTACCGTTGCCAAGGATACTACCGCCTATATTCCGAAGACCCTCGACGGCTATCTGACGGAGTATACCGGTATCGGTTCGGCTGTGAGCGGAGTTCTTAAAGACAACTCGGGAACCGCCCTTTCGGGAACCGTTGCGTTCATCGGGGTCGGCACCACTACCGGAGTCTATCTGTTTGCGGCCGACAACGAAGGAAAGTTCAGCGGGCATGTCCCCAACGGATCGTACACCGTTTACGCGACCAACAACAGTCAGGCAGTTTACTTCAACAAAGATATCAGCGGCGATACTTCCGATATCGAAGTCAAGATGGATGTCGCATACGCCACCAACGCTACCGTGAACTACAAGACCAACATGGTACCCAGTACCGTGGGGCTTGCCTTTATTCCGTTGACCTTCACCGTGAAGGTCGGCGATGCAACCTACATCATCCCTGCCGTGACCGGCTCTGACGGAAAGTACACCCTGTACGTGCCGAAGGATGCCATCGTCAGCTACAATGTTGCATTCGATCCCTTGGACAAAGCCTACGGTGCGAGCGGTACCGGTATATTCAACCTCGTCGAGACCGAATCCGGCTCCGGACTCGTGTTCCAGTCGAAGGAGTCGACGTCCGTATCCAGTACAACGACCCTCGAGACGTTCTCCATCGACACAAAGTATGACACGAGCAAGAACACCGTGAAGCCTCTTTCCAAGGATGCCATCAATTTCATCAACGATGATGATCTCAAGACCACCTTCGACGGAACTCTCGTGTTCGATGCATACGCAGGTACCGATTACGATCTGCTCGTGACCATCCTTAACGGTAAGATCACGAAGATCAACAAATACAACATAACCAAGGAGGAGATCGGCGATGAGATCGATTACCTTATCCCCGGACGTTATGTCGTGACCGTTTACAAGAACGGCTACGTGGATGACACCATTACCAACGGAAAGTTCATCGACTCGGAGACCATCAACATCTACATCGATACCAAAGAGATTACCCTCAGTGCCGTCACCTGTTTCAAAGTAACTCTGACCAAGGCAAACGAAAAAGATACCGTCACTCTCGTCCCCGTCGAGAACGATGAGAAGACAGGTGCCTACGTCAGTGTCGAAGACAAGGACAACAAATGTATCGTCACTTACTATCTTCAGTACGATGCGCATATCGATTACGAGTATTATTTCAAAGTGACCGATTCCGATGGAAAAGTGGTTTACTCCAAGACCTTTGACTCGAATGATACCTTCAGCGATTACACGTTTGTCGAAAGCAAGACCCTTAAGGGATATGTCGGTGCAGAAGTCGACGGTCACCTGTACATCTATGATGATACGCAGGAGGGTATAACCGTACAGGTGGAGGTCAGCAAGGGAGTATACTCCGTTGATCTGCCGAAAGGTTTCAAAGTGTCCAGTATGTCCCTCGATGCCAAGGCTACCGACGATACCTATACCTATACGGTCTACGGTATTTCGGATGTCGGCGAGTTCACTGTCGATGAGGATACTACCTTCAACCTTTCCTCCACGACGCAGTCCGAAGTGACCTCCGATGTCGTCACTGTTGATGACGCTACACTGAATGACGGAGATGCCGATATCTTCCTCCGGGTGAAGAACACCCACGATTATGCGGTCACCTACTTCGTGACCGCCAGCGGGGCATTGACCCTTGACAAGATGTACGCCATCACCATATCCGGTGACGGTGCAAAGGAGAGCACGATCGAGGTTCACGGATACTACAACAAGTTCACCATCGGTGCGGGCAATTCCGATATGACCCTCGAGGTCACCACCATCGACGGAACCTCCGTCGGAAAGGTGGTTGTCGACAAGGATCATGCCGAAGGCTCCGGTGCCACCGGAGATATCTCTGTCGCATTTGCCGGAGGAGACAGCGGAGTATCCGATTCCGCAGACGGTTATTCCTACAAGTATGCAATCCGTTTCACCAACAACAACTCCGTTTACAAGACGGTCAACCTCAAGGCGACCTTGAAGACCGATGCCGACAAATGGTGGGTGATGCTGGTAGACTCCAGTGGATTGCTTATCAAGGAGAACGGAGATTCGTTCAAGCTTAACGGTCTCGGAGACACTACCGTGTATGTGATGCTGATCAACAAGTCGGGAGATTCAACCGCCGGTGTGCCGTCGATATCGCTATCGGTAACCGGAGATTACACCAAATCTGCGGACCTGGATCCGTCGGTCGCCAAAGTCGACGGCTCGGAGCATTCGGCTTCCGGTGCCGGTTCCGACAACAAGGTAAAAGCTCTGCCTAACGGATTCTGGATCCTTACCGTTGTCGTCGTCCTGCTTCTCCTTGTAACCATCTGGGGAGGCATGAAGAGGGGGGTGTTCTCACGCAAAAACTGAATCTTGCGATACTTGCGGCGACCGTCATGGTCCTCGCATCTGCAGCAGCGGTGTTCGCCGTAACCGACGACACCTCTGCCGATTCCGTCAGTTCGGGAGATGTCCTTCTTTCCGATACCGTTCAGGCCACCGGCGGAAAGATCACTGCTACCATAAAGTTCTATGAACAGGACCATGACGTCTTCAGTAACATGACCTACTCCGCCAAGTTGGTCAACTCCAAAGGCGTTTCGCAGTCAAGCGCACTGTCGAGAACCGCCGGAAGTTCTACCGAAACGGACTTCTCCGAGGATATCACCGTTACCCTTCCTTCGACCGCGGGTGTTTACACACTCGAGGTCACCTTCACGGAGAGGTACAGCAGCACCAGCGATCTTCCGAACAAGGTATTTACCGTTTCGAAGACCCTCGAGGCAAGGGAACCCGTTACTCTCAGCGTCACGCTCAAGAATACTGGCAGCCTTGACATCAATGTTACCACCGTGTACTTCTATGTCGACGGCAAGAAGATCGATGACAGCGGACAGGAGGTCACCCTCGCTGCGGATGCAAGCAAGACCGTGACCTACAAATATTTCGACAAAAACATGTCCGTCGGCAAGCATACCTTCTACGTTGACGCGGGAGATCATGCCTATACCATCGAAGGACTGGGTGTCGAATACGAGTTCTATTACCACCAGGGAGACTACAACTATCTGATGTATCTGATGGTTGTGATCCTGGCCATCCTGGTGATCTTTGCGGTCTGGGTATTCCGTAAGCCAGTAAAGAATTACGGTAAACCCAAAGCAAGGCGCTGAAAACCATGGGGGCATAAGCCCCCGGCCCCGGTGTCTTTTGATCGCCGGGGTTTTTCTTCAAATCATCTTTTCATGATTTTCGCAGTGGCGAGATCGGATCTCGAACGGTCGAGGATCCCCCGAGCGATGTCCTGTTTTCTCCGGATCGGAACCACCGTGTCCTTGATGTCGAATCCCATCAGCGCATCCGTAAGCGTCTCTATGGATCCGAATATCGTTGTTGCCTTCTCGAGATCATCTCTGATAAGGGCCGTAAGCATATCCCTTCTTAATTCTCCGATACTGTCCGCAAGACCCAGAATCCATGCGGCGGGCGTTATTTCCAGGTCGTCGAATGTGGGGATCCCTTTTTCTTCGATAATCCGGTCATAGATGACGGTCTCGGCGAACTCGGACATCGCACTCTGAACGTCGGTTCCGAAGATAAGTCCCGGATGGCCCCTGAGTGATGATACCAGCCCCGCAAGGTCGCTGGAGATCTCGTCGATAAGTTCCGGATCCCTGGTTCCGATATGGATCCCATGGATCGCAGTCTTGGTTTTACGGATGATTTTGCGTGAGGATTCGAATGCAAGTTCTGTAGCCTTTTCCTCCTCGGACAGTGCGTTGTTGACCTCGGACAGAATCTCTTGTAATTGCATATGTTGCAATATCCGAACGGTTACAAGGATTTATGGAACATCTGCCTGAGCGAATCCAGATAAAGGTCCTGCCTGAGACGTTTTTCATAGGGACAATAAGGCGGGGTTTGGAACTCAAGGTCCGTGTATGTGACATCCAAAAGTGTGAGGCCGTCAGGTTTTGCAATACCGAACGTGCCTTCTTCCCCTGCGAGTTTGGCTTTGACATCATCCAGGGAGGACATTCCCTTGCCCACCTGGATCACTGCGGCCATGATGCGTCTGATCTGATTCCAAAGGAAATAATCCGCACAGAAGTCGGTAACGATCATCCCGTCGACTTGTTTGACATCAATGCTTTCTATCGACATTACAGTCGATCTTTCCGTTTCGTTTTTTGCAAAACGTTTGAAGTCATGATGTCCCTCGAAGATCTTGGCGGCTTCCGTAAAACGTTTGATATCTATGCCGTATTCGGGAGTCGTGTAACGGTAGTATCTTTTCCAGGCAATGCGCGGATTGAATACGTCATCGATCTCCGCAACACCTTTGTAATACACCCCGTGGGATATCGAGCTGGCGGCCCTCAGTAAAAGGCCCAGGTCTTTGAATTCGGTGTAAAATGTGATGACATTGCCGAGTGCGCTGACCCCCGCATCCGTGCGGCTGGCAAATTTAAGGTCGATCTCTTCCCGGGGAACGTGGTCCACCAGGGTCAGATTATCCAATATCTCTCCTGCAACGGTGCGGATATTGGTTTCGGCAGGCTGTATCTGGGATCCGTTGAATTCGTCTCCCAGATATGCTATTTTGACTGCTACGCGCCTCATTGTCCGCGGATTGATCCCATATGGTCGATCCTTTTCTGGATCAGTTCTGCCGTACCGATATCATGACGGACCTCTATCGCATCGCAATTGATGTACGTGAGCCCTTTCTCGCAGTGTGCTTCGGCTTCCGCAATCGTGTCGCCGATGCCGACAACGCCGATGGATCTGGAGGTTCCCGTGATAAGTTTGCCCTCGTTCATATCCACGCTGCCGAAGTATGCCACGGCACCGGCATTGTTGATGCTCTCCATGTTGATGGAAATTGTGTGTCCGGGTTCCGGTGCGACACCGTATCCGCGGGGAACAACATACTTGCAGACGGTGGCCTTGTTGTAGAATGTCACGCCGTCTTTCATCTTTCCTCCGGCCATCCATCTGATGATCTCGCTGAAATCCGAAGACAGGGTGGTCAGAACGTTCATCGCTTCGGGGTCGCCGAACCTGGCATTAATCTCGATAATCTTGGGGCCATCCTTCGTGAGCATGAACTGGCCGTACATGGGCCCTTTGTACGGGCACCCCTCTTTGGCCAATGCAACGATGATCGCATTCACTATGTCAATCGCCTTTTGACGTTCCTCCTCGGTGACGAACGGCAACAGGTGGTTCGCATCGCTGTACGATCCCATTCCTCCCGTATTGGGTCCGGTATCTCCCTCGTAGGCCCTCTTGTGGTCCTGGACCAGGGGCATGGGGAATACGGTCTCGCCGTTCGTGAAGACCATCTGGGTGAATTCTTCTCCTTCGGCCTTCTCTTCGATGATGACCTTTCCCCCGCCGATGTCGTCGTCGAAGATCTCGTTGATGTATTCGATGGTTTCTTCGAGGGAGTTCAGCTGGTCGCCCTGGACCTTGACCCCCTTTCCGCCGGTCAGTCCGACGGGTTTGATGGCGACTTTGTAAGGAACGGTCTTAACGAACGCGATCGCTTCTTCGGCGGTGTCGAAACTGTTGTACCTGAGATTTCCTTCGATACCGTATTTTTCCACCAGATTCCTCATGAAGGTCTTGGAGGTCTCGATCCTGGAAGCGTCTTTCGAGGGGGAGGCGCATTTGACGCCGATATGTTCCAACGCATCGACGATACCCGAGGACAGGGGAGCTTCGGGGCCGACGAACGCATACTCCACAAAATTGTTGATCGCGAAATCGCAGATGTTGTCGATGTCGTCTTCTTTGCAGTAACGTATGTCGACCGCTCTCGCTTTGATGCCCGGGTTGACATTCTTCATCACAGCGTAGATCTCGACGCCCGGACAGCGGGCCAGTGCTTCAACTGCGGCGTGCTCTCTGGCGCCGCCACCGATAGTAAGTATCTTCATATTATCTCCTCAAAAGCCGAAAGCGGCAATTATCTCCTCGATCCCATCATTCTTTTTGGCACTGCAGGTGTAGATCTTCTTCAGTCCGCCGGTCAGTTTCTCGTAGTCGCCGATGATGACCATGGGGTCCACGCCGACCGCATCGGCGATATCCATCTTGTTCAGTATGGCGATGTCGGAGTGTTGGAAGATCGCATGATGCTTCCTTACCATGTCATCGCCCTCGGTGGTGGATATAACGACCGCACGGTAGTCCGTTCCCAGCGGGAAATCCGCAGGGCAGACCAGGTTGCCGACGTTCTCGACGATCACCACGTCGTATCTGCCGAGGTCCATCGAGTCCAGGGCTTTTTTCACGAGATTTGCGTCGAGGTGGCATTCCTTTCCGGTGTTGCAGTTGACCGCATCGAGTCCCGCCTCCCTGAATCTTCTGAAATCGTCGTCGCCGGTGACATCTCCGGCGATAACGCAGACCCTTTTTCCCTTTTCGATCAGTTTTTTCCCGATCTCTATGATGAGAGCGGTCTTTCCTGCACCGATGGACCCCATGAAGTCCACCGTCTTTATCCCGTGTTCTTTGAACCGGTGGTAGTTTTCGTGAGCGACCCTGTCGTTCGCTCTGAGTACGTCGAACTCCATTCCGGCTTGGATGATGTGCATATGGTCGGTATACTGTAGCACTCCTATAAGTATGTGCACGCGTGCGAATAATATGTGTTTCAGAAAACAATTAATCTTACAGCAAAGACGCGCGAGAGAATATGAGTGAGCTTCG
>CAVIXW010000053.1:0-12044 GCA_963646785.1 Acutalibacteraceae bacterium
GGATCCGAAAGGTCGTATCGAAACCGAGATAACGGTAAAAATTCCAATGCGGAAAAGCCCACGACCAGCGGACGCTATGCAAACATTTATCAGAAATCGATGAAATCAATGCTGTGCACAATCGATTTTAATGGAATAAGTGAACGCTCCCCCGAACGGGGGAGCAAGGGCACCGACCCACCCGCAAGGGTGGGCGGAAAAGGAATTCAGTTGTTCCTGTTTCCGTTGGCACCGCCGGAAGGCCTGACCTTCTCGGCTCCGTGGCCTCTGTTCCTGAGTCCACGGCCTTTGGCTCCCGCAGACGTCAGTCCGCGGTAGACACGGTTCTTGTGTTTGTTGTTGCAGATCCAGCTGATCTTGGGGTCGTGCTGGATGACGGGGTGTCCGGGGTCAACGAGGATAACCTCATACCACTCGCTCTGTCCGTCTGCTCCGACCCAATAGGAGTTGAGAACCTCGAGATTCTTGTACCTCTTCTGGGTCCTTTCCTCGGCCATCCTCTGGAGGGATTTACCGACGATGAGCTGTTCCTCTCCCTTCCTCTTGGCACGCCTACCGTGGTTGATGTGCCTCTTCTGGAAGGCTCCCTTCCTGACCTTGGCCCTTACGAGGACGTATCCCTGTTTGGCCTTGTATCCGAGGGCCCTGGCCCTGTCGAGCCTGGTGGGTTTGTCGATGCGGAGGAAATTCTCCTCTCTTCTCCACTGGATCCTTCTCTCAATGTTCAGTCCCTTCACATAAGTGTTGGAGGGGTTGTTCCAGGCTTCAGCGATGTACCTGTACATGCTTTTTCCCTGGGGGTGTGTCGCAGTATCTTCTTCTGCCATTTAAATCACCTAATCCGGATTCACTCAGATGAGTACATTTCCGACGGGAACATGTCCCGTGCAGATTGCAATATCGTCATGATATAAAAGAGCAAGGTCTCAGAAGAAATCGTCGAGGGAGGTTCTTTTCTTCGGCGCATCGGGGGTGTTCTTTTTCTGTGCGGGGGAACGACGTTCCGCCGGTTTGCCCGAAACGAATGATTCGTTGAAAAGCGTGGTTTGCTGAGATCCTTTCAGCAGGTCCTTCTCGGTCCATCCGAACACTTCCGTGATGCGGCCGGCCATCTGTGCCAGACGTTCGGCATAGTATCTGTAGTCCGGGGTGTCTGTGAACGGGGTCCCGCTGATGAAAGGTTCGACGGTCTGGGGCGACGTGGCCGCATCGGTAACAATCCACGAGATCTTCATCCCGGGGATGAAATTATATCCCTTCGCGATCAGTTTTTTGGCGGCCTGAACGTTGGCCATTCTTTCGGGATTCTCGTATGCGTCGAGACCTTTGCAGGTACGGGAGATGACAAGATCCTCGGGAGGGACCTTTCCCTGAAGCGTGTTGCGGACCGCTTCTTTTACAAGTGCCAGCGCTTCGTCTTTCTTCTCGTCGAGGATCTTTTCGAACAGTTCCGTCAGGATCCTGCTCTGCAGGTCGAACGAATCGGAACGGCGGATCTCATATCCTCTGACAAGGAGATCGTCCTGTTTTTCAGGCCAGACGACCCTTCCCACATATCTTTTCTTCATCCCGTGGGAGAAGAACGGTTCCACCACCTTTTCGAACTCCAGCACTTTGGCGCCCTGCGAGAACCGTTCGGCCTGTTCGGTCCCGAAACGTACGGTGTTCTCGAGATCGTGATAGGGAGACGGTACGAACACCGAGTCGGTGTCCCCGTAGATCACGGGTATGCCGTCGCATTCCAGACTTTCGATGATGCTTTTGATATTGGACCTTGCGAACGCCGTGATCGATGCGCCGATGTTCTTGTCGGTGAAACGGTAGAACGAGGATGCGAAGACGCCGTAGAACGTATTCATGATGACCTTGACCGCGGCCTGGAGACCGTCCAGATATCCGTGTTCGACAGGATCCTGCGTCACTTTCATTTTCTTCTTGATGGTGTCCCTTTGGGACATCAGATCGGACAGGATCGTGGGCAACAGCCCCTTCTTCCTTTCGGGTGACATGTAGCGGGCCCCGGAGGGGGCCACGATCTCTCCGTCCTTGCACAGTGTCGTGAAGCAGATGTTGTTGGAGATGATCAGCGACGGATACATGGATTTGAAATCGAGAACACAGACCCAGTGGTAGAGACCCGGTTTGATATCGTGCACGTAACCGCCCTCGATCTGGTCCGTTCCGCTGGGAAGTCTCCTGCCGTTCATCGGCACTCCGATCCCGGACCTGTCCGCCACCCTGATCAGCAGGGAATCCACCAGGGTCGACGTACCCGACACCAGAACGTCTTCGACGGGGAGTTTCGAGACAGCCGCGAGGTCGAGACCCTTCCTGACCGTCTCCACGTGCAGGAGAATGCGAAGTGCCAGATATGCATCCTGAATGCAGTATTCGAGAACTTTTTCCTTGTTGTTCACCCATTCCTCGTCCATATGTTTGGGGTCGACATCGAGTTTCTGTTCGCCGAGAACAAGCATCGATACCGCATTGAGGGTCTCCTGTTTGGGCCTGAGCTCTCTTTTGGCGGCCCACCACGCATCGACTATCAGCCTGCCTTTGACCCTCCAGAACCTCTCGGAATGGAGTTTGGGTTGCCCGCGGTCACGGCCCCACGGAAGAGCATCCTTCATTTTGTTGAATTCGGCCCTTTCCATGATCTTGCGGATATCGTAGTTGTCGATGTTGTATCCCGTTATAACGTCCGGGTCTATGCGGGCTATAAGCTCGGAGAATCTGCCGATGATATCTTTTTCATCTCCGTAGATGGGGTCCGGTGTGGTGAACACGCCGTTCTCCTCCACCTTCGTGCAGATGCAGTAGATGGTCTGTTCGGTGATGCTGTTCTCGATGTCGAACGAAAGATACTTCAGTCCCGGGTCGAACGAGTCGATGTTCTCGAACGAGGTCATTTTAATGACCAGGTCGGTGTTGTACTCGAGGTCGACGGGTTCGCCTGTCGCACGGATGCAGGAACCCATGTCCATATCGTAGATGTAACGGTCCTGGTAGGGTATGTCTCCTGCGAGGATCTTGTATTTGGTCTTCAGGCGGTTCTTGTAGAACGAGGAGATCCACGGGCTTTTCAGAACGATCTTCAGCGTATCGTGGACGGCACCGTGATATTCCAGCCGAACATGTTCCAGGGATTGGATCTGAGGATCTGCCGAGAGACCCTGCTCGGTTTCTGCGAGGGGGTCGACGATATAGAAGTAGTACCGGAAACCGAAAACCGTGAGGGTGATGGAACGTCTGTCGCGGGTCTTTCCGAACAGTTCGATGTAAGGTTCTCCGTCCTTGCTGGTGGCGGAAGACGCGCTCAGTATCCTAACGTCCCAGGTTTCGGCCATCATATCACTTGTTTGCAACGATCCTGATGATGTCCCCGGGTTCCAGGATGTAATCGGCACCGACGGTACGGTGACTTCTGCAGTTGACCGCCCGGATGAATTTATCGCCGAGGTCGGTGTGGATCCTGTATGCGAGATCTCTTGCGGTAGAGCCGCGGGGAACCAGGTGGCAGTCGGGGAGAACGCGTCCGAAGTGGTCGCAGAGCTTACTTTCGTCCTCGACCGGATATACCGGGATGTAATCGAGGGTCTTGTAGACCGCATCCTCCAGACATTTCTGGATGCCGGTACCCTTGAATTTCTCCATATTAGACCTCATGTAGTCCAAGGCTTTCGTCTGCCCGTCGTTCAGTTTCACTCCCTCTCTGACGGTGAACGTTTCGTCACCCGGCACATAGTTGATGAGGCCGCCCTTTTCCGCTTTTCTGAGAGCGAGTTCGGTCTCTGCCATGGTGGCAACGGTCTCCTCTCCGAGGGATGAAAGTTTCGCGAGATTTTCCGCAGGCGCGACGTCCGCTTTGTTCATCGCGATGATCATCGGTTTCGACAGCATTCTGATCTCCGTGGTAAGTTTGAGAAGCGATTCGTCGTCCCATTTGGTGGGATCCTGGGGAAGGGGCACTTTCTGGAGAGCTTCCTTGATGTGCGATTCCGACACTTTCAGGCCGGCAAGTCTCTCGGCGAGGATGGTCTCGGGTTTGCTGCCGTTCATCTTGGCGGCTCTTGCGATCTTCCCCAATCCATCTTTGATGATCTCCCTCATCCAGCAGTCGATCTCGTTTCTGAGGAACGTGACATCTTCCACCGGGTCGAATTCTCCGGGTTTTCCGGGGATCCCCTCGATATTGGTGCCTCCGCTGGCATCGACGACGTTGATCAGGGCATCCGCCTGCCTCAGGTCGTCGAGGAACTTGTTTCCCAGTCCTTTTCCCTGCCATGCGTCGGGAACCAGTCCTGCGACATCAAGAAGCTCTACGGGGATCATCCTCGTTCCTTCGATGCAGAGGGAGTTATGCGGATTGCATGTCACTCCGAGCTGTTTGCACGGGCATTCATAACGCACATAACCCACGCCTTTGTTGGGTTCTATTGTAGTAAAGGGGTAATTCGCGATTTCGACCGGAGCCATTGTGGCCGCACCGAACATCGTAGATTTTCCTACGTTAGGCTTTCCGACGATACCAATTTGCATGTAATCCTGCGGACATAGCACTACTTAAAATTATAAGTTGGCTTTGAATTCGAAGATCGCATCAGCGATTTCCGCGATTTCCGCGGGCCTGAGATTTTCGATACGTGCATCCGCATAGGGTATCTGGTCCGAGCTTTTGATCAGCCCGCCGGCTTTCAAAGAGGTTCCGATCTTTTTCCTGCGATGGTCGAAGCAGATCTTTGTCACGTCGAAGAATGTCTTTTCGTCTTTGACATCGAACGGTGCGGGGCGCGGAACGATAGATACCAGGCAGGAATCGACTTTCGGCTGCGGTTTGAACCTGGATCTGGGCACATTTTCAAGGATCTCGCAGTCGGCCTTGAAGAACAGGTTCACGGTAAGGCGCGAATAATCGGGACTTCCGACATCCGCAACCATGCGGTCGGCAAATTCCTTTTGGACCATAACGACCGCTTTTTTAAACGGATATTCCAGGAGTTTGAAGATAATGGGGGTGGAAACACTGTATGGGAGATTGCTGACAAATCTGTCGAAAGGGGGAAAAGCGACTTTGACCGCATCGCCGTGGATGAGCGTCAGCGAATCGCCGTAGGTCTTCTGGATATACTCTGCAAGAATGTCATCGAGTTCGATGCAGGTAAGCGAGGAACCTTTTCCGATAAGTCTTTTGGTAAGAATTCCCAGTCCCGGGCCCACCTCCAGGATCTTATCGTCAGGTTCAATCTCCGCATAAGCGATATGGCGGTCGGCAACACGGCCGTCCGTCAGAAAATTCTGCCCCTTGCTTTTGGTGGGTATTATACCCGTCTCAGCAATGAGGGAAGACGTTTCTCCGGAGGTCATTTTTCCACAAAGAGATAACGTTTCAATGTGTTATCATTGATCTCGAGCATAATGCGCGCCAGAATCAGCTTTTCCGGATTTTTGACAGATGGGACCCTGGTGGCGATATCTTCGAAGCTGGTGAATTTCTGCTTGTCCCTTTCCTCGAGAATCGTCTTCATGCTCTTCTTTCCGAGTCCGGGAAGTTCTTCGAGCATGTGTTTTTTCAGGCTGACCGAGGTCGAGGTGTTGAAGAAGTTGATGAAACGCGCTTCGTCCGATTTGACGGCTTCCATAATCGCGAACTCGAGTTCGGCCTGTGCCGCACCGGTGAGATCGTCATAACCCACTCTTCTTTTGACGTGGTCGATCTTGGTCCTGAGTTCAGGAGATTTGCCGATGTAGACACGTTCTTCGAACTGAACCGTCACTCCGTTCTTGTAGACGAGTTCGAAGAGTTTGAAGTCCTTGTCCCCTACGGCATAACAAATGTTCTCGATCCTGCTGCCACGGGTCTGGGGCGGAATATCGACAATATACGCATACTCTTCCATTTCCATTCCTCGTTCAGTTGGCGGCTTCTGCGACAGCACTGAGTATAGCTTGGATGATATCTTCGGAAAGATTAACTCTTTCTTTGGCGAACAACGAGCGGACCTCTGCGGGGGACCTCGGGAGGGTATCGGCGATCTTCACCGCAAGGAAGTCCTTGCTGTCATCCGAGACGAGTTCCGAGATGATCCCGGCGACCTTGTCGATGAGTTTCTCCGTCTCTTCTTTGGTCAGAGGGCAGGTCTCCGTAGCAGCAGTGAGCGCTGCCTTGAGGGAGGGGATGAGTTCCCCTCTTTTCTCGTTCTCTTCGGTCAGCATTTCTTTAACTTCAGCTACTGATACGTATCTGGTCTCTGCCATTTGCGTCACCTTTGGATAATGAACCTGTTCATGCAACAGCTTTTACGAGGTGCTCGGGGCGGGAGACGACGGTCTTCATCTTGCCACCGACGTTGACACTGACCTCGTAGGCGGTTCCCCTTATGCCGGTGACGACACCGGTAAGTCCGTGGAACCTGGAGTGGGGCATTCCGTGGTGGATGCTGGGGTCGATGACGATGTTGACCTTTTCTCCGGTCTCGAAGGTCTGGAATCCCCTGGTGATGGGTGAAAGGCCGCGGGCCCTCGGTTTTTTCTTGAGTATCTGGCGGGTTTTGGATCTTGTTCCTCTGGATCTCTGCATATGTATCAGTCCTCAGGTTGTTGATAGTCAATTTCAAGAACGTCCAGCAACTCAACGCGACACTGGGTGCCGAGCGTTTCGGAGAAATTGGGCGTCGTTCTTCCCTCGTCTCCGGACACGAACTCCTTGACATATGTCCCGGACTGTGTTTTCAGGATGAGATCGAAAGAATCTTCCTCGATATTCTCCGCCTTGACCCAGTACACGACCCTGTCTCTAACAAGGTCCGCACGCCGGTGCTCGACCCTCTGGGGGGTCCTCTGGGCAAGGTGCACGTTCTCGAATGATATTGTTGCTTCAACCACTCTTTCTTTATTAACTTTGTCCTCCGCGCGTACTTTTGCACGATAAACCTTGTCCGGGTCCGATTCCTTGTAGATCTTCACGGTCTTGCGGGGTACGAAATGCAGTCCGTGGTATTTCGCCAAGGGGGATCTGTTGACCTCTTCTTCGAGTTCGTCGAGGTCGATGTCCCTGATCCGTGGATGGCTGATCTCCAGGACGAACGGCCTTCCGGTGCCGAGCATGCAGGCGTCGATGTCCTCTCTGCCCATGCCGTGGAAGAAGTGCTCGTCCCCTCCGGCCATCTTCAGGGCGACGTCTCCGATGATCTCCTGCACGGAGGTCTGATACATCTTTCCGGTTCCGTGGCAGCGGGGACAGCCGCGTCCCCTGCACATGCGGCAGGGCCATTTGGTCTGGGGGATCTCCCTGCTGAGCTTGTTGTAGCGTCCCGCGATGAAGATCGGTGCGACGTCGAGGGTGACGTCGGCGAAGCGGGTGTCGATGCATGCGACCACCTCCGGTTCCTTGAAGTTCACCGCCCTTTGGATCATCGGGAGCGCGAGCTTTCCGATCTCGCGGTTGAGTTCGGTCTTGAGGGGTTCGGAAGTATCCGCAACGCCGTAGGTCTCCTGGATCTCCTTCTCCCTCTTCGCCTGTTCAGGGTCGATCTTGCATCCGACGAGGAAGTTCTCCGATTCGACAGTATTCACCTTTTCCGCCACGGCTTCCGCGAAACGGGGCAGCATCGCGAAGAGGTCTTCGCACAGGGGGCATATCTCCTCCGGTTCCGTATCGGAACCGTTCTCGCGGAGAGCGGCCCTGAGCATGGCGCCGCGCTGTTCGTCCGTCAGGTTCATCCCGCATTTGGCGAACATCCTGCCCAGGCAGTGGTCGCAAAGGCCCAGGGCAGCGATCTTTTGTGCTTTTTCGAGATTTTTCGAAACCCACTCTTCCATGATCGCACCTCAGAGGTCGAATCCCATCTCGGCGATCCTGAGCTTGGGGCGCTGGGACTCGAGATAATGGTAGACGGTGGAATGCTCGCTGCCGTGAAGAAGCATTTCGATGGCATTTTTCGCGATGGGGAGGCTGATGGTGTTCCCGATGAGGGAGACCGTGTTCCCGTAGACGCACATGTACACGTCCGCCAGGTCCTCGATCAGCTGTCTGGTCTTCCCGTCTTTTCCGATGAGGCGTCCTCTCGCACGCACGACCTGGTTCTGCCTGTCTCCGATCACGTCCTTGATGTTGATGCTCTCGAAGTACATGTCGTCCGTGTCCAGCAGTTTCAGTGCCTTTTCGGGGTTGAATCCTCTGCCGATGGCATTGATGACGTCCATCATCTGGAGTGCCATGATCGGCTCCACCCCTTCGGCCTGGTCGTCGTAGACGATCTCTCCTTCGCGGTCGATGCTGAGCTTGATGCCGGTCCGCTCTTCGATCAGTTTTTTGTTGCATCCTTCTTTTCCTACGAGTGCGCCGACACGGTCTGTCGGAATTCTTATCGATCTCATTCGTCCTCCTCCTCTTCCTCTGTATCCTCGGGATAGTCCTCTTCGTCGTCGGGCGCATCGATCTCCTCAAGGATCCTTTCCGTATCGATGATCTCCGCACCGCGGTTTTCGAAGAATCTGTTGATGTTGTTGATGTCGCGGACCAGCAGCTCCCTTGCGTTGAAGAAATCATTCGTCATGGCCTGTCCGACATCGATGACTATCGGTTCGTCGCCGTCCATCAGGATATTGTACTCGCTCAGGTCGCCGTGGACCAGGTGGGCGTCCTTCCACCCGTCGATGATGAACGCGACTATCTCGTCATAGGTTTCGGTGGGGTCGTCGAGCACCACGTTCCTCAGTTGGGGCGCGGGCTTCTTCTCGTCGCCGATGTATTCCATCAGGAGGCAGTTCTTGTCGTTCGCTATGGGTTCCGGTACCGGGAGTTCCGCATCGTAGTATCTCTCGAGGTTCCTGAACTCCTTGGCGGCCCAGGCATAGATGAATTTCCATCTGTTTCCGGTGGTTCCCTTGAAACGGGGGTCGCCTTCGACGTATTTGCCGACCCTCTTGAAAGTGGATGTCGAGGTCCGGTAGATCTTGAGTGCCACCGGATCTCCGCCCTCGTCCGTGGCGTAGAATACGTTGCCTTCCTTTCCCGACGAGATCGGATAGTGGACCTTGTCGATCAGCCCTCTCTTCATGAATGAGTAGATCGTCATGAGGGTCTTTCTGTCGAAGACCTCTCCTTCGGTCTGACGTTCGTCCCCGGCCTTATTGGTCTTCAGAGCGTCTATGCGCTGTTCCAGGTATGCGAATTTCTCATCATAGCTGTCGGGGGGCAATTATATTCCTCAGAAGATGTCCAGGTTTTGGGGGATCTTGTTCTTCTTGCTGAGGTTTATGGCCTGGGTCTTCGTGTATCTGAATTTGACGTCGCATTTGGAAGGTTCGAAGTCCCATACGGAGATGATAAGCAGGTCGCCTACCCTTATCCACATTCTCTTCTTGATCTTCCCGGGGATACGTCCGACACGGGACTGTCCGTCCTCGCACATGACCCTGATCTTGGATGCTCCGAGGAGCTGGTCTGCGATTCCGAACATCTCTGCTTCTTTGATATTGGGGAGGCGGACGCGTGTTACGTCTTCCTCCGTGCTCTCAAACGGTCCATCTACCATAGTAATCATCCAACCCATTCTCTTATTCTCTTTATAATGTTTGGCTGATCTCGGCGGTTTTCTCCCGAAGCGGCGTGTTTCTCGGCTCTCGGAGATCCGAGGGGTTGCGGGCGGGGTACGGCCGTTCGGATTATCGGATATGCACCCACATTTGTCAAAATTTTGCATCTATCTCCCGGGGCCCGTGCCTTATATGTGGACCATGATACGGGACCGTATACGCCATGGCATGCTCCATAGGCGGTTCGGTGAGGTAAATGGATTCTGTTGCTTTTATTGGACTGGGGTCGATAGGGTTCCACATTGCGAAACACATCTCCGGCAGTTACAAGGTCTATTTTTATGCCCGCAGGCCCGAGGTCATCCGCGAGGCCTCGTTCGGGACCTACTGCGACAGCATCGAGGAACTGACAAAGAACTCCTCCGTATTGGTGCTGTTCGTCGGCGATTACGGCCAATGCAGGGAATGTCTTCTCAAAACGGATTTCGGCCATGTCACGAAGGTGGTGGTGGGATCCACCATTTCCCCGCAGGACGTCAAAAGATTGTCGGACGAATTTCCCGCGGTCATTGTCGACGCTCCGGTCAGCGGAGGGGTCACGGGTGCCGTCGATGCGACCCTGATCTCGATGGTTTCGGGAGATCCGGAGGTTGTGGAATCGGTTCTTCCGATCCTCGGCACGTACTCCAAAAAGATCATCCGGGCGGGCGAAGAGTCCGGAAATGCCGAGATCCTGAAATCGGTGATACAGCTCATGGTGGGGATCAATACCGTCGCCGCCTGCGAGGCCATGGCTTTCGCAGGATCCCTGGGATTGGACCTGGACCAGGTATATGATGCGGTGGTGAACAGTGCGGGATATACCAAGGTGTTCGAGAATCGGGGAAAAACACTGATCGCCGAAGATTTTCACAAAAGAGCGAGCATGCAGGTGATGAGGAAGGATCTGAACATCGTCAAACAATTATCCGAAAGTGCTGGGATAAAGCTATATCTTGCGGATGTGGCAGCGAAACTGTATGACGATGCCGAAGGCGTCATTCCCGACGACCTCGATTTCACGGCGGTCTTCAAAATGTACCATGCCGAATGATCCGGATGCGATCTTCGGGCGGTTGCAGGGAAAATCGGGCCGGGATAGCCCGATTCCGCAACGGATGCACATCCCGTAAACTTTTTATGTGTAACATATATGGCATCGTAACAGCTCTAGTGGTGTAGCGGCCAATCATGAAGCCCTTTCGAGGCTTCGACCCGGGTTCAAATCCCGTCTAGAGCACTATTTTCGTTTCGGTGCGGGTGTTGTCACGGCTCATTGATCGATCCTGACGAGTTCGCCCGTTTTCAGATCGTATCTGAAGCGATCGTCCCAATGTCTTCTGATGCAGATCGTCGCGGCGGGATCGGTGTTTTCGAAGAGAACGGACCACTGCGTGTTGCTGGTGATGTCTGTGGGAGACGGAAGCTGGGACGCTCCTTTCAATGCATTCCACGCATCTTCGTCCGTCGCATTCCCTCTCGATCCTTCGATCACCTCCATTATCGAGTCGTAGCGTTCCCTGCCATGACCGTAAATTCCGTTTTTCTGGCGGGGGAGGACCCTGTCTTTGTACAGGATATAGAAATTGGTCACGGCTTCGGATTGTGTGACCACGGTCTCGCGGGACTCGCTATCGCAGTCGAACTCCACGACACGGCCGTCTCCCGTAGAATCGGTGATGTAAAAGTGATAATCTCTTCCGCAGACGGCGTACATGTTGTAGGTTCTCAGAAGCCTGATCGCCTTTTCGGTCGTGTCCGCCCTGTCCAATACGAGGCGGATCGCGAGAGATGTGTTGATGAACTGTTTGCCAGTCATGTTCTGGCGGGTCGGTTCGCTGTCCAATGTAAGTACGGCGATGGAAACCCCTTTTTCGTTCACTCCGTCAAGACAAAGAAACGGTGCAAGCAGGCAGGCAAGTTTGGCTTTTCCGGACACGGGATTTTTGACCTTGATGTTATCCAATGCCGCAAAAGCAACGGAGGAATACCCGTGCTTCGGATTGCACCTCACAAGCATGGCCGAGGTATCCAGCTTGAAATCATAGTTGCGGCCCATGGTGTGACGTCCGTCGACCATGGCCATCGAGAATGCACTGCATTCGAACTTCGGGGCCTTGAATTTGATGGGGATAAACGGGAGGCATTCCTTGCGGACGGCATTGGCAAAGCTCTGTTCGTCCGAACCGCCGTGCTTGATTATACGTTCAAGGTTGTAGTTGAACTTGACGTCGATACCGTATAGGCCGTACCCGTCATCGTATTCAATTATCTTTTTGATGGACCTCAAGGTGTTAATCCGCATGTCTATGTCTCTTGTCTCAGTCAATTATATTGTTTTATGATGTTCAAGTCAAATCGGAGCAATTATCGGGATTCTGATAAAGATACTTCTTCGAGAAGGACGGTGGCTGTTTTCGCTCTGAAGGCGATGCCGTACAGTAACGTCCTTCCTTTCAGACCCCTGC
>CAVIXW010000054.1:0-11899 GCA_963646785.1 Acutalibacteraceae bacterium
CTGGCAGTTCACGACCTCGGACGCCCGCACGAAGCTGAAGCATCTTTATCCGGATATAAATAGTATTTTAGAATGAACAGTCTACTAGGTCACCCGACAGTGGATGTCGGAGCATAAATGCAATGACATTCACTGTTATGTGGCATCCCTTGGGAAACGTGTTCGGAACACGGAACTATCGGGCGGTTCGAACCGACTCGAAAAAAGACTCGGCGAACCTCTTCGCCGTTGATGGTCATCGGTGCCACGCAATCGATCAATGCATCGAGATCGTCCGACTCGACGGTGACGGTGATGGTTCCGAGTGCGGTGCGGTAATCTACGAAAGATACCTTGCCGACGGTAGCTACCTGTTTGTTCAGATTGAAAATGGTGCGGCCGGATCTGCCGCGTGTGCCTTTCTGCATCTGATTACGTGCGGTATCGAGGATCTTCTGACGGCGGATCAGTTTGGAAAAAGCTTCGAGGTCCGCAGGACCGAAGATCTTACCGTCGCATTCTTCAAGGACGGCAGTGGGAAATATATTGAGCAAAGCCGCACAGATCTTATCGGGATCCTCGCTAGGAAACACGGGACAGGAGACCTCCACAGATACCATGTGGTTGCATCTGCTAACCCATATAAATCAGCAAGCATATCGGTGAAAGATGAAAAACGAAATCCTGACCGCCGCCGCGAGACGGGACCTTTTCCTGGCCCCGGAGGCGCTTGAAATAATCGAGTCCAACGGTTATTCGGTTGATTTCGTCAATACCCTGCTCAACTCCCTGTCCAAGAACACGTTTCTCGTAACCAAAAAAGACGTGATAGATTTCCTCAACGGGGACAAGAACCTTTTCACTCAGGAAAAGGTGATAAAGCCGAAACTGAAAAAGGACCTTGACCTTCAGATCGTTCCGGGGTCCGATATTACGGGCCAGAGCACCTGCGTCGGGAATATAAAGGAATTCCAGGGATATTTCCTAAGCAGATACGAGATCCTGCGCAAAGTGATCCAGAACAGAAGCGATTTCCAACGTGCGCTGCCCATCACCAAAGTGATGGAGTACAGCAGGGAAGCGAGCATTATCGGCATGGTCTACGAGAAAAAGACCACGAAGAACGGCCACACCATACTGGAGGTCGAAGATGCGACAGGCAGCTGCCCCGTACTGATCACAAAATCATCCCCTCTTATCAACGAGGTCTTCGTGAACGACGAAGTGATAGGGATCTCCGGAAAGAGCAACGGAAAAGACCTGTTCATTGCCGATAAAATCTATCGTCCCGATGTTCCGGCAAATCATAAATGGGAGCCTTCGGACAGTGTATCCAAAATAGCATTCCTCTCGGACATACACATCGGCAGCAAGGAATTCCTTCGCAGCCAATGGGAGAAGATGATCGCGTGGATGAGAAGCAATGCCGCCGATCAGGAGGTCAACTACCTGGTCCTGCCGGGGGATGTGGTGGATGGTATCGGCGCATACCCAGACCAGGATAAAGATCTCGAGATCATGGATATCTACAAGCAATACGAGGCTTTGGCAGAGTACCTTAAAGAACTCCCGGACCACATGAAGATCGTTCTTCATCCCGGAAACCATGACGCGTGCAGGTTGGCAGAACCGCAGCCTGCGTTGAACGAGATGTTCACCAAATCCTTTGATTCGAATATCTACATGACCGGCAATCCGATCAACCTTAAGGTCGAAGGCAGGCTGGTCACATCATATCACGGAAAAAGTATTGACGACTGGATCGCGGGAGTGAGAGGGATGAGCTATGACGATCCGCTGAGGGTCATGAAAGAAATGGTGGTACGCAGACATCTTGCTCCGATGTATGGTGCCAAGAATGCTTTGGCGCCGGAGAAAAAAGACTATCTGGCACTTGAACAGATCCCAGACATTCTGGTCTCGGGGCATGTTCACGGATCGGGCAAAATGGTCTATAACGGGGTCAGGCTCATCAATGCTTCGACATGGCAGTCTCAGACCGATTACCAGAAGCAGCATAACTTCTACCCCAATCCGGGGATCATGCCCGTAGTCGATCTGTCCACGGGTCTTACGACCGAGATGAATTTCTACAAAGAAGTCTGACCTCATAAATGGTCATTAAAATCCGGCCGGAATCCGGCCGGAAAGAAAGTTTTACAACCAATTCAATGCGAATACGGCGATTATCAGAAACGCCCCGAACACAAGCATACCATAGCTTATGACCCAGATAGCGGTGAAACCCCGCCTGAACTTGACGGGGTCGTCACGTATCTCCTCAAGGCGTTCCATCAATGACTTCACTCGGTTGACTCTCCCTTGCTCTTAAGGTGCTTGAGACGGGTGGTCTCTTCCCTCGACATCTCTTCGAGACGGAATTTGACGAATCTCTCGGCCTCTTTGAACTCGGGGATGATCTTGAATTCAAGTGCGTTAACACGCCTCTTGGTCTTCTCGATCTCATCCAGCAGTTTCTTCATGGTGGTCTCGATCTCGGCGGCGCGGATGAGCGTTTCGAGAAGCTTCTCGAAAGCGGCCGCGGCCTCCTCGACGTAGGCGGAGGTCTCGATGACACCGTATCCTTTATGGAGGATATCGGTGTGGACATTGTCGGCCTCCACCTTGGGGACCATCATACCCATGATGGATTTGCTGCTGAGTTTGACCTCGGGGTGGGTCTTGAGTGCGTATGCCGCACTCCTGACCGCAACCTCTCCGTCAACTGCCCTTGCGATGGTGATTTTCTTCATCGCAAGCTGGAAGTCAGAAGCTACGCCTGCACGCATCTCCCTTGCCTTTTCCATGACCTCGAAGAACTCGAGGATGAGTCCGTCCCTCTTCATTTTGAGGATCTTGTGTCCCGACTGGGACAGTTTGATCCTCCTTTTGAGGTCGAGCAACACGGAACGGGTCGGGGTGATATCGTGGGCTGCCATCGGTCATCACTCCTTCTTGGGGAGATATTTCTCGATGAGCGACTTCTTGATCCTGGTGAGCTGATCGATGTCGAGCTCGGTCAGGATCTCCCATGCGATGTCGAGGGTGGTCTCGATGGAACGGTCCTCGTAAAGACCCTGGCGGACGATACGGTCCTCGAAGAGGTCTGCGAAGTCCAGAAGTTTTCTGTCCTTTGCGTTGAGCGAGTCCTTTCCGACGATGGCGACCAGACCGCGAAGATCCTTACCTTCCGCATAGGATGCGTAAAGCTGATCGGAGACCGCTTTGTGGTCGTCACGGGTCTTTCCCTCTCCGATACCGTTGTTCATCAGCCTCGAAAGGGAGCTGGAAACGTTGACGGGGGGGTAGATGTTGTTCCTGTGAAGATCCATCGTAAGAACGATCTGACCCTCGGTGATGTATCCGGAAAGATCGGGAATGGGGTGGGTGATATCCGCACCGGGCATGGTGAGGATGGGGATCTGGGTGATCGAACCCGATTTTCCTTTGATTTTACCTGCACGCTCGTAGAGCTGAGCAAGGTCGGTGTACATGTAACCGGGGTAGCCACGCCTTCCGGGCACTTCCTCACGGGCCGCTCCGACCTGACGGAGAGCCTCGCAGTAGTTCGTGATGTCGGTCATGATGACGAGAACCTGCATTCCGAGTTCGAAGGCCATATACTCTGCGGTGGTAAGACCCAGACGCGGGGTGGCGATACGCTCGACGGCAGGATCGTCTGCGAGGTTCAGGAAGACGACAGCGTTCTTGAGAGCGCCGGTCCTCTCGAATTCGGACATGAACTTCTGCTTCTCTTCGTTGGTGATACCGAGAGCGATGAAAACGACAGCGAACTGTTCGTTCTCTCCGCGGACCTTTGCCTGCCTGGCAATCTGCAGAGCGATATCGTTGTGGGGAAGACCGGATGCGGAGAAGATAGGAAGCTTCTGACCGCGGACAAGGGTGTTCATTCCATCGATGGTGGAGATACCGGTCTCGATGAAGTCGGCAGGGGAATCCCTTGCCCAGGGGTTGATTGCGGCCCCTGCGATGTCAAGCATCTTGTCGGGTACGATCTCCGCTCCGCCGTCCAGGGGCTTGGCGGATCCGGAAAGGACCCTGCCGAGCATGTCCTTGGACACGGGCATCTTCATGGTCTCGCCGAGGAAACGAACAGATGCGGACCTGTCGATACCGGTGGTTCCCTCGAAGATCTGAATGACGACCATTCCGTTGGCGGAATCGAGAACTTCACCGTTCTTGATGCTGCCGTCGGAAAGCCTGACCTTGACCAATTCCTTGTATCCGACGGGCTCCTCGGTCTTGACGAACACGAGAGGTCCCTGGATGTTCTGAATGGTCTTGTATTCTTTGGATACTGCTTCCATTTTCAAGCCTCCAGTTTGGCGAACTGTTCGTCCATTTCCTTTTCGACGGCCTCGAGTTCGGAGTCGACCTCTTTCTCGTATTTGGCCTGCTGGAACTTCTGCCTGACGGGGAGATAGGCGATCTTGTCGACCGCGACACCGCCCTCGAGGGCTTTGCCTGCGAGATCGGAGTACTTCTTGATCAGGGTGAGCATCTTATGCTGCCTGGGAAGGGGACAGTAACAGTCGACGGGGTCGTATGCGTTCTGCTGGAGGAAGATCTCACGGATCATCTTGGCAACCTCGAGAACGATCTTCTGCTCGTCGGGCAGAGAGTCGGAACCGACCATCTGAACGACTTCCTGAAGTTCGGACTCTTTCTGAAGGACCTTCATGGCCCAGGATTTGAGTTCGGGGAAGTCTTCTCCGACGTTCTTCTTGAACCATGCGGAAAGCTGTGCATCGTACATGGTGTACGAGGTCAGCCAGTTGATGGTGGGGAAGTGACGCCTCTCCCTGAGTTTGGTGTCGAGTGCCCAGAAGACACGGACGATACGCAGGGTGTTCTGGGTAACAGGCTCCGAAAGATCTCCTCCGGGAGGGGAGACAGCTCCGATAACGGAGATGGACCCATCGGCTCCGCAGAGGGATTTGCCGCGGCATGCACGCTCGTAGAATTCGGAAAGCCTTCCGGACAGGTATGCGGGGTATCCTTCTTCTCCGGGCATCTCTTCGAGCCTGGAGGAGATCTCCCTCATTGCCTCTGCCCACCTTGAGGTGGAATCGGCCATGAGTGCGACATTGTATCCCATATCCCTGAAGTATTCTGCGATGGTCATTCCGGTGTAAACGGATGCCTCACGAGCAGCGACAGGCATGTTGGAGGTGTTGGCGATGAGGACGGTCCTCTTCATGAGGGATTCTCCGGTCCTGGGATCTTCCAGTTCGGGGAATTCGGTAAGAACCTCGGTCATCTCGTTTCCACGCTCTCCGCATCCGATGTATACGACGATGTCTGCATCGGAGTACTTTGCAAGAGACTGCTGGGTAACGGTCTTTCCGGTACCGAATGCACCGGGGATGGCCGCCGCTCCTCCCTTTGCAAGGGGGAACATGGTGTCGAGAACACGAAGTCCGGTGACAAGAGGTACGTCGGGGCTATACTTCTCGGTAACAGGTCTGGGCTGACGTACGGGCCATTTCTGGATCATGGGGTACTCCACACCGGAAACCTTCACGACAGGTTCGTCTACGGTGAAGGATCCTGCTTCGATGTGTTCGACAACTCCTTTCTGTGCGTTCGGAGGGAGCATGATCTTGTGGACCATCGGCCCTTCCTGAACGGTACCGAGAACGGTACCTGCGGAAACTTCGTCTCCGACATTAACTGCGGGAACGAATTCCCATTTTACTTCCCTGCTGAGTCCAGGTGCGGTTGCACCACGTCCGATGAAGTCTCCGGTCATGTCCCTGAGTACAGGGAGGGGCCTCTGAATACCGTCGTAAACGGAGGTCAGAAGTCCGGGACCGAGTTCAACGGCGAGAGGCAGTCCCGAGTTGGTGACAGGCTCTCCGGGTTTGAGTCCGGTGGTGTCTTCGTAAACCTGGATGATCGAGTAGTCGCCGACGATTTTGATAACCTCACCCATCAGTTTCTCGTTTCCAACATGTACGACATCGTACATCCTGGGGGAGATACCAGTGGCGGTTACGACAGGTCCAGCGACCCTGTAAATTACACCTTCAGTGCTCATTCATTCATCCTCTGTCTTAAACAAGTCAACGCCAATGACTTTTTTGACCTTCTCGCGAAGGTCACTCTGGTCACCGCCAACCGGTACGACAACGGGCTGGATGAGATCCAGCACTTTCGTCTTGAAGTTGGCGGGCAGATACTGCAGATCGTCCGCATTTACTGCGAGGACTCCGACATTGGCATCGGAAATCGCTTCCTGCATTTTTTCCTGGTAATTTGTCTGGTCCGCGATGAAAACACGTTTCACGCCTGCAAGGCGGAAACCGAGTGTGAATTCATCACTGCCAATAACTGCTATGTCCATCAGATCACCAACAGATTCTTCATAGTGTCTCTGTCGAGGCCACTGTCAGTCCCGTGAGCGATCATCCTGATGTTCCTGACCTCGATCTCCTTGTGGATCATATATTCCACGACGGGGATGACGGAAAGGGGGTACATGTGAGCAACCTGATTCGCCAGTTTGATCTTGTATTTATCGATCTCATTGACGACTTCCATGATAGTGACATTCTGACCCAAGGACTCCTTGAGCTCGGAATAGATCTTGAGCTGCTGGGTCTCGTTGAGTGCAGTCTGGAAGTCGGGCGCTGCAGCGATCTGGGAATATACCTTCTGATTTACTTCGTACCCGCCGGGGATGAAGAATTCAGAAGCATCCTCGCCAGAAACATTTTCCACTTTCAACTTCAGAAGGGTCTCGATGTTCTTTGCATCGATGACGTACTTGAAGTAGTTGCGGAATATGCTAGTGGCCCTGTCCCTTCCCTCGATGGAGGCAAGCACACTCTTGTAATATCCTTTGGATATTTCGTCCTCAACCTTTGTCAGAACTCCGTCTTCTTTGAAGGCAGCGAGTGCCTCGTCGGAGACGGAAATTCCGGTTTTGGTCTTGAAAAGCGTGAGTGCGTCCTCGATTGAAGGTGCAGAAAGGATCTTCTCCAGATCGTCGGAGTTCAGCGAACCGGCAGGGACCAAGTCCTCTTTGATATTGTCGATGGAAAGACCGTAGTTCTTACCGCGAAGGATGGTTTTGAGATTTTCAAAGTCCCACTTGGTAAGATAGGCCGCGACCATACGACTGAGATCACCAGTCGCCGAGTTCAGGATGCTGCGGAACTGTTTGGCCATATTGGTATAGGTGGCATACTCGACAAGGGACAGACCGGAATACCTCGCTGCGAGGTCGGTCATCTCTTTCGAATAACCCGCATCGCTGATGTAATGCGAGATCTCGGGAACGGTCATCATAAGCAATTTGTTGTAGTCTTCTTCTTTGAGAAGAGAGGCCTTCTTTGCTTTGACCCTCGCTGCCGTGTATGCGTAATTGCCTGCTCCGCTGCGCTTGAACATTCTTTCACCCGAACAGGATCTCGGATAGCTGCTTTAAGTTATTGTCCCAGATGTTCTGGAGTATAACCTCGAACTGCATATCGACCTCGATTTTGCCATCCTCGCTCTGGAGGAGGAGTCCGGAGCGGACCTTCGGATCCTTCTCGACGGATACCACTCCAAGGTCAGATGCGGAGAAGTTATCCTTCTCGGACATGATGGCCTTGGGGGCGGGGATGATGGTCTTTGCAGAGTCTACCATGGCCTTGTAGTATGCCAGCTTTTTGGCCGCCGGCACGTTTTCAAGCTGCTGGAGAGCAGACTCGAAGGCTTCGGTGAGGATCTCCTTCTTCTTGGACAGGACCAGCTTTTTGCTTTCCAGGTCTGCGCTAGAGCGCTCCTGGCGTGCAAGGGTCTCCTTTTCTTCTTCGACCCTTTTGTCCTGTTTTTCTTTCATTTCAGAGATTTGGGCATTGGTCTGCTCGTTGATCGCAGCGATCTCCGCTTCCATCTCTTTGTGGATGCGGGCGACTTCTGCTTCGGCAGATGCTTTGATCTCCTTCGTGACGCTGTCTAGTGCCAGATAAAGGCCCCCAGACTCACATTACGAATATAGCCATAATAGCAATAACAAGACCGAAGATGACGATGGTTTCAGGGAGAACGGTGAAAATCATTGCCCTTCCGAAGAGAGAGGGGTTCTCAGTGATTGCACCGACTGCTGCTGCACCGATGTCTTTCTCTGCGAGTCCGGATCCGAGTCCAGCGAGTCCGACTGCAAGTCCTGCTCCGATTGCGATTAAACCTGATTCTGCTGCCATATTATTCAAACCTCTTTGATTTTGTTTGTATTTTTATTGAAAAATGTTTTCTTGCGTACCTCGGCAAGAGGTGCAAACGCTTCTCCGCCGCCCTCGTAGAACCTCATCATAAGTTCGACGTACTGCAACCTGAGTGCGTGCAGTCCACCGGACAGAATAGCAAGGGTCCAGATGACAAGATGGAGGAAACCGAACAGTAAAAGTCCGATAACGAGCATGATGATGTTTGCGAAAGGATCGAACAGAACCTCTCCTCCAACCGTCTTTGTGGTCATTATCATTCCGAACACAATATAGTTGAAAGCGAGTGCCATTCCGGCCTTGGACATGGTGATCGCCGCAAGCCTGGTGTAGGAAAGGATCCAACCGATAACTTCCGGAATACCCATAACTGCCTGAAGGCCTCCCTCGGTTCTGGCATTGAGTGCGACACCGATGATAAGAACAACGATACCTACGACGAAGATCGTCAAAGTGGTTCCTTTGAACAAATCTCCGATCTCTCCGCCGAACATTGCCTGGGTAAGTGCAAAACAGAAAAGGATCATACCGAAGAATGTGAACAGAAGTCCGCCCTTCTCGAGGAATGCTTCCTTTCCACCATGCTGTTTGGTCACGTTGATGATACCGCACATGATTCCGATGAACAGATGTACAATACCAACATAAACTGAAAGTTTCAAAAGGAAAGCGACGTTGACAAGTTTTCCGATACCGACTTCTCCGTCGACCCACCGGCCATCTTCCCAGACCTGTGCGGAACAGATCATATCATTGAACCACTGCGGGAAGTGTGAACCGAATATCCAATCCCAAGTGACGTTAGTACCGCCATTTGCGACATGATCGGCATGCCAATGCCAAATTCCGGCACTATTGAATTCTCCTCCTACGAAGTGCATTCCCAGCATTTCGCCGTAGAAGAACAGACCGAAGATGAATGCCCATAATCCTCCGAAAAAGAGAACGAGAGCAATGGAACGCCAATCCTTGTGCTTGGTCTTCCTAAGTCCGTATGCACCGATGATGATGAAAGGTATGGCATAACCCACATCTCCAACCATAAATCCGAAGAACAAAGGAAGGAAGATCGCAATGAGGAAAGTCGGGTCGATCTCCTGATATTTCGGGAGAGACACAAGACTGGTTGCATACTCATATTCGCAAACAATCCTACCGTTGTTCTGCTTGATCGGAACATTCTGGAAACGAGACTCCTGGGATTCGGATTCTTCCACCCTTCTTCCGCGGGTCTCTTCGAATTCAACGTGAACATCGTCCCCGAGCTTCTGCTCAAGGTCTGCTTTCACTTTATCAACACTTTTTGTAGGTACCCAGACATCCATGATGTAGGAGTACTTACTTACTGCGATCCTGAGGGGAATACTTCCCTTCTCGACCTCGATAGACAGTTCTTCATCACTCCCTTTGAGGAAGTGCTTGTATTCTGTCTTGAGTTCTTCGAGTTTCATGCTGTTATTTTCAAGATTTATATTGGTTTGTTCGATCTCACTGACAACATCTGCATAAGCATCGGCAGCACTGATCTTCTCGGTGTATACCGGTGCCTGAATCTCGTTGAACCCGACTTCGGAAAGTGCTTTCAATGCCACATCCCTGCACTCATTTTTCACAAAAACAGCGACAACGCCACCATTTTTCTTGGAATAAGCGGAAAAGATTTCGGCATTTTCGATATTTACCGAAGAAGCGTCGTCGGCTGTTGTACCGACAAGAACGGTGATATTCTTGTATCCGCTGTAAAGATCAAGAGTCACTTCGTTCAATTTCGCCAAAATTTCTAAAGCTTTTTGTTTAGAGTTTAATTCAGAGATTTTCTGATTAAGATCATTCCTTGCGTCGACGGTCTTGAGGACCTCTTCTTCGACGCCTTCGATGTTTCCGGAATTAATACTGTTCTGTATTTCTTCAACGGATACATCGTCGGTCTTAGTTGTTGTATCAATCCCAAGTTCCTTTTCGAGCGCCCTTACTTTGAGAAGCCTCTCAGATGCCTTCGAGGTTCCCTCAATAGGATGACCGATAGAAATTCCGTCGTCGCCGGTGGTATGATCAATGACGTGGATGGATTTTTCGCTGTAAAATGCGTTGATAGCATCCTTCATGCGAGTTTTGATACCCACAATCACAATCCTACTCATCGACTCAGGAAGAAGCATTTATTGCCCTCTCGAATTCTTTCGTGAGGAAATCATTGACTTCCTTGATCTTATTTTTAGCCGATTCCTGTATCTGATTGGCTTCCTGTTCGCCTTGGGCGATCTTTTCGGCTTTTTCAGACTCAAGTCTGGCTTTTTCAGCTGCGATGATAGACTCATAGCTAGAACGCTGTTCAGCAATCTCATTCTGAATCTTCACCACAGACTCCCTGCGGGCCTGAGCCACTGCGGATTTCTTATCAGATTCGGCCTGTAAGACCATCTGATCTGCATTGTACTCAGCCTCCTTTATTTCCGAAAGTATGTCAGTTCGGCTCAAGTTTCACTCCCCGACCATTCGTGGAAGACAATAATGTATGGCTATACTTAATAGTAATCCTACCAATTTTAAAAATTATATTTAAATAAAAATGACAGACTTCAATAATTTTAATCCAATCCAACTGTCGATCGAAAATAAACAAATTCAAGATTTTTTGGATTGAAATTGTCTTATATTCAATTCTGTCTCGGACAGTAATTCCTTCGAAAGATCGTCCATATATCCTTCTTCATAAACAACATTTGTGATTCCGGAATTGATCAGAATCTTTGCACAGAGAGAACAGGGAAACGTAGTCGTGTATATTGTTGCATCTTTGACGCTAATACCGAAATATGCTGCCTGAGCCACCGCATTCTGTTCTGCATGAACACCCCTGCAAAGTTCATGCCTGGTACCTGAAGGAACATTCATCAAAACTCTCAAACAACCTTTTTCTTCGCAGTGGGATACACCTCTCGGTGCACCGTTGTATCCGGTCGATATCACATGATTGTCTTTAACGATGACAGCTCCGACCTTTCTTCTGAGACAGGTCGATCTGGAAGCGGACAATTTTGCCATTTCCATAAAATACTCATCATGCGAAGGTCTTTTCATATAAAATCCAATAATAGAAGAAGTATTAGTTTATTATCTCAGAAAATATTTCCCTGTTAGATGAAAAAAGAAGATATCCACATCATAATAGGACTAATCGTTATTTTAGGATGTATATTCCTCGGATATTCGATAGTAAAATCGATGTCTGGCGTTAATCCGCCATTTACGGTCATAGAATCCGAAAGTATGCAACATTCCAACAGTTCGGAAATAGGCATTATCGATACCGGAGATATGATGCTGGTCAAAGACCCCGATAAAACAACGATTGTTACATTGGTTGAAGGATATATTTCGGGAGAAATGCATTTCGGTGATTACGGATCTGTCATAATTTACAAACGTACAAATGACAATCCCGTGATCCACAGAGCGATTTTGTATTTGGAATACAATTCGAATACCGGTTCTTGGAGTGCACCGAGTCTTGCTAATTATCCTGAAAATATGTGGAAAATAAGCGGCGAAAGTGAGAAACCCGATATAAACAATCTAAAAGGTACATTGATCCTAACTCTTCCCGGAAATTATCGTATTGACAATAAAAAATTAGTCGATAATAAAATATCAATTAATTTGGATAAATTGAGTCATCAAAG
>CAVIXW010000055.1:0-11881 GCA_963646785.1 Acutalibacteraceae bacterium
AGATCCGGGGCTCAAAATTGTTCAAAGTATAGCGTTTGGAATTGGGAAACCGTTAGTCGAGGAGTTTGGAATATGCTTTCCGCTGAATGTACTTGACGTTTGCCACAGGAACGTATCTTGGTATACATAAATAAAATTCACGGAATTGGAACTTTTGTAACCCTGATTTATCACGGAATTGGAACTTTTGTAACCCTGATTTATCACGGAATTGGCAAAAAAATCGATAAATACTCAACTCGAAAACCGAGAAAAAACATAACCTGGCACATTCGAAATGTGCCCGGATTGCAAACGACCGATGAAGATCGGTGTTTATGTGTAAACGGTTTACGCACGCGGCTCGAACAGATCCGCTTCCACCATGGCGCAGAGCGCATGGTATATGGGGAGGTGGCGCTCCTGTATCTTGAAGGTCTCGTTCTCGGGAACGATTATGCAGACATCGGCAAGGGCTTTGCACTTTCCGCCGGTCTTTCCGGTAAGCACTATGCTCCTGATCCCTTTTGCCTTTGCAACCATGACCGCATTGACGATGTTTGCTGAATTCCCGGAAGTCGTGATGCCCAGGAACACGTCTCCGCGGTGACCCAGAGCATTCACGGACTGCGCGAAAGCGGATTCCCAGCTGACGTCGTTGGCGAACGCGCTGTTGGAAGCGTTCATGGTGGGAAGAGGTACGGCCGCAAGGCCCCCCTCAAGGTTCCGAACGAGTTCCTTTCCCGCATCGCCGTAAGATTCGACGAGTTTCGATTCGAGTTCGGCATCGACGGCACGTTTGAACATGAACGACTTCGTCAGTTCGCCCGAGATGTGGTCGCTGTCAGCGGAACTGCCTCCGTTTCCCGCGATGAGCAGCTTGCCCCGGTTCCTGTAGGATTCCAGAAGAACCCTGTATGCGGCATCGATACCGTCCCTGCAGACTTCGAGTTCCGGATATCTTGCGAACAATTCTGAAAATATTTCCTGCGAGGTCTTGACCTTCTTGGTATCCATGGGATCACATTCCCCAGAAAGGCTCTGATTTGCGTTTGATCGCTACCGTATCGGACAATGCGAGCTTTTCGTCGCCGTTGAGATCCAGTTTGGAGACGACTTTGTATCCGCTCTCGATCATATCCACGTAGAGAACATCGTTCTCGTTGATCTGCCTTCCGACGGTGACGCCGTCGATGGCAACGGAAACCTCGTCTCCCTGAACGCCTTCCTTCAGTATATTGCCGTCATCGTCACGGACGGATTTGATGGTTCCGCAATCCTTTCCGTCGACATTGATCAGATTCTCTCCGACACGGATCCGGCCGGCCAGTACCCTTACGCCGACGACGGCGGGCTTGTTGACCCTGAAAACATGGTCCGGAAGGATGGTGATCTTGGCAGGGAATGCGAATTCCGCCCTTTTGTCGGATTCGGATTGCCGGGTGGATTCGTCAAGCCACAGCTTGTAGTCGTCGATAAGCGCGTAGACGATGTTGTTCGTGAGCACTTTGATGTTATGGGTGGCTATCTCCGCCTCTGCGTCCCTGGTGATATTGACGTTGAACCCGAGAATCACGTGCTGGGTATCGTTCCCGTAGGACGATTCCAGAACATCTCTGCGGGTGATGTCGCCGATACCGTACTTCCTGATGGGGAAACCGGCGAGTTTCGCCTCGAAGGCAAGGGCCTCCAGGGAACCGATGGCATCGGCCTTGATGGTGATACCTTTCTCGACCGTCTCGATCTTGATGGAGGTCTCCTCGGTGATCTCCTTGATGGCCGGGTCCTTCGCATTCTTGACGACGGCGATGGGTGCGCCGGCGATCACGCCGGTCACGTCCTGACAGGCGATCTTGACGCCGGCGGCAGCGTGAAGCTCCTTCACGCTATCGAAACGGTCGCGGGGATCGCGTATCTCATCGAGCGGCTTGGGTTTCAGGATCGCCTTGACCCTGGTCACCAGGGGCGCGCCGTTGGTTCCGATGGCGACGGTCTGACCGGTCTTGATAGTTCCCGAATAAAGAATCATATCGAGCGTCTGTCCGAGTCCTTTGACCTCTTTGACCTCGAGGATGGTTCCCTTCCCGGGACCTTCCTCCTTCTCCAGACGGGCCTCCAGGAAGCGCTGTGCCAGACCGATCAGGATCAGCATGATGTCGGGCACACCTTCTCCGGTCTTGGCGCTGATGGGGATGAGCGCGACGGCCTTGGTGAAATCGTCGATACGGTCATAACGGTCCGCATATACTCCGTTGGAAGACAGCTGGGACATGATGTTGTACATCTGCTCCTCGAAGGAGGTGCGGGCATGCGCCTGCTGTTTCTTCTCGGAAAGAACGAACGGAATGTTCTCTTCGGAATTCCAACCGTCGATGGTGTCGACCTTGTTCAGTGCGATGACGAAGGGGGTTTTGTACTGTCTGAGGATGTGTATGGACTCGATGGTCTGCGGCATGAGCCCTTCTCTGATATCTATGATCAGAACCGCGAGGTCTGCCAGGGATCCCCCTCTCGCACGGAGGGAGGTGAACGCCTGATGCCCGGGCGTATCGATGAACAGAAGTCCGGGAACGGAGAAACGCTTGCCACCGATGATCGGACCGCACATCTCGTAAATACGCTCGATCGGCACTTCCGTGGCGCCGATGTGCTGCGTGATCGCGCCGGCTTCCCTGTCACCGACGGCCGTGCCCCTGATACGGTCGAGGAGCTTGGTCTTACCGTGATCGACGTGACCTAAAACACTGACTACGGGTTGCCTTATCGCCATATAACATCACACCTTGGTAGTGTATATAAAAGTTTAAAAGGTTTGGTGGCCAGAAGGCCGTCGGTTTCACTCGTAGATCCATTTGTCGGAGTCTTTCGAGTAGCTGACGAGCTCTTCCGGTTTGAAGAAGATGCCGATTTCCCTCTCTGCGGATGCGGGCGAGTCGGAACCGTGGATGATGTTGAGTCCGGTCACCATGCAGTAATCGCCGCGGATAGTTCCGGGTGCGGAATCCTGGGGATTGGTCTTGCCCATCATGTTCCTGCAGACCTGGACGGCATTTTCACCCTCCCAGACCATTGCGAAAACGGGTCCGGAGGTGATATAGGAAATGAGGGAGGGGAAGAAGGGCTTGCCCTTGTGCTCGCCGTAGTGGTTCTCGGCGACCACCTTGGGGATGGTCATGAGCTTTGCGGCGACGAGTTTGAGTCCTTTCTTCTCGAAACGGGAAACGATCTCTCCGACGAGTCCGCGCTGGACCCCGTCGGGCTTGATCATAAGGTAGGTCTTCTCCATAGCCATGGGGATCACTCCTTGTTCTCGGTCTTGGCGGCTGCCTTGAGACGGGCTTCCTTCTCGACGTGTGCCTTCTCGGTCCAGAGAGTGGTCCTGGGGACCCTCTTCATGAGAATCATATTCTTGTAGCACTTGTTCGCATCGAAGTAAAGAACGGTTCCGTCCTTCTTGACGTACATCTTACCGCTTCCGGGAGCGATGGAGGCTCCGCAGAAGGAACATTTTTTCTCCTCAACCATCGAATTCACCTGCCCATTCCGAGCTTTCTGGCCTCTCTCGAGGTCTCTCTGAGCATAAGGACATCGCCCATCCTGACGGGGCCCATGATGTTCCTTGTAATGATCCTGCCCTTGTCGCGTCCGTCGAGTACGCGGACCTTGACCTGGGTTGCCTCTCCCGTCATTCCGGTACGTCCGATGATCTCGACGACCTCAGACGGGATGCTGTCAGTGTCAACCATTTGGATCCCTCAGAATCAGTTCTTAAGGTCTTTGACCGCTGCGGCGATCTCGTCGACCTGGGCCTTTCCGTTTCCGACATCGACGATGGCGATGGATGCGGTGGGCTTCTCGAGTCCGATCGACTTTCCGAGCTCTTCCTTGGAAGGAACGTAGACGTAGGGAACGTTCTTCTCGTCGCAGAGAGCGGGGATGTGTGCAAGGATCTCCGGGGGTTCGACATCGGTTGCCATGATGACAAGGGCTGCCTCGCCGCGCTCAATGATCTTGGTGACCTCGTTGGTTCCTTTCTTGACCTTTCCCGAATCGCGGGCGATCTCAGCAACAGAGTATGCTTTGTCGGAAAGTTCCTTAGGGGTCTCAAATTTTACAAATACTGCCATGTTCAATTACCTCCTTCCGGTGTTCAGAACACCGTCATCATTCATCGGCTCCAATAGAGCGTAACGTGACGAATGGTTCCACATATAAAAGGGGTTCGGGAAGGCCGCCCTTCAGGATGCTGTCCGTCCGGACCTTCTCCGGGAGGAATCGGACGGGAATCTTGACCGGTAGATCAGGTATGCGAGGTAAAGGATACTCAAGGACTGCATCACTCCGAAGAAGTGATAGACGAAACCCCACATCGGTTGGAAACCGTCGGACCAGGAGACCACGGCCTCGACGGAGATGATCCCCGTGTCGTGTGCGAAGGTCAGAAGCAGAGTGAAGCTGTTGGCCAAAATGTATCCGGTCGCGGCTATGCAGATCAGGAAGAGCGGACGCGTGAAACGACGGTCGACCGTGACCGCGTAGACCGTAAGGAACGGGATCAGCAGGATCAGATACTGGGGGGTCGGGGGATACAGGAAGACCATGGTCAGATTGATCACGATGGCCGACAGCAATTCCCGATCGAGGTTCCTTCCGGCCTTTTTGTAGAATACCCAGGCGATCGCGAATGAGCCTATGACGATGAGTGAATAGGCCAGAACGGACATCGCACTCAATGCTTTGTAGAGAAGGGTGTCGCCGGCCCCGGCACGCTCTATGAGGAACGAGAAAGAGTCAATGACAGTTCCGTCCAGGATCTGCGGAAGAAATATGACGCAGACCGTAAGTACGAACCCGAACATGGCATACACAACCTTCGAGAACCCCCTGCGGAGATCGCGGTCTTCTCTCACCAGAACGTACGCCACCGCCAAGGGAAGCAGGAATACGGGAAACAGCTTCAGCAGCATTGCGAGGCCCAGCATGGCCCCCGACAGGAAATACATCCTCTTTCTGAGGCCGAGGAAACACATGATCGTCAGCAATGCGGCGATATTATCGAACATGCCCTGAACCGCCGGGGCACAGATGACCAGGGGGTTGAACACCCAGAGCACGAATGCCAGCCAGGCCTTTCTGCGATCGCCGGTAACCTCGAAAACAACTTTGTACACCAGACAGGCGACCAACAGGTCCACGAGATACAGAGGAAGTTTGACCCAAAACGCAAATGCCAGGGAGGTCGTGTTCGAAGAGATGAAGCCGCCATAGGCCTCGAATCCGAGTGCCCCGGTGACCCGGTATACGGTATCGCCCAAGGTCAGAAACGATTGCTGGCACAGATCGACGAAAGCCAGGATGTAACCCCATACCGGCGTGTAGAAATAGCCTGTAAGGTCGTACAGCCCGTTTCCGGAGGATATGTTGGACATTACCAAAGCCCAATGGGAAACATCGTATCCGTATGTGAGCAGAGTACCCACGACCATCCGGATGATCAACCCCGTCGCTAGAACTGCAAGAAGCTTCGGCAATAACGGTATGCGATTGAAATCGGACCCCGGACGGCAGAATATGATCTCACGACCTGTTGAAATAGAATGCTTTTCCGTATACCGAGAAATCGCCGCCCAGGTAGATGAATATGGTCAGATTTCCGTGGGTCTCGGGAATGTTCGAGAACGAACCGGTGACGGTCCCGCGGGTTACGGTACCGGAGTTTTTATCCAGCTCATGCGAGCAGTAACAGATCCCCGATGCAATGACGGTGGCCATATCCATACGCTGGTTGTTCGAGTAATTGCCCCCGAACACGCATACCATCCCGTCACCGCCCTTGGCAAGAGAAATGCTTGCATACCCGTCTTGCGTAAAGCCGATCGCAAGTGTGCCAGAGAGATTATTTTTCACACCGTACAGCACATTGTTGTTCTTCAGAGACAGTGTTTTGGAGTAGGGGTTGTCCGTGATCTCCGAATAGGCACGTCCGTCGTCGTCCCGATCGTTCAAACAGTTACTCTCGCCGAAGAACAGCGATTGATAGTCACAGTCGACTTCTTTCACGGTTCCGCCGGACAATCCGCAGTACTTGCCTAATGTCTCCCCGGCCCAGTACAGTGACCCGCCGGAATGGATCCATGAGAAAATAAGATCCTCGGATCCGCCTTTGTAAACGGTCTCCGGAAGTGCGCCGGAGATGATGACCAATCCTTTTCCCTGACCAGGGGCGGAAAGCGCTTCGGCCAGTTCGCCGGCGTTGACATACCTGATGGCCGTGACCGAGTAATAGTTGAGATTATTCACGAGTTGGGAAAGATAATAATCCTGGGTCAGCCGTTTCGCGCCGATCTCGACATTGACCTCGTGGACCATGCTTCCATACGACTCGTCGTAATAGATCAGGAATTCGGTAGGGGCGACGAACGATCCGTTGTCGGAAACGGATGTTATATAGCTGTGAGATCCGGAATCGTATACCGAATACGAGCCGTCCTCGCTTGCGGTTGCGTCATAATGGTATACATGCCCGTACGTGGTCACTTCGCCGATCAGTACGATCGCGCATATGATGCAAGCCAGTATGATAAGGCCCAAGTCATTCCTTTTCAATTTCCTCGCCTCCAAAGAACCGACTCAGTCTATCCGATGCCCGATTGAACCGTTCGTATTTAGAGAACAGTCCGCCGCACCGGAGAAGAAGTGCCAGTAAAATAAGATTGAACACCAGCTGGGTGGTTTCGACAATGAACGATATGCCCAATCTGACAGGATATCCGAAGTTCAGTGAATCCAGCCATGCCATCGCATTCGCCAGATCCGTTGCGTTCCAGAAACCGCAGTACTCTACCAGCGTGGAAACCAACGATAGGTTGTTGTTGCAAAAGGCCGCAATGGCCGCAAGCGATGTAAAGATCAGCGTACAGACCAACAGATCTTTTCTGTCGTTCATGACGGCGTAGATGAACATTATCGGGAGATATACGATGCAATACTGCGGACCGCTGGAGCACAAAGTTGCCGAACACAGCAGGATCAGAGCGAACAGTGTCAGATTGTTACGGATCTCCGTACCGGCCATCGTTTTGCATTTAAAAGCAAGAGTGAAAACGATGAGGATCAGCAATACGACGGGGACCCACAGGCGGATCGATGCAGAAACGGTGCTGTTCGAACTCCGGGATAGAATGAAGGACAGGGAATCCACCACGGTTCCGGACAGGATCAACGGCAGATAAACGATAAAAACCGTCAGCAAAATACCTATGACGAATGAAAAGAATTGTCTGAGATTCGGGCGGAGGGAGGTTTCGGTTTTTAAAGCATATGCAAAGAAAAGCAGAATGCAGAAGACAGGGAAAAATTTCAGCAAAGCACCGAGCGTAAAGAATACTCCGGCAAAGAAATAGTAATTCCTCTTAAGAAGAAGAATGGACATCAATGCGAACAGGGCAGAAAAGCAATCGAACTGCGCCTGAACCGCAGACATGTAGATGACCAGCGGGCACAGGAACCAACAACCGAATGCGATGGCGGATTTGCGCTCGTCGTTACATTCGGACAATACCGCACGGTAAACCACGTAACCGACCAAAACATCGACGAGTATCAGGGGAACCTTCATCACAAAATTATATTCCACTGTGGTCACGGTCGATGTATGGAAAATGAATGAAAGGGCTTCCATTCCGGCAAGATTTATGAAACGGTTGCCGTAGGACAGTGAAAGAAAACAATTTAGAAAAAGATCCTGAGCTCCCAGCAGATATCCCCATACGGGAGTGTAAAAATATCCCGTCAACGAATAGAGGCCGTTACCGCTTTCGATATTCTGCATCACGACCGCCCAATGTTCCATGTCGAATGGATAGGTGAACAACGGCGCCAATATCACACGGATCGCCAATCCGATCAGGAGTATGATCAGAGCAGGCCCTTTGAAAAAAGCAATATCCTTTCTGAGAATTCTTTTTTCATTGGGGTCGTTTGCCGTCAAAAACATAATTCGAGCTCCGGATTGGATTTCACTTTTTCTCGCCGTGGTACATATCATAGTAATCTATCCCGTGCATCTTCGAAAGAAATTTGGCAAGAAATTTTCCGAATCCCCAAAGCTGATGGAAGGTCATGATGAGGACTTTCGGATTGAGGTGCGATTCTCCTTCGGCGCGGGTACCGAAATCGTAGCGAACGTAATCGACTTTTACTTTGTGATCGGAGTATTTCATAAAATCCATCAAGACCTTCCAGCCCTTGATCTCGAAATTATCCCAATTCTTCTGGATCATGGGGCGGAATACGTCGCAGCGAAGCCCGAACAATCCGCTCATCATGTCTTTGGTCGTCTGTTTGCCGTGCAATTTAAAAAAGAATTTGCAGAATACTTCGACCGCCTCGGAACCGAAGGCGCGTTTGAACCCCATGGACATCCTGCTGTTCCTGCAACCCACGCAGAGGTCCGCTCCCTGATCGAGTTTTGCACAGATCTCTCTGAGTGCGGAGATCGGATGCTGAAAATCGCAGTCCATGCATATGGCATAGTCGGTCTCGGCGATTTCGAAGCCCTGTATCACGGAAGCCCCCAATCCTCTTTTCTCGGGTTCTCTTACGAAAATTTTGATCAGCGGATCATTCAATTCTTCGATGAGCTCCCGACTCCTGTCGGTGGACCTGTCATCCATGAACAATACACGATAATCCGGATATTCGCTCCTGATGGCTTTTGCCATAGCTTGGATATTTTTCTCCTCGTTGTATGTAGGGATTACGATCGTGCAAGTTCCAGACATTATCTCGAGAGGTAATTAGAACACCCCTATATTATACGTCCGATAGTTTGCAAAAGTGCCGTTCACGCTAAATAGGTCCGATAATATATTGTTGCAATCAATGAACAATGACCTGATCAACAATCTCTTCTATGGAAAACACGGAGAAGCAATGCGTTACATCTTCTTTGGATGCCTCAACGTATTGGTAACGTGGGTTTCCTACGTGGCACTCGTCCTGATCGGAATCGCACCTGCCATCAGCAATGCCGCTTCTTGGGTCATCGGAGTCACATTCGCGTTCGTGGTCAACAAGTTATACGTGTTCAACAGCAAGACTATGGAGACAAAGGCTGTCGGAAAAGAGGCGGCATCGTTTACCATAGGCAGGATCGCTACGGGCATCATAGCCATTGTCGGATTCCCGATCCTTTACAACCTGGGACTGGATCAGCAGCTTCTCGGTGTTGACGGATTTCTTTCGAAGATAACCGTGACGGTCATCGAAACCGCACTCAATTACTTCATCAGCAAATACCTGGTATTCAAACACAACGAAGCGACAGAATGAGAAGCGTCATTCGAAACCTTTCTTTTTCTTATAGAATAATGAAGACGCGATACTGATTCCGATGACGATCAGGATCATCAATATCGTGAACATCTGGGATTGTTCCGATTTGAAGAATTCATAGAAGAAATTACTTAAAAGCAGGATCGTTCCGAACTTCAGTACACAACCGGCGATCAGGTATGCTGAAGATCTGGGAACGCTCCACCCCTGATTTGCGATGAATGCGCCCGCAAAAGGCAGCATGGGGGCGACACGGTTCAAAAGGAGAAGTCTCTCGTCGCTTACAACGAGGAAATTCGCGTATTTATCCAAAGCATATTGGATCTTTTTGGGTACGCGACCGGCGTCTTTGTAATGCTTCACCACGTAATATAATGAAAAAACACCGATCTGTTCGGCAATCACTGCCGCGATCAGTAATTCCACACCGAAAAGAAGCGGATGACCGTAATTGGCCCCGCCGATAAACCCCAAAACGAAAAACAATTCGGGTAATGTCGGTATGAGAAGTGCGTCAAGCAGGAATATCAGAAATATACAGAAGACGAGTCCCAGCTCTCCCCCTTCTCCGAAAATATCGTAAATGGTCTGCCCGATGTTGATTGTCACACCCAACCGGAATCAACCCCGGCCGGAGGCCGGGGCTTGTGTTTGATCAGTTGACGTAGTCAAGCCAAGAATCGTATTTCGGATCCTTGCCTTCGACAATATCATGGAATTTGGCATGGATCTTGGCAGAAACCTCGCCGGGGGTCCCGTTGCCGATGAGACGTCCGTCAAGAGACGTTACGGGCACGACCTCAGCGGCGGTACCGGTCATCCAGACTTCGTCGGCAGTGGTGATCTGGAACCTGGTGATGGGTTCTTCGAGAACCTCGTATCCGAGATCTTTGGCGATAGTGATGATGGAGCTGCGGGTAACGCCCTGGAGAATTCCCTCGGAAGTTGAGGGAGTGAAGATCTTTCCGAACTTGTAGAAGAAGATGTTCTCTCCGGTACATTCTGCGGGACGGCCCTCCTTGTTGAGCATAAGTGCTTCGCCGGCACCCTGGCGAAGGGCTTCTCTTTTCGCAAGACACGATGCGACATAGGAACCGTTTACCTTTGCACCGGCCGGTCCGCACAGATAGTCGGGCCTCTGCCAAGATGCGGTTATAAGCTTGGTTCCGGCAGATGCCGCACCTTTACCGAGATATGCACCCATATAGATGCAGGTGATCGCCATGCTTTCGGGCACTCCGACGGGATTGAGTCCGACCTCTTCCCCGCTGAGGAAGATACAGGGTTTCACGTAATCCACTTTCTTGTTCGCCCTGACGGCTTCGCGGATTGCTTCACAGAGACTGTCGAAATCGTACTGCTTGCCGCCGAATTTCATCTCGAAACCCATGAGTTTGCATCCGTCGATAAGTCTGCGAACGTGATCCTTGAGCCTGAAGATCGCGGCGCCTTTGGGGGTCTGATATACCCTGATGCCCTCGAAAACACCCGTGCCGTAGTTCAACGCATGAGCCAGAACGTGCACCTTGGCATCGTCCCAGTTCACAATTTTTCCGTTAAACCAAATCTTTTCACACTTTTCTCCCATAGAATACCTCCGTTTATAACGCATTGAGTGCTTTCACATATCTGTCCGGTTCGGAACGGGCAATGATCTCTTCGACCTGATCCGAACCGCCGACCACGCCCACATTCCCGTTGGATGTCGAAATGAGTGCGTAAGCGGACTGTCCAGATTCGTGGACCAGTTCTGCATCGTAAACATCCTGCAGTTTCTGTAACCTGCCGATTGCAAGACGAGCTTCGTTCTCATCGATGACAGAAAGGACCATGCGGGATTTGCCTGCCTGTTCGCATTTGCCTACCACGATGGTCTCGACATTGATCTTATTACGGGTGAATTCCCCCATAACCCTCTGCATAACACCGAACTCGTTCTTGACGATCAAGGATATAACATACATATGTCCACGACTTACCCATCCATTGCTAAGGTAATATTTAGGTTTTAGATGAAAGCGAGCGGTCTGCGAAGGGGATATTTTACGGAACATATTTCGGGATAGAATATGGATTTCCGTCACAAGGCACCATACAGACACCTTCGGAATCCTCCCCCGACCACTTTTTGGCCGAATCGACTGATTTTCAGACCGCCGGGAATCAGACGCGTCCAATCATCCCGAAGGATGTCTGGATTGGGGCTGGCCCAAGGGTAGCTTGGACTCGAAATCAGACGGGAAGAAGGTCACGGCGACAATCTCTGGGGGGCCCGTCCGAAATACCTCGGGGAATCTGTATGGCACCGATGTCGTGAAACATATGATGAACTATTGCTAATCGATTTGACTAATAGATTCACAAACCGCTGTACTATCTAAATTCTAGATCAACCGATGATTTCTGCCTAACTGTGCAGAAACGCCCCCTCCTTTTCCCATAATTCCGTAGACTTTCTGCAAAACCACCACATCTTTGTGCCGAAATTACCAGAAACAGACCCTTTGAAAATTTTCTTTTGCTAATAATAACAACATATAAATAGTACAAATATATACAATTTGTA
>CAVIXW010000056.1:0-11861 GCA_963646785.1 Acutalibacteraceae bacterium
ATGACGAATTCGGAATCATGGGTAAAGACATACCTCCTTCAAACCATAAAGAACCTAAATAATTCTACCAGAGATGCCTAGGGCCAAGTACACGGAGGATGAGAGCATACTTGCTCTGCTCCTATATATCACCATCGAAAGGAAGGACATACGCAAGAATAATCCGGAGATTGTAAGGATGAGTACCTTCCTCACCGAATCGGGATATGAGCGTACCCCGGGTTCGCTCAAAGCGAAACTGGAGAACTTCAAAGCGTTCGATCCCATGTACGGCGGCTCCGGAATGACCCACTTCTCCAAAACCGACCGCGACGTCTGGGACAGATTCTACGCTACGGGATTTACCGATCTGGCCGATGCTGCGGAAGGTGCGGCCGAACGCATATCCCAAGGCAGGAAGAATCTCGGCGATACCATCGGATCCCTTTCCGGGATCGGAGGAACGACAGCCGTCGAAGAGATCAAAGTCCGCGTGAATCAGGAGATATTCCGTTCACGCGTACTGGAAGCATACGGTTTCAGATGTTGTATAACGGGAATACATTCTCCGGGACTCATCGAGGCCTGCCACATCAAGAATTGGAGCGAATGTCCCGAAGGTTCCCCCGATAGACTCGATCCGAGGAACGGCCTCTGCATGGATATTCTGCATCACAGGTCATTCGACAGGGGGATGTTCACCATAGATGAACAGTATAAACTCGAATTGTCGCCCTCGCTCAGGGAAAAGGAGAGCGAGGACGTGCTGGAACGGTTCTATTACCCCTATGAAGGGAAGATCATCGTCCCCGAAGTGGAACGGTTCAAGCCCTCGCAGGAATTCCTCGATTGGCACAGGAAGAACGTTTTCGTCGAGGGTCAAACACCTCCGGATCGATGACTGAACCGTTATAAACACCGATAACTGTCGAAATCCGATGAAAGTGGATCTCACCGTGATAATGGACGATCTCACCCCGTGGTACCGCGACGGCAGGAACTACTATTTCACGGACAGGTGGATACGGAAATTCCCCGAAGATGCCGAAGCCTACTACGGATTCGTACCTGACCGCCGCCACAGAGCAGGAGACGACAGGATCAAGGTCTATTACACCCAGGACGGGGAACTCGTGATATCCAACTGCCGGGATCCCAAACTCCAGAACAAGATCAGGACATATATGGAGAACTGGTACGGCTGGAAAAGAAAAGAGTACATCAGAAAAAAGACGTTCCGTTATCCGATTCCCGTCCTGGTACGCCCGCACACTACTGAACTCAACGGCAGATTCTATCAGATCCGCGGCGGCGATTCGGTATGCAACATCGAGAAGTCAAGACTCGACAGTATGACGGACATGGTGTACGTGCACACATATCCTGAGGTAATCTTCGAATCGGATACGGGGCTTGAAACCCTGAACAAAGTGTATTCCGTATCGCGAAGGAATGTTACGATTCGCGGGAATGGCCCCTTCTCACAGCCGGGGAATGGGAGAAATACTATTTTTCCGGGTCCGATCCAAATTCGGAGCCGACATTATGGACTCCTATCCCTGGTATGATGTACGATGCGTGGGAGATCTTCACATTATGGGGGCTTCCCGATGCGGTGGACACGGGAGACACCCGGGATCGCGGGAATAATCTGTTTTCGGAGTTTCTCGATTTAGGGATTGATTGAATGATCGGCAGATCATTAGATCTTATTAGTCATTAGTATGTATGTGCAGTTCCTTACATAGGGTAATTGATTCAACCCCCTAAAAAATAGAAATTTATCTACTTTTTACCCCCCTAAAAATAGATTAAATACATAAATGACCGTGCTGTATACATGATGAGAAGGTCCGTCGAAGAGAAGCTCCTGTCCTGGAAGGAATCCGCCAAGCACAGACCGCTCATACTGCTGGGAATACGCCAGTGCGGCAAGACGTTCATTCTCACGGAATTCGGAAAGAAACATTTCGAAGATTACGTACGTTTCGATTTCGAAAGGAATCCCCAGCTCGCGGACGTGTTCCGCGATTCGGATTCGAAACGCATAATGAAGGAGCTGTCCGCATTCAGAGGGAAGAAGATAACTGCGGACACGCTGATCATCTTCGACGAGATCCAACACTGCTATGCCGCGCTGACGTCTCTGAAATATCTGGGCGAGGAACTGTCCGACCATCACATAGTATGCGCCGAATCTCTCCCCGGGCTGGCTCTGGCGGAACGCGGGAGGAAGGACAGGGCGGAATGGAGATCTTCCTTCCCGGTCGGCGAGGTGAGTTTCATCAGGATGTGGCCTATGGATTTCGGCGAGTTCGTCCTCGCCGTGAAAGGAGAGGATTACTTCGGATTATTGAACGACATCTCTGCCGAGGAGGCCCTCCCCGAATGGATGATGTCGGGACTGAACGACCTATACGTCGATTATCTGACCGTCGGCGGGATGCCGGAAGCGGTACAGACGTGGATAGATACGGGCGACATGGATGCTGTCAGAAAGGTCCAGAGGGACATCGTCCGCTCGTTCAAGGAAGATATGGGCAAATACAGCGGAGAGAACTATCAGAGGATATCCGCACTTTGGGACTCCGCCGCCTATCAGGTGGCGGAAGCGGGCAACAGGTTCAACCTCAAGAAGGCGGGCGGCACCACCAAGACCCTGGCCGACCCTATCCAGTGGCTGCTGGATGCGGATTTCCTCAGGCGCACGTGGGAGATCAACGACGATTCCGTACCGCCTAACCCCCGCGGAGGGATATACTACAAGCTCTACCTACCCGACACGGGACTTCTCACGTGCATGGCGGGAATCGATCGTCGGATACTCGTATCCAAGGACGACAGCACATCGAAGATCCGCGGAGCCGTAGCCGAGAATTACGTCCTCGCGCAGATGTCATCATCACTGGATCTGGAGGGGGACACCTACTTCTGGACCAACCCGAAGGGAGATGCGGAGATCGATTTCCAGCTCATACGGGGCATGACTGTCATCCCCGTGGAGGTCAAATCGGGAGAGGTCGGCAGGATAAGGTCCCTCGAGACGTACTGCGGAAAATATTCCCCGAAGGAAATTTTGGTCATATCGAACAGGAACACGCGCATCCGCAGAGAAGGGTACTCGTTCGTGCCGCTCTATATGGTATGGAAGCTGGGGATGTATCTGGAACGCCTGGGGTTCTGACATCCGGAAAGGATGCGCGCATCGAACTGTTTGTCACGGTCGGCTTAACGCGGACAACGGGTTTCCGGCCATCGTTAGACTGGATGGCCGCGACGTTCTGAGCAGGAAATCATCCGCCACAATCTCCTCTCCCCCCGCATGCCCTGCGGACCGATCCTTCCGAGATTCTGCCCGGCTCCGCGGAACCTGTAATTGCTATCACAAACGATCAGCTATCGATCATACCTGGGCTTTTATGAACCCCAGCATCGGATTCGGCGATCTTCCCCACAATATAGTCGCGAACGGCATCGTCTGCGCTTCCGTTGATGCCGGAGATCAGTTTCATACCCATCGACCGCACCCTGTGGCAGGCACCTTCGCCGAGTCCGCCGCATATGAGGACCTTTGCGCCGGTAGACAGCAGCACCAACGAGACCGCGGAGTGGGTGGCGCCTTCGCAACTGATGATGTTGGTGGCGATTATCTCGCTGTCGTAGATCTCGTAAACCTTGAAGCACTCCGCCCTTCCGAAATGCTGTGCGATCATCCCGTTCTCGTAGGGGATGGCGATCTTGAGATTGCCGGGAGTACCGGCAGGACGGTCATTTTCCGTGACGGGGGCGTAGATCCCGGATATCTCGGCGGTATCGAGTACGTGTCCGGCAATGGCATCCATGAGGTCGCCGTAATCGAATCCGCTCTTGAGTCCGGGGTCCGTATCGAGGGCGTAGACCGTGAAAACATAACGGTGGGGCCCGTCCGGAGGATTGGGTCCGCCGTAGAAGCTTGCTTCCGAACGTTCGGCCCTGTTCTGATGGAACCAGGTCGTAACGCCCTGAACCAGAGAGCCGTCGTTACGGGATGCGTCTTCGGGGAGACTGGTCTTCTTAAGTCCCGAGATCAGCCAATGGTGCCATACGAAACCCTTCAGCTGTTTGACGTCGGGATCGTCGAAAACGGCTGCGAATGAGACGGTACCTTCGGGGACATCGGTTATCTCGAAGGGGAAGGAGATCGGTGACATCGCACCCACGAACACGCCGCTCTTGGCACCGTACCTGTCTGCTATCTTCCCGTTGGCGAACGCAGGACTCTCGACCTTCATGACCGATTATGTACATACTATCTAAAAGCAGTTCCGCAAAAACATAGGGGATGTGCACGAAGTACCGGCCCGGACGGAACGGGGATCGTCCAGACCGGTCGTATGCGTCACCTGTTCAACGGTGCCTGTAGGTTCCGGACATCATCCTTATGCTGTTGCGGTGGATGCGTGCGTACACCAATATAGACAGAAGAACGAGGGCCGGCAGCAAGATCGCGATGCTTGCCTTATCCGAATGGTTCAAAGGGCGCTGGTCTTCCGACCAGGAGGCATACAGCACCATATCGCCGGTTATGGGCTGGTCGGGATCGAACTCCACAAAGGAGTTCCCGTCGGTACTCCACCCCCTGAATTCGCATCCGTCCTCGGACTCCATTTCGGGGAGATAGAGGCGATCCTCCTCGAAGGCAACGAAACTCGATTGGACCAGCCCCCTGGAGATCAGGACCACGGAGCACGAGTTGAGCCATTTGGCATGGACGTTGAGATCCTCGGTGATCGGTTCTTCGGCGGTGAACGGCGAATCATTCTCATTGAGCCAACCGCCGAACTTTTTGCCCTCCCTTATCGGATTTTCGGGCAGTTCCAGAAACACGTTGTTCCTGCAGACCGTAGTGGAATCGATGACCCTGGAAGAATGGAGTTTGTCTTCGTCGAAGAAATTGACGGTGAGGTTCAGATAATTCTTATGAAGAGGATGGATCCTGACGGTCTGTGTCGAAGATCCCCTGTCGGTCCCGACGGTCTGCGTCACCAGCAGTTCCTCGTATTTGGACGCATCGATCGACAGCAGGCTGCCTTCTTCTTCCTGCAGCACCTGGCCGCAGGGAAGATTTACCCTCCACTTGACCGTTTCCGCCTCCCCCTCGTATTCCAGGGAGACATTGTCGCCATAGCACCAGTATTCCTCATCGGCCGCGCTGGTGCTACTTGACGGCAGCAGTGCGAGGGTCATGACGAACGTGATCGGCAGGGCCAATAGTATGAATCTCATTCGATCACCCGGACAGCGGTGCGCATCTGACATGTATGCTGTTCGGAACGGTAGACGGACCGATGATCTTGTCGGTCGCCTTTTCATCGGAAATTCCCGGTTCGGCGGGGACATGCATATCCATACAGTTGCCGTGAATGCCGGGTATCAGTTTATCGGCGGACGTTTTGGACAGGATCTTGGCTGTCATGACATCGGAGTTCCCGCCGGCGTATGCAACGGATACTTCCGCCCCGTCCGTTACTTCTATGGTCAATGCAGTTCCCGAAGTGACGGAAATTTTCACCTCCGGGGAATTACCGTCTCCGACCCGGTCTGAGCCGCCGACGATATCGAACTTCAACGAAGAAACGTGATCGATCACGGCATCGACGACCACGGCGGATTTGCTTTCGGTGTCGGTAATGGCAACCTTTAATGTGATCGGTTTTCCGTTCGTCCGTTGGGAATCGCCGGAATCCGCAAGCACTTTGGTGGAAGGATCGTCATCGGCCGTAGTGCCCGAGTTTGGTCCGACAGCACAGGAAACATATCCGCCGACGTCGGGAACTTCGCTTCCGCCAACCTTCGGCGTTCCCTCTGTTGGGGACGGGTCGTTGCCGTTTATCGCAACATCCGGGAAAGCTGACCCATATGATTCTGCAGCCTGTTCGACAACTTTGATTTTATAACTGATACATTGAAAAACGGACCCGGAAATCACATTTAAACATACATCGACCACGCATTCCGTGCCGCCCGAAGAGTTTAGTGTTATTGCGAATCCGAAATTTCCGTTGGAATCCAACCGAATCGGGTTAATGGTAAGGTGTTCGGTATCCAACGCGGTTTCGGATGTCGGCCATGTCGGAATTCTTCCATTGTCTGCGGCCAATCTTCCGTCGATCTGATGTTTGAACTGACCGACACCGTAGTCGATACAATACCCGTCTCCTTTCTGAACAAACTCTAAGGCGGCCAAATTGACCGGAATATAGACGATCTTTGTCTGACCGATGGATATTGAAACGGTCTTGAGGTACGGATGGGCCGAAGCCCCGTCCTGGATCTGTTCGGTTGCTTCCGAGGAATTCGACATACAAGCACAGCCGGCCAATACGGCGGCAGCTACGGTTAACATTGCTACTATTTTTCCATGCATTTTATCACACAGAGGTAACTCCGGGGACGGATGCCGGAACCGATACCCACTTCGCAAGGACCTCGTTACCTCCGGACGGGCCGACTTCGGTCCCGATCGGATAAAACACGGAGATAACGGTCCACGGATTTCCCACTCCGGAGAACATCTCAGGCGAAGTGACGGCGCAAACGCCCCCACAAACAGAAATATGATATGTTTCCGACACGGAACGGACCTGACCTGGAAAAGAACATTCGGTCGGATCGCGAAGCGGTCTGAAGTCCGCTACGGCATCTTCAACGGTCGGGGGGATGGATTGTACATATAATTCGCCTCCCGCGGGAGATGCCGATCTTGGAATCCGGGTCGGGTAAAGAATGATCGCGGCACCTGCTGCATGGGCAGTGACGGATATCGCCGTGAAAACGGCCCCATTTCCGTATTTTACTCCATGGATCCGGTTCGAACAACCGGTGGTCTGCGACCATCCCGCAAAGATCTTTCCGTCGGAAACATTGCTTTCAAAAACATGCGGAATGACATTGCTTCCAATAGATACTGTGTACGGAACCGACTCCGAAGGATTCTCCGAACCACCGTTCGTATCGAGAACGGCGGCAGGGGATTCGCTTCCCGCATGTGCGGCCTGAACAAATACAGCAGCAATAATATCAATTATGGCGCCCAGTATTGATAACGTAATGGATGGGGCGAAGGCCAAATGAAGTGTCTGTTTTGAAAATCTGCTACTGTACATAAGAATCAGTCTAGGACCAGTAAATAACAAATTTCTGTTGTGAGCCCTAAAATATACTTTTGATATATAAATTCGAATGGGATAATCTTATATTTGAATCAAAATAGACGAGTTATTAGAAAATTTTACATTTGACATACCCTGTTTGAAGATGTTTTCGGAACGGGCGAAAGGCACGGTACAAAAGAAGTTCGGCCGATATCGGAGGCGTATCCGCAAAGACACATTGATTCCGGTGCCGAAAATTGTTTTAATCCCTGTTCCGATTCCTATCCGAGGTTTCAATATGGGTATTGGAGACAAACTCAAAGTCGGGATCAGCAATGCAGGAAGCCGTCTCAGCCAAAGCGCTGACGAATCAGGTTTCAACGCCCGCATCAACGAACAGAAGAAGATCATCGATGACTCGAACAAGAAGGCAGGCGAACTCATGTTCGAGGAGTACTGCAACGGAAGGGACACCATAACCAACTCTGTAGAGGAGCTTTTCAAAGCTGTTCAGAACGCCAAAGACGAGATCGAGAAGCTCGAGGCCGAGAAACAGGAAATGATCGACAAAGCTCAGAAGGAGCGCGACGACAGGCGCGCCGACGCCAAGGCAAGAGCTGCCGAAGTGAAAGAGAAGAAGCGCGAAGAAAAGGTAAAGAAGAAGGAAGAAAAGAAAGAAGAAAAGAACAAGGAATGAATCTTTTACCGGGGCCCTTGGGCCCCGGATGCATCATAAAGATGCGAGGTAAGAAGCTGCAACCACAAAGACGACAAGAACCATTATTCCTACCATGAAATAGGCTTGCAGTTTCAACTTTTTTGCTTTGCTCATAGATGTATGATGTTCAGACCGTATTTATCGATTTTTGAACATCGGCGAAATCATCCACGCCCTCCTGCGAATCGCTATCTGGAATCAGTTCGGTTTTCCGCCTTGAAGGATTCTTTGAACGCGAGGCGGCTTTGCGTTGAACCTCGTTGTATTCAATCGGGTTTATGACAGTCGTGGCATAATGACGGACCAACACCCCGTCCCAACGGAGAAAACCAGCATATACGGGATTATGGATGATCGTCGACAGATTATCCTTGTTCCACCGTCCTCCCCGACGGGTACGGTACCCGTCACGGTTCAGGGATTCGCTTATCCGATACAGCGAGGCACCGTCGGCGAATTCGCGGTAGACCCTCTTTATGATGTCGAGTTCCTCGGAGACACTGCGCAGAAGACCGTTGTCCAGAGTGTATCCGAAAGGAGGATTGAACCCCATTGTACGGTTCTCGTGAACCGAGTTGGACAGGGTCTGGGCTTTCTCTTTCATTCCGATCTTGGTCCTTTCGCCGATCTGCTCGGATTCCAATTGCGCGATGTTCTGGATCATGCTGACGACGAATCTCCCCATGGCGGTGGTGGTATCAAGGTCCTCGGTCGCGGAACGGAACTCCTTATGCTTCCGAGCAAGTTCGTCCATCATCAGCATAAAATTACGGGTGTTCCTGTGAATACGGTCCATCTTCAGGACGAGAATGAGGTCCCATTCGTCGATCTCGCTCATCATCTGCTGATATCCGGGGCGCCTGATGTTCCTTCCGGAATATCCGTCATCGCGGTAGATCCTGTAAACCGAAAGATCCTCGACGATATCCGTACAGTACATCAGAAGCTTCTCTTCCTGGGCATCGAGGGAATAACCCTCCATTGCCTGTTCGTCCGTGGATACCCTTGTGTAGATGGCGGCCTTCAGCATGAACGTTCATCCTTTATCGGACCGTTCACTGAAATAAAAAGACTTTCAGGAATGATCGCAGGCGTCCGACTCTTACGGACGATACCATCCCAGCGAAGATATCCCGCATATAGCGGATTGTGAAGGATCTTACATATCGACTGACGGGACCACCCGACACCGGTCTTCGAAGGGATATTGGAATTTGTCAAAGTGATCGCAATGTTTTCCATCGTGTGGCCGGATGAATAAAGGTCGAAGATCCTTTCGACCACGACCGCCTCGGCTTCGATCGGTACCAAAGTTCCGTTGGCATAGCGATAGCCGTACGGTTCGCCTGACCCCATGGGGCCGTCTCCGCTTTTGGCTTTTTCCTCCATGGCGAATTTCACCCTCTCGCCGATCTGTTCGGATTCGAGCTGAGCCATCCTCTGCATGATATCCATGACGAACCTCCCCATTGCGGTGGTGGTATCGAACTTCTCCATCATGGAGTAAAAATCCTTGCCGTTCTTACGAAGATGATCCATCATCTCGGTAAAATTGACGCTGTTCCTATGGATACGGTCCATCTTCATGACCAAGACGATGTCCCAACGATCCATTTCACTCATCATCCGACCGTATTCCGGACGATGTATGGACCTACCCGAGAAACCTTCGTCACGATAGGTCTCCGTTATCTCCCAGCCGCTACGCAGACTGCAATATGATTTGAGTCTCCTCTCCTGTGCATCGAGCGAGTATCCTTCTTTCGCCTGATCTTCTGTGGAGACCCTCACGTAGATCGCAACGCGCATCTCATCCCATCCGACCCCCACATCAGACTCTGATTAAATAAAACTAAGGTCGGGATATGCCCATTGTCATCGCCGGGTTCCGGCCCGGTCACGGTGAGATGTCAAAAAGAATAGGGGCCGAAGCCCCGGGAGAGTTTTATCGGATCGAGATCACATCGGAGGCATTCCGCCCTGTCCCTGTGGGGGAACGGGGTTGGAGCGCCTGGCTGCAATAACGTCGTCGATCCTGAGGATCATGTTGGCGACCTCGGTAGCAGAACTCACTGCCTGGGTCTTGACCCTGAGGGGTTCGAGGACTTTTGCGGTTTTCATGTTCTCGGCTTCACCGGTGTCGAGGTTGATACCCATGTAGCAACCGTTCTTTCCGCTGTGTGCATGTTTGAGCTTGATGATCACGTCGATGGGATCGAGACCGGCATTCTCGGCAAGTGTCCAGGGTATGATCTCCATAGCCTTTGCAAACTTCTCGATAGCGAGTTGTTCCCTTCCGCCGACGGATGCGGCGTATTTGGAAAGCCTGAGTCCGAGTTCGATCTCGGGTGCACCTGCACCTGCGACCACCTTTCCGTCTTCGAGAGTGATACCGACGGTCCTGACTGCATCGTTGATGGCCCTCTCGACCTCTTCGATCACATGCTCGGTTCCGCCACGGATGAAAATGGTGACGGCCTTGGGGTTCTTGCAACCGGTAATGAAGGACATTCCGTCCTCGCCGACGAGTTTCTCTTCGACAAGTTCTGCACGTCCAAGATCTTTCGAGGTAAGCTCGTTGACGTTTCCGACGATGGTCGCGCCGGTAGCTTTGGCAATGGCTTCGAGATCGGACTCCTTAAGCCTCCTGTATCCCATGATGCCGGCTTTGGAGAGGTAGTGCTGGATGAGTTCGTCCATGGCTTTGGAGGTGTAGACGACGTTGGCACCCGCAGATTTGATCTTCTCGACCATAGCCTTCATGCTCTCTTCCTCTTCTGCGAGGAAATCGTTCATGCGAGTCGGGTCGGTGATCTGAATCTGTGCGTCGATCTCGGTCTTTTTGACCTCGAGTCCGCAGTTGAAAATAGCGATCTTGGCTTTCTCGATCTTCTTGGGCATCCTGGAATGAACGAGCTCTTTGTCGATGACGACTCCCTGAACAAGATAGGTGTCGCCGATGACTCCTCCGACCTTCTTGGAGATCCTGATATTCTTCACGTCGACGCGACCTTTATCGTCAGCGACGAATTTGGCGGATTTGACGATGAGGTCGGAAAGGTACTTCTTGTCGGATTCCTCTCCGACAGCTTTTCCGGTAAGGGATGTGTCGGCAATGATGCCGAGAGTGGTGTTGTTGGTAGCATCGATGGCGATATCGTTGAGGATCTTGGTGGCTTCAGCGGCCGCCATATTGTATCCGGAAGTGATTACGGTGGGGTGAACGTTGGCGTTGATGAGTTCCTCGGATTGTTTGAGGAGTTCGCCCGCAAGGATGACGGAAGTGGTGGTACCGTCACCGCACTCGGTATCCTGGGTCTTGGCGACCTCGACAACCATCTTGGCGGCAGGGTGCTGGACATCGATCTCTTTCAGGATGGTGACTCCGTCGTTGGTGATAACGACATCTCCGATGGAGTTGACCATCATCTTGTCCATTCCCTTGGGTCCAAGAGTAGATCTTACAGACTCGGCAACCGCTTTTGCGGCGTCGATGTTGTTAAACTGGGCTTCTTTGTCCTTGGCTCTCTGAGTTCCCTCTTTGAACACGATAATTGGCTGATTTCCGTTTCCGTACATAGGAAAATCTCCTTATTTTATGAATCCAGTTACTTTGTTCTTCTATATAATATTATTGCAACGACTGGTTATCTATCGGAAAAGTCGGAATAAAAAGCCGAAACCCGAAACACATAACAAAACAGATCAAAATTTGGGGGTGTTACCCCCCAGGCCACAAAGGGCCAGTGTTACCTGGCTTACACGGCACAGTTGACCTTACGGTCCCACAGACTTCTCACTCTCGATCGAAGCCCCTGTTAGGCGCGATATAGGTAAAGCCTCTTTAGCGGGATTCGAACCCACCTAGGCATTGCTGCCGACCTTCTCCTAGATCCCTAGATCCTAAGATCCTAGATCCCTAGACCCTTGCGGGTCCACTTTATCGTTTACGACACTTTTGGGGGCCACTAGAGGATTCGAACCCCCTTTAGGCGCATTACCGCCAACCCCCCATAGGGACCACTAGCGGG
>CAVIXW010000057.1:0-11711 GCA_963646785.1 Acutalibacteraceae bacterium
TGCCCTTGTATTGGATGTTGAAAAAAGCATCCAGCATGGAGAGGTTCATGGTCTTCCCGAATCTCCGCGGGCGGGCGAACAGATAAACGCCGTCGGAATCCCCGTCCAGGATGTCCCTGATCAGGAGCGACTTGTCGACATAGTACTTGTCCTTGGCACGGATATCCGCGAACGACAGCCCTCCGAGACTTATCTGTTTCATACTACTATGAATCCGTCACAGATTGATAAACGTTCTCAGAAGCGTACGGGGTGAGCACGAATCGGCGTAATCCCCGCCACCCGGTAGGCGTTCTCACAAAAGTTCATGCAGCTAGCATCCGTGAAGTTCGTTCTTTTTCTCTTGCACGTCTTTTGCTGTGAAATCAATTTGTTTCAAAAAATAGGGACCGTTACGAAATTTTATATACAATTCTTCGATTTGACAGTCGGATAAAACATCCAAGTGTTAAATATGGACGCAAGAACTACGAAGATTGTTATTGTAGCGGTGGTTGCGATTCTCGTTATCGCCTGCATGGCCGTCTTTCTTATCAAGGACGATAAGAACGATAAGAACGATAACAAGAAGAGCAGCCTGGGATCCGGAAGGCTCCTGGTCTACGGCAACGCAGACAATGACGACTACTACGACGAGGCCGATGTCAAACTGATCCAGCAGATAGTCGACTCGGGAACCTGGGACTCAGAGAAATACCCCTTCGCCGACGCCAACAACGACGGCAAGGTCACCCAGGAGGATGTCGCATACCTGCAGAACTTCCTGAACGGCGGTAAGGGCAAGATGTACTACATCGACCACTACGGCAACACATCCTACTTCAACTACCCCCTCGGCGACAGGAAGATTGCTGTCGTCGGATCCTCCAGCGGAGGATACCACGGGCTCATCGCCGGGCAGATGCTCGGGTTCTACGACAAGATCACCGCGGCCGACAGCAGTCTGCGCACGATGGACGAGTCCATCTACCCCGGCGTCAGCAAGCTGACCGACATCGGAAATTACAGTTCCGGAGACATCGACACCACGGTCGAGAACATCATGACCGCGGGATGCTCCGTGGCCCTCGGAGGGGTCTACCAGGGCGTCTACGATAAGATGCACGAGGTCCCCGGAGAGTACGACTACATCCTCCTCTACACCTCGGCCTTCGTCGCCGCAGACGGACCCGACGTGGTCGCCAAGATCATGACCATGGGCGTCCTCCTGGACTGCGCGGACGAGGCCAGGGACTATGTCAAGTACTACGACGACATCAAGGACCAGGTCGAGAAATCGTCCAGCGAGCTCCAGAAAATGTCCTACGTCGTCTGCTACAACACCAACAACGCCGCGACGACGTACATCGACACCATCGGGAGCAACGGCTCGTGCGCCGGGGATACTTGGATGGTCTACAGCCATCTTCCGATGGAGGATGTCGCGGACCACACCCAAGGAAACTACTATCAGGTGGACATCGAGACCGTCCTGCAGTGGGACCCAGATGTGATATTCATCGTCGTGTCCGGGAACACCGCGAAGACGGCCGAGGAAGCCGAGGCGGTGTTCGCGGAGAGGGCTGCATACCTGTCCGAGAGCAGGGCGTACAAGAACGGCATGGTGTTCGGCTCTTACTTCGCGGTAATGGGTACTGCGATAGGCGTGAGTCAGCTCAACCTGCTGGCATCGTACCTCTGGCCCGGTTCCTTCGATGAGGAGGCCGGATGGCAGATGCTTCAGCAGTGCATGGACAAGACCCTGATCAACCACATCGACGTGAAGACTTCCGGGTACACGTATCTGTACCGTCTGAAAGCCTGATCCGAACGCGGCCCCGGTTTCTCCGGGACCGCACATTTTCATAATCCGGCGACGGACTTTTCCACATGGTGAATCCGATGGATGATTGCGAAGCGGATCCGCGCATCAGCAGAATCGTCAGCCGCAAGGTCACGCGGTGGCTGCGCGACGATACGGGCACGGAACAGCAGGAGGAGAGCTTCAGGGATTACAGGAAGTATGTGGTCCGCAAGTGGGTCTTCATGGCCCTCTGCATCGCGGTCACCGTCTTGGTCATGGGGCTCGCCGTAACGTACGGAACATACAACATAGGCTTCCTGGAATCGTATCAGATAATCTGGGACCACATCAACGGGAACATCGTCCACACGACGAAGGACCATATCATCGTGAACCTGCGTATGCCCCGCATCGTGGTGGGCATCGTGGCCGGTGCGGGACTGGCCGTGGCCGGTGCCGTGATGCAGAGCACCCTGATGAACCCCCTGGCGGATTCGTACACCACGGGTGTTTCGTCGGGGGCATCGTTCGGTGCCACGCTCGCCATGACCCTGGGGATGACCGTCGCATCGGGATCACACGCCATCGTCGTGAACGCATTCCTGTTCGCGCTGATCCCCACGGCGATGATCATAGCCGCCTCGAAGATGAAGAACGCGTCGCCGACGATGATGATCATGGCCGGGATCGCGATCATGTACGTCTTCAACGCCTTCACGACGGTCCTGATGCTCTGGGCGGACGAATCCACCCTGGCGGAGGTCTACCAGTGGCAGGTCGGTACTCTGGCGGGTACGTCCTGGAACGAGGTCCCGATAATGATCGTCGTGGTCCTGGCGGGGATCATCGCGGTTCAGCTCCTGTCCAGGAAGCTGAACGTCCTCGCGACCGGGGACGAGACCGCGAGGGCCCTGGGAGTGGATGCCTCCACCATGAGGATCATACTCCTGACCATCGTCGCCCTGATCGCGGCCGCGGTCGTCAGCTTCACCGGACTTATCGGATTCGTCGGGCTGGTGACCCCGCACATCGTGAGGATCTTCATCGGCGCCGACAACAGATACCTGATCCCCGCGTCGGCTCTGGCGGGTTCGGCGCTGCTGGTCACCGCGGACCTCTTGGGAAGGGCGATCCTCTCGCCTGTGGTATTGCAGGTCGGAGTGGTTATGGCCTTCATCGGGGGCCCCGTGTTCCTGTGGCTGCTGATGAGGAAGGACAGCAAGGTATGGGGATGACCGGATGACGAGGATATGTTTGAACCACGTATCGTTCGGATACAACTCGTCGACGCCCGTTCTGAAGGACGTGACGGTCACCATGGACGGTCCGGGGCTGTACTGCATCATCGGACCGAACGGGGTCGGGAAGTCCACCATGGTGAAATGCATCAACAAGATCCTGGAGCCCACCGAGGGGGAAGTCACGATAGACGGCCGGTCCGTCAGGGATATGACCATCAGGGAGGTTGCGGATTACGTTGCGTTCGTCCCCGCGAACTCCTTCGACTGCTTCTCGATGCCGGTCATCGACACCATCCTGATCGGGAGGCACAACAAGCAGAAGTGGCGCACCACCGCGAACGACCTGAACATCGTCCACAAGGCGATGGACATGCTCGACCTCGAGCCTCTGGCCATGCGCGGGTTCAACGAGCTCTCCGCGGGACAGCATCAGAGGGTCGCTCTGGCCAGGGGACTGGTCCAGGAGACCCCGGCCCTGATCCTGGACGAACCGACCGCGAATCTGGATGTGAAGCACCAGGTCTACGTCGCGGAGATGCTGAGGGACCTGTCCGTACGCAGCGGCATCACCGTGATCATGATCTGCCACGATCTGAACATCGCCGCCAGGTACGCGCATCGGATCATTGTCATGGCCCCTCCGGGGGTCGTCGACTGCGTCGGGACGCCGGACGAGGTAATCACGGAGGATGTCGTCCGCAGGATCTACGGGATAGACTGTGAGATTGTGACGTTTGAGGACAGCCCCCATGTCATACTGAAGTCCACGTTCGGCGCCGACGAGGATGCGTTGGATCGGGACGAGGGGAGCTGAAACTTACCTAAACCTGCCCGGCAGCTCCGGTTGCCGGGTCTTTTTTTTAAAATCAGGGGCTGCCGGGGCGTACGTTCCCGGTCACGTTGCGAAAGATCTCTGCGTTCAAGGATAGTGTTTCGTTCACAACCTATGGTTGAGATATGTATATATAGAAGTTTAAACACTGTCTACCTGATATAATCCATAAGGAGTGTGAAAATTATGGTTAAACAGTTCAAAACGGAATCCAAGCGCATCTTGGATATGATGATCAATTCGATCTACACTCACAAGGAGATCTTCCTTAGGGAACTCATTTCCAATGCGTCCGATGCATTGGACAAACTGAACTACAGGGCGCTGAGCGACCAGTCTCTCGGAGTTTCGAGGGAGGATCTGAAGATCTGTGTCTCCTGCGACAAGGACGCCCGTATCATCACCGTTTCCGACAACGGTATCGGAATGACCGCCGACGAGCTCGAGAAGAACCTCGGCTATATCGCACACAGCGGAACCCTGGAATTCAAGAAATCTCTTGAGGAAAATGCAGACAGCCAGGCCATCGGGCAGTTCGGTGTGGGATTCTATTCCGCCTTCATGATAGCCGACAAGGTCACCGTTGTTTCCAAATCTGCCGTGACCGGCGAATGCAACCAGTGGATCAGCTCCGGTATCGACGGATACGATATCAAACCCGCGGAGAAAGAGTCCGCAGGTACCGACATCATCATGCATGTCAAAGAGGATGCCGAGGGCGAGGACTATTCCGAGTATCTCGACACCGAGACCCTCAAGGAACTCGTCGAGAAATATTCCGATTACATCCGCTGGCCTATCCACATGACCCTCGAGGAACACGAGTGGAAGGAGACCGGAGAGAAGGACGAGAAGGGCGAGCCCAAAAAGGACTACGTGACCACCAAGGTGGACAAGGTCGTCAACAGCATGGTACCCATCTGGCAGAAATCCAAGTCCGAAGTAGATGAGGCGAAATGCATCGAGTTCTACAAGGAGAAGTTCCACGACTTCGAGGACCCCGTTTCCGTCGTGAGGGTGAACGTCGAAGGTAACGTCACCTACAAGGCCATGCTCTTCATCCCTTCCAAAGCACCGTATGATTTCTATTCCCGCGATTTCCAGCCCGGACTGCAGCTCTACAGCAACGGCGTCCTGATAATGGAGAACTGTGCGGACCTGCTTCCCTACTGTTTCAGGTTCGTGCGCGGTGTCGTTGATTCCCCGGATTTCTCGCTCAACATCTCCCGTGAGGTTCTGCAGCACGACCGTCAGCTGAAATCGGTCGGCAGCAACCTCACCAAGAAGATCAAGGCCGATCTGGAGCGTCTGATGAAGGACGAACCCGACAAATACGCCACATTCTATGCCAGCTTCGGAAAGCAGATAAAATACGGTGTCGTCGACCAATACGGTGCGCAGGCGGACCTTCTGAAAGATCTGGTGATGTTCGTTTCCGCCAAACTCGACAAGGAGATATCTCTCGCCCAGTACGTCGATGCGATGCCCGAGGAACAGAAGAAGATCTACTTCGTCACCGCGGAAACCTCCGCTCACGCCAAGAACCTGCCTCAGGTCGAGCCCGTCCTCGACAAGGGTTACGATGTACTTGTCTTCACCGACGAGATCGATACCTTCGTCACCAACATCCTCCGGAACTATAAGGAGAAGGACTTCTGCAACGTCACCTCCGACGATCTGGGTCTCGAGACCGAGGACGAGAAGAAGGAAGCCGAGAAGAAGGACGAGGAGTACAAGGACCTCATCGATTTCGCCAAGGAGACCCTCGGCGAAAACGTCAAGGCCGTCAAGATCTCGCACAAGCTGAAGAACCACGCGGTCCTGCTCAGCACCCAGGGCGGCATCACTTTCGAAATGGAGAAATATTTCAGAGAGATGCCCGGGGCGGCAGGTCCCGGACTCAAGGCCGAGAGGGTTCTCGAACTCAATGCGGACTCCGAAGCGTTCAAGTCGCTTCAGGAGGCATTCGGTTCGGACAAGGAACGTGCGGCCGACATCGTCAGGGTCATGTACGGTCAGGCTTGCATTATGGCAGGTCAGGCCCTCGAGGACCCCGTTGCATATTCGGACCTCGTCCTCAGGATGATCTGAGTTCCGGGCAAACTTCATCCGCCGGCATGGTCCGGCATACAGTTTTTCCTGCGGGGGCCCGTCGGCCCCGCAGGTCCTTTACCGATACCTGGGTCATATGATCGAAAGGGAAACGTTCTCCGGTGAAGGGATCATTCGGACAGCTTTCTCATTTCCTCTTCGAAAGTGGCGTACTCATCGAGAACTTCCTTCTCGGGACCGCCGGTCAGATGGCTGACGATGATGATAAGGAACAGGGAAAGCAGGAACCCGGGGATCAGTTCGTAGACGCCGGTGTCGAAAAGCATGTATTTTCCGTTGCCGATGATCCCGTTGGACACCAGGAACGTGTTCCAGAAAATCACCGTGAGGAAACCTGTCAGCATACCTGCGAGAGCGCCTTTGGAATTGGCCTTCTTGTAATACAGGGCGCAGATGACTAGCGGTCCGAATGCCGCGCCGAATCCTGCCCAGGCGTTGGATACCAGATTCATGATGGAATTGTTGCCGCTGAGTGCCAGCGAAGCGGCGACGACGGCGATCACCGCCACAACGCCTCTGGAAAACCACATAAGCTGCGCATCCGAGAGGTTCTTTCCCTTTTTGGCGAACCTCTTGTAAAGATCGTTGGATACCGCAGAGGAGGAGACGAGGAGCTGCGAATCCGCGGTGCTCATGACCGCAGCGAGGATGGCAGAGTAGACCACACCCGCAATGACGGTGGCGAAAAGACCTCCTGCCATGGCGATGAAGATCGTTTCGGCGTCGCCGTCTATTAGCTGTCCGTATCCTCCGTCCAGCCACGCCCTTCCGACCAGTCCCACCAACGTCGTGGCCGCGAGACAGATGATAAGCCAGATCATAGCCACGCGTCTGGCGATCTTGAGATCGTTGGGGCGTTTGATCGCGGTGTACCTGATGATGATGTGGGGCATTCCGAAATAACCGAGGCCCCATGCGAGAAGGGAAAGGATGGTGAGCACCTTGATCTTGTCGCCGCTGCTGTAGAAAAGGTCGGTGAAGTTGGAAGTATCGAGAGACGTCACAGTGTCCCAGACATGGGTGACGCCGCCCCAACCGCCGAGCGTGCATATGGCGGCGATAGGGACTATCACAAGTGCTAGGATCATCAGCATGCCCTGGAGGAAATCGGCCCAGCAGACCGCCTTGAAACCGCCGAGGAAAGTGTAGATGACGATGACGACCGTGGCAATGACGATGGCGGTATTGCTACTGACGTCCTCGAATACGAGGTGGAAGACCTTGCCCGCTCCGACGAGGCCGGATGCGATATAGATCGTGAAGAACACGAGGATGATGATCGCGCTGATGTCTCTGAGATATCCCTTTTCGTCACGGAAGCGGTTCGAGAAGAAAGAGGAAAGGGTCAGCGAGTTGTTCGACACTTCCGTGTATACCCTGAGTCTTTTGGCGACCAGAAGCCAGGCAAAGTATGTGCCGATGGCGAGACCGATACCGAGCCAGATCTCGCCGAGACCGGCGATGAGAATGGCGCCGGGAAGGCCCATCAGGAGCCAGCTGCTCATGTCAGAGGCTTGGGCCGAGAGTGCCGTAACGTATGGATTGAGCGTACGGCCGCCGAGGATGAACTCCGAATTGTCCGAGGATTTGTTGAAAAAATAATATCCTACACCTATGATGACTGAAAAATAGACCAGGATCACCGCTAAGAGTGTGAAGTTCATATGTTACCGGACTGGGTAATCCTTCCTTATTATATAATCAACTGTAAGGGGTCCGTCGGAATAATGCCATTGTAACAAATTCGACATCGCCGTCGGAGAAGGGTTTTTCGATTGACGGTTCCCAAACGGCCTCTTCGAAACCCGGCCTTCCGCATTTCGGACGCATCGGTTCCGAAGCGATCTGCTTCGTTTCATAAGTGTGTTTTTTCAATGTTTTCTGATGGTTGGATGGAAAATCCTTAATTTTCAATCTATTGGATGGATGGTATATCCGATACTTTATATATCTCGAAAGAATATACATTTCTAAGCAGAAATCTGCTCTTTTCCTCCAATTGGGGCTCCGAAGCCCCATTTCTCCAATCTGTTTTTGAAAAAATCAGTTTTAATACCAGCGTGCGAATCCCCCGTTATGGATGTCGGAATACCTGAGATCATGCTTATCGTCGGCGGGCTGGTCTCTTTTTTGCTGGTTTATCTGTATCGGTCCGATAAGGACTCCGGTTACTACAAGGCCGCGACGATGCTCGGCGTCATCGTGGGGGCCGTCATGATCATATTTGCCGCCACCAGCTATTCGCATTGGCCCTTCTTCGATTCGGTTCTCATCATAATCGCCGGTTTCGCGTTGGTGATCAGACCGTTCCGCGATACCGATTTCGCGATCATCATCGCGATTGTGGTGATGCTCGTCGTATACGTTTACCTAGGTCAGCAGACAGGTGACTTCGAGTCTCTGAGTCACGGAGCACCCAGGATAATCCTCACGATCGTTGCCGGTGCCGTGGCCTACATGATACTGCATTTTCTCGTCAAGGTCGCGCAGCTTATCGGGAAGATCCTGAATTTGTGGCCCGTGCTTTTCATTCTCGGCTGCGTCTGTCTCGTCGAGGGTGCGCTCATCATCGCAGGCGGAAAAACCCTCTACGATTACATTCAGGATTACAGAAACACCGAACAGATCGTCCGTTCGGTCCTTTACTGCCTCTTCTGAGGCAACGGGACCGTCACGGCCCCTTTTTTTCGGTCTTCCGATACATTGCATATTATGTGAAAGTAGGTCCGATCGGGTATCGGATAGGTCTTTTGACCGCGGTAATATATCCGGGTAATGTACGAACCTTTAAATGATAGAATTATTTGAAGGGTTTTGCAGGGCCCGTGGCTTAGCCAGGATATAGCGCTGGCCTTCTAAGCCAGACGCCTCGGGTTCGAAAGTCCCCTAATAAGGAACCGAAAGTCCCGACGGGCCCGCCAAAAGAGTCCGTCTTTGCCAAAAGGCAGAACAAGAGGAAGGATCATGAAGAGAGGCTCACGCGCCTGGAAGAAACGCGGTAATCAGCGTTGGAAATGGCGCAAGAAGAAAATGAGAAGAAGAAAGAGAGCAGCAAAAATGCGCAAGAAGTGACGCCGACGCTCTCGGCATCACCAATTGGGGGTTTAGGCTAACCTGGTAGACTAGCGGGCTCCAGTTATGAGCGTGATTTGAATGAGTTTGCTGAGTTATGATGAATAACTGGAGCGATGACTCATTAATTTCATGGGAGGTAGCTCCTCCCGTGGTGGAAACCCGCCTATGGGGGTTCAAATCCCTCAGCCCCCACCTAAGCATTTCTGGTGAACTCTTACCCTTCGGGGTTAATAACTTTTTATCACAACATCTGTGAATTTTATTGAACTTTACTGTTTCGGGAACCTTGTTCCCGGTTATACCTACGGCCGCATCCGGTCGGCGCCGTTCTCGGTTGGTGTTTATGGATTCTGAAAAGATCAAAGAGATATTCGTGAGGTCCGCCAGCGACCTCCTGAGGTACAATAAGGAAACCCAGGGTCATTCCGACGCGGTGGTCGGCATCGAATCCTATTCGTTCGTCGGTCCCAACAATCTCCTGCTGTGCCTTGAGGACGGAATCGAGGACACCGCCGGCGCCTATCTGAACATCGGAAACGGGGATCTGATCCTAGGCAAAGAGAGCATCACCTATCCCTTCTACGACCACCATTCCAAGACCCTGAACGCCGAGATCTCCAACCCCCTCATAGCGGACATGATCAACGACCAGCGCCCGGATATGTGCCTGGAATTCGATCTTTCCTTTCTTATCCAGAATGCGCGCGAATACTACGAGTCCTTCGGAGACAGGATCGGATATCCCGACACCTGTCCCGCGTTTTCCGACGCGGAGATCGCGTTCCCCGCAAAGTTCGCCCCCAGCGACCGGCAGAAGGAGGCCGTCAGGACAATTCTCAATTCCAGGCTGTCCTATGTCTGGGGAGCGCCCGGCACCGGAAAGACCCAGATGGTTCTGGCGACCGCCGTCATGGCCTATCTTCGCAGAGGAAAGAGGATCGCCATCATCGCCCCGACCAACAATTCCGTCGAACAGGTTCTGAAGGGCGTCATCGACGTCATAGATTCCGACGAGGGTTTCAGGAAGATCGTGAACCCGGAACGTGATATTATACGCGTAGGCACCGCCACGCAGCAGTTCATCGAAGAACATCCGGAACTGTGCGAGGCACAGAGCATAGGCGGCCTCATATCCAGGAAGAAGAAGGAAGTCGGGGTCCTCGAAGGCGTTTTCTACGAGAAGTATCTCGACAGGATCTCCGCCGGTATCCGCGATCTCGAGCTTCTTTACAGGGAAAGGAAGAACCCGGCCGACCGCAAGGCAAAGCGTACGGCGGCCAAGCGGTTCGACGATCTTCTCGGGGAGCTGCGGGAGGTCATCGGGATGGACGAAAGCAATCGGGACCTCGTCCGCGATCTGAACATGCTCAATTTCGAAGATCGGATCGGGGACATCAAGAAGAGACTGTATCAGAGGCCCCGCCCCATGAACGGCATCCCCTAGTACGGACCCTGCTCTTTGGAAGACATCCGCAAGGCGATCGATGCCGATCTCGCATCCATAGACCACCTGGGAACACTGGCTTCGGAAAAGGATCCGGAGAAGGCCAGGATCATTGCCTGTACTCCGCAGATGTACATGATGAGGTTCAGTCCCGACGGGAGCGGGGGATCCGCGCCCGAACTCGGTGCGGAGCATATCTTCGTCGACGAGGCAGGCTACTGCAACCTAGTGAATGCGATGGCCCTGTTCGCCAACCGCGTCCCCGTCACGTTCCTGGGGGACCATAAACAGCTTCCGCCGGTGTGCACGGTGGATAACCAGGAGCTCAGGGACTTTATCGAAAAACACGGGCGGATGGAGTATGCCTTCCTGTGGTCCCAGTCGGCGTTGTTCTGCGAGAGCATCCTGACCGACACGATCGCGGATGCGGAGACCGCCTTCCTCGAGACCTCCGATCCGCATTTCACCACGACCCGGAGGTGCGATCTTACGGAGTCCCACCGTTTCGGTCCGAACCTTGCCGGCATACTCGACAAGCACGTTTACAGGAACGGTATCGAGGGATTCGGCAGCACCCCTCTGGAGATTATGTGCATCGACGTGCGGTGCGGGCCCCGTGACGAGAGGGAGAACGAACCCGAGGCTCGGGCGATCGAAGAATTCCTTTCGAAGGGTGACTGCGGGGATTTCGTGATCCTGACACCGTACAGCAAACAGATCAGGGTGCTGAAGGAGAGGATGCCGCAGTACAAGGAATCCCGCATCCTTACCGTGCACAAGTCCCAGGGGAGGGAATGGCACACGGTCATTCTGAGCGTACAGGACAACGGGTACGTCAACCGCAGCGTTCCGCTGAGATTCACCAGCTCCCGCACCGATACGGGGATGAAGGTGATCAATACAGCGGTATCCAGGGCAAAGAAGAGACTGGTCGTCGTATGCGACAGGGCGTTCTGGATGTCCCAGGAGAACGAACTCATCGGGGATCTGGTCTCCGAGGAGAACTGCCGGACCGTCAACGGCCAGATAGATCTCTGAGATACGTATTCTTTGGGAAGTGCCTCCGGCAGAGTTTCCGGAGAACCCGGGCGAAAGTTCCGGGAGGTTATGTTCTTCGAACATGGTCCGTGCCTGGTGTTTTTTGTGGAAAACTTTCGTATTTGTGTTTTAGAAAGAAGATAATCTTACACTCAGAAGACTGAATTCCACTACTTAAACTAAATG
>CAVIXW010000058.1:0-11347 GCA_963646785.1 Acutalibacteraceae bacterium
TTCGATGCCGCTACCGGCACTCTTGCCATCAACGGTTCCGGAAAGATGTTCTCCAGCGGTACCGCACCCTGGTACTGCTTCAATGATGCAATCTCCACTCTGGTCATCGGAGACTCCGTCTCCTACATCGGAGAGAACGCGTTCGAGGGAGCATTCTACGCAGCCGACGGTACCGAAATCGAGGCTACCACAACCAATCTTGCAGGTTTCATTTTCAATAAGGTAGACGGCAAATGGATCAGGGAAGAGAGTTCTGTCCCAGATGTGGAACCTGATGTGGAACCCGAACCCGAGGTCGTACCTACCGACATGTCCGGAATCTGCGGAAACGGCGTCACTTTCGAATTCGATGCCGCTACCGGCACTCTTGCCATCAACGGTTCCGGAAAGATGTTCTCCAACGGTACCGCACCCTGGTATTGCTTCAGTGACGCTATCTCTACTCTGGTCATCGGAGACTCCGTCTCCTACATCGGAGAGAATGCGTTCGAAGGAGCCTTCTACGCCGCCGACGGCGTGACCGTACTCGAGCCTATTGCTGCCAACCTTGCGGGATACACCTTCAACAAGATCGAAGGCAAATGGATCAAAGTCAACAATTAAACAAACTTTAGAAACGATTTATATCTAGCAAACAAAGCCGAAAGACGAATGCGGTCGGTGCTTTTTATAGCACCGACCTTTTTGTTGATCGCGTCTGCTGGCTATGAGGCAAAGACCCGCCTCCTCTAAACCTTAAAGATTCTTTTTCAAAGTCTGAATCTGTGCAAAGAGTTCCCTTTGCACATGATTTTGCTTCTCCTTCGCAAGTTTTTTCTCGAGCCTGTCGATTTCTTTTTGGATCTGTTCTTTCCTCACGGCCTCCTCGAGAGTCTCTTCGAAATCCCCCTCTTCTGTGAGGCCTCCGATTGAACGGACGAAGTTGGCCCAGACCTCCCCCAGGTCCAGCCCGACCATTTCGAGCCGAATATCTTCTTCATCGACCCACTTCGAAAAGAACTTCGTTCCCTCGACGACCGCAAGTCTGCATCTGTCCTGGTATGATAGCACATAGACTGTCTTATGGCCCATACGGTCCAATGAATCCAGGATGCGTTCGTCGAACTCCGGGTCGTTGAGCTGCACCTCCATTACATAGATGGCGTTGATGTCCTGGGAAGGTTCAAGGTTGACGACCCCCGGCCTTATAACACCCAGAACGGTCATCTTGTGTACCTAAAGGTCGAACCTCTCCCTTTCCTTTCCGACGATATTCTTGTTTTTGAAAAACACATCCTTCGGGATGGGCCTGCGTAAATCGGTAGACAGTGGCAGACCGTACATCATCTCACGACCAGGAAGCAGATGAGTTCGAAATCGTCGAGCCCGCTGGATTTAATGGTGGAGAAACTGTCCTTTCCGTCGAGGAAGTCTTCGAGTTCCGACTGCTCCTTCTGGTTCGCGATGGAATCGATGGAATCCGTCAGGAGCTTGGAAAGCTCCCCCATGTTCCTTCCGTTGTCGGTCTCCTCGTTGAACTTCCTGCAGAGGTCTTTGTAGATCTCCGATTTTCCTTTGCACGAGTAACGCATCAGGTCGAGGAGCTTCTTCGGGTTCAGATGGTCGCAAATAATCTTCCCGTCGTTGCCCATGTATACCATGTAGAACGGATGGAGACGGTTCTTCCTGTCGTGGTTGATGTTGTCGACCCTGTTCAAGAGGATGAAGATGATCCCCGGAGGCATATCAGTGGTTGCTGGCACTACTGCATGGAGTCCGTAAGGAGTGCCATCGAGTTCGCCGGCGACCCTCGTGTAATCAAGGAGATCTACGCGGAACTCGTTGAGACCCAGATCCATGATCGAGACGCCGGACTGCATCTCCTCGATGTCGACGACCTCTTCCTTGAGGCGCTGCAACTGATTCTTTCTGTATTCCAGATCTCCCTTCTCGCTTTGGTCGAGGACGTTGTCGTCTCCTGTCGAAGTGAGAACCGATGCTTTCATCCTCGATTCGACCCTTTCCCTCAGGTCGATGTACTCGTCGAGGTCGATGTCGGGCCAGAAATTGACAAGCTGGATCTTCTCGTTGGTGCTGCCGATACGGTCCACACGTCCGAATCTCTGAATGATCCTGACAGGATTCCAATGGATGTCGTAGTTGATACAGAAATCACAGTCCTGCAGGTTCTGACCTTCCGAGATGCAGTCAGTACCGATGAGCAGATCGATCTCCTCCTTCGCCTCGGGGTTGATGAGGTCTCTCTTCTTCGACCTGGGAGAGAACCATGTCAGGGTATCATTGAAGTCCCCGCCGATCTCCTTCAGGGTATTTTTGCCATTGACGGTTCCGGTTATCTCCGCAACGTTGAGTCCCCTGGACTTCAGTTCCGAACTGAGGTTCTGGTACAGGTAGTCGGCGGTGTCGCTGAACGTCGTGAACAGGAGGATCTTCCTGTTTCCGGGATTGACGGGATTCTGCACCTTGTCGTAGATGCACTGCTTCAGAGTCTGGAGCTTCTTGTCGATGTCGGGTGTGACCTTCTTCACGGAGTCGAGGAGGTTTGTCAGGACTATCCTGTCGCGTTCCAGATAGTGCTTCCAGTCGAGATAGTCCATGTCCTCGAGCTTGATCTTGAGGTCCCTTTCCAGTGCGAAGGCCTCTTCATCCTCGTCGACGTCATCGAGCTCCTCTTTGACGATGATATTGTGATCGCCATGCTCGAATTTCTCAATGTCCCTGATGGTTTTATCCACCCTGTTGAGAACCTTCTCGACGGTCTTCCTGAACGAGTATATCGAGCTTTCCAGCCTCTTTAGGAGGTTTATACCCATCAGCCTGCGGATACCCTGTTCACGTCCGGCCCTGCTGATAGTCGCGGTATCGATGCCGTAATCCGCGATCTTGCTGGATAATATGAAATCGGTGGGGACGTAAACTTCCAGATTCAGGGTCTGCAGGGCGCTGTTGATATCCTTGAATGTCACGCCGACGTCGGCATCTGTGATTCCGGGACTGTAGTTCCTGGGTTTGAGGCGGATCGGGAATCTTCCGACCTCCTCCATCCCGTAGTATTTCTCGATATGTTTCCTGGACCTTGCGATCGTGACCGAATCGAGGACCTGGAAAAAGTCGTAATCCAGGGAATCCAGAAGGTTCTCGGTGGTGCGTTCGGTCGGATCCAGCTTGCTCCAGCGATTGAATGCGGTCTGCGCATCGCGGAAGATGACATTCAAAGGTCTTTCGACTGCCAGATTCTCCTCGATGAGCCTCGGGTCTCCCTCGTAGGCGATCTGTAGCTGGTAGTACAGGTCGTAGAACCTGTTGTTCACGGGCGTAGCAGACAGCATCAGAACCTTGGTCTTCACTCCGGGTCTGATGACGTCCATCAGCAGGCGGTTGTAGCGGTTGACGGTCGTATCGTCCCTGGAGATGCCTCCGTTACGGAAGTTATGCGATTCGTCGATGACGACGAGATCGTAATTGCCCCAGTTCAGAAGCTTGAGATCGATGCCGTTGGAAAATCCTCTCTTACGGGAAAGATCGGAATGATAGAGCAGGTCGTATCTGAACCTGTCCTTCGCCAGAGGGTTGTTCTTGTAATTCGACTTGTAGACGTTCCAGTTCTCGGAAAGCTTCTTGGGGCACAGGACGAGGACGGTCTTGTTCCGCGCCTCGTAATATTTGATGACGGCGAGGGCGGTGAACGTCTTTCCGAGTCCGACGCTGTCGGCGAGGATGCAGCCATTGAACAGCTCCATCTTGTTGATGATGCCCATGGCGGCATCCTTCTGGAATGAATAGAGGTTCTTCCAGATCTCCGACTCCCTGAACCCGGTTCCCTCGTTGGGAAGGCTGTCCCCCGAGATGTCTTCGAGGAACTCCTTGAAGATATTGTACAGGGTAACGATGTAGATGAATTCGGGGGAGTTCTCCTCGTAGGCCTCGCTGAGCTTGACGATGATATCCTCCTTCACATCCTTCAGCAAAGATTTGTTGTTCCAGATCTGGTCAAAGAGACGGAACATGGGATCCGTCTCCGGGCCGGTGAACTTGGAGGTGTACATGCTGATGCAGTCGCCCCTTTCGCTTCCGATGCCGACGGCGGTGAACTCGTTGACAGGACGATAGGTGACCTTCTCGGAACCGGAATCGACGTTCAGCATGGAGTCCATCTGCCTGTAACTGATATTCGACCTGAATTCGACCTTCTTCCTCACCCATTCGGCGCATTCCTTCGCCAGCGCCTTCTGGGTCAGTCCGTTCCTGAGCTTGATCTCGAAATCGGTACCGTAGACGCTGCGCTCCCTCGAGAGCCTGGGTATGTAGAATTCCTTCTTCTCGCGGGGTACCTTTTCCTCCAGGAACGTGGGGGAGGTGAAGATGAATCTCAGGGAATCCACGTTGCCGAGTTCCTTCTTCAGTTCCTTGAAAGCGTAGATGGAGAAACATGCGGACGCGATCGACACCTTGCTTCCTTTCCTGACAGTCTTCTTCAGATCCTCGGCGAGCGTGTAATTGATATTGTCGATGTTCTCCACCTATGCTCACTCTCCTCTCATGATCTCCAGCAGATGACCGTAGTTGTCGATCTTGGCGAACTTCACGTCGCCTTTCAGTCCCCTGAAGAGCTTCGAGGCGCACTTGATCTTCGATTCTTCGATCCTGTCGAGGTTCATGGAAGACATGGAACCCTTGGTCTCGGCGACGAAGAACATATGCCTGACGGAATCCCTGTTGAAGGCGATGGCCCAGTCCGGCGAGTAGTCACCGACGGGCGTGGGAATGTAGAACCCGTTCTTTCCGTCCGGCAGCTTGGCGTATACGACGACCTCCTCGGCACCGTCGAGTTCCTGGGCGAAGGCTCTCTCGATGGCACTGTCGGTGAAGATGTAGTCCTGCACGTTCTTGGAGGACTCGTACGCCTTGGAGAATTCCCCCTCGGGACGGTTGACGGTGAAGATGTCGGTGTCGAACTTCCTCCCGGTCGGCTCGTAGGTGATGTGGTCGATGACCGCCGTCGCCTTCTCCTCGTTGATAAGCCTGGTGACCTTGTTGATGAATTCCTCGGGATTCTTCCTGAACATGTCGAACTTGGCCTCGGTGATGCGCTTGAGGATCTCCGCGATGGTCTTCCTGGTGAGTCCGGTTCCGGATGCCAGCCTTCCGATGAGGTCGTACTTGACCCCCGAATATGCCGAGGAGTCTACCTCCTCGTTCTTGGTCGTGGACTTGCCGAACGAATCCTTGGACCGTATCTGGTCATAGGTCACATCGTCCCTCTGGGATCCTGTCCTCACGGTATAGCTGAGGCCTGCCACTACAAGCTCCTCGTCGATATGCGCCGCGGCCTTCCCGATGAGTTCCCCGCTGTCGAACGCCACCTTGTAGTGATACAGGTGGTTGATCTCGTCCCAGAGCTTGGCGAACTCCTTCTTCTGGAAGTTCCTGTTGAGCTTGTTGGTCTTGATCTTGGGCTTGCGTCCGTCGTTGTACATGTCACCGACGTTGGCGGGAGTGGTGGCCTTGACAAGAAGGTCCCTGATGCCTTCGGAAAGGCTCTCGATCTGCGGAGGCAGGGGTTTGAGGCAATCGTTCATCAGGTCGTGCTTCAGCGCGTCGGTCGGCATATCGTCGATGTCGATATACCAGTTGCCGGTAAGATAGCGGTGCACGTACTTGGCCTGGGTGCTGTCAAGCTTGACCTCTCCCGACTCCAGGAAGATCTTTCTTCCGCAGAGGTAGTTCTCGTCGATGGGGACGATCCTGGCACGTATGACCTCCAGGGTCTCGGACTGCAGTCCTTTCACGAAAGACTCGTAATCCTCGTCGGCGATGACGGTGAGGAGGTTGACGTCGTGGAACTGCGGACCGAGGGTCTCGTAATCCATCCTGTCTCCGTTCTGGTCGACGCAGATACGCATTCCCCTTCCGACCTCCTGCCTCCTCCGAGTGGTGCTCCCGGAATGCTTGAGAACGCAGATTTGGAACACGTTGGGGTTGTCCCATCCTTCCGACAGGGCGGAATGGGAGAAGATGAAGCGGATGGGATCCTCGTTGCCGATGAGGAGCTCCTTGTGCTTGAGGATGCGGTCGTAGGCGCTGACGACCCCGTCGTCCTCCTTCCCTTCCTTGGAATCGACGGCATGACCCTTCTTGTCGATGCTGAAGTAACCGGAATGGATCTCGCGGACAGGATGCTTCTTCAGCATCGCGATGTATTCCGGGTCATAGAAGATCCCGCGGGCCCGGAGGATATTGCCGAACTCCTCCTCGAAAATCCTCCCGTATTCTCCGAGCCGCTCCTGTCCGTTCTCGTCGTATACGCGGTACTTGGCGACCTCGTCGATGAAGAACAGGGAGAGGACCTTGATGCCCTTCCTGAAAAGCTTCTCCTCCTTGTTCAGATGGGAAAGTATGGTCTCCCTGATCTGGATACGGCGCTTGTTGTCGTCGCTGACGTCGCCTACGGATTCGCCTGCGTGCATCAGGGTTCCGTCGCTGAAGGAGACCTTGTTGTCGATGGCGCTGATGTCGGTGACGAAGAGGTCCTTGTAGGCCTGGACGTGGTTGGAGGTCTCGTAGAGATTGTCCTGGTAATGGATGGTGTGGGTCTCCCTCCTCACGCCGTTGGCATGGTTGACGAAGATCTCCATCCTTGCCACGGGTTTCTTGTTCTCGAAATCGATGGCCTCGAAGTACATGTAACGGTCGGAACCTGCAATATGCTGGAGGTCGACCCCCTTGACCTCGATCTTCTTGACCAGTTTCTGGTTGTATGCGTCGAGGGCATCGAGGGAGTATACCTTGTTGTGGTTGACCACATGTGTGGCGGAGAAGTTCATCGAGAACAGGACCCTGAAGTTCTTCAGTGCGTTCTGAGTGGCGTCACCGTTGAGCTTCTGGGGTTCGTCGAGTATCAGGATGGGCCTGTTGGCGGCGATGATGTCGATGGGCTTCCTGGAACCGAACTCGTCCCTCTCGGAGTAGATGATCCTGCTGTCCTTGTTCTTGCCCCCTTCCTTGAGGGAGCTGGCGAAGGCCTGGGAGTTGATGATCATCACGTTGATGCCGGAATTCTGGGCGAATTCGTCAATCTTGTTGAGGTTCGAGGAACTGTAGACGAAGGCACGGATCTTTTTGCCGTACTGCTCCATGAAGTGGTCGGCGGTGGTCTCATGCTCTTGGCGACTCCTTCGCGGATGGCGATGCTGGGGACCACTATGATGAACTTGCTCCAGCCGTAGGTCTTGTTCAGCTCGAACATGGTCTTGGTGTATACGTATGTTTTACCGGTACCGGTCTCCATCTCGATGTCGAGGGTTACTGTTCCGAGAGGCTTCTCGATCTTCTCGGAAACGGGGAGGCCCTGCTCTCTCTGGATCGCCTGGACGTTCTTCAGGATCCGATCGTTGCCTATCGTCAGCTCGCTGTTCCTGTAGGCCATTCCGAAGTCTTCCAGAGGGAGCCCTGTTTCAATATCGATTTTGATCTGACGGGTCTTCTCGTTACCGAAATCATGGCGGTGCCTCACGCCGTCGCTGTACTCCTGGCCCTCGAACACCCGGATGATGCTGTCGACCGCGTCTCCTTGGTACCCGAGCGTCTTGAATGTGAATCTCATCGTTTATTCCTTCATAACTCAAAGAACCCTCGTCTGTGTGTTGGGGCTGTATGCTTTGAAGATCTGCTCGAAATTGATGGCAACGGCGTCATTCGCCATCGAACTGTCTCTGAAGACGACATGACGGGGCTGCTGTTTGGCTATTGCAGTTACGACATCATCATTGATGTTTTCATCAAAACATGCGATAAGGTACCCATCATCTACGTTAAAGATATCTCTTCCACCAATTTGACTTTTTACGATGGATGCAGACAATTCGATACCAAGTTCCAACATGACTTGGAATAACAGATCCTCGGTGGTACGGTCTGATTTGATGTTGTCTGCGACATAATCGAGGATATTCTTCTTTAGAGCATTAGGATTGTAAAATACATCGTTCATGTTGGACGAGTCTATCTTAAAAACACGGAATCCTGAATCTATGGAATCCATGTCAACTTCAGAACCTGCTCTCCTGATTCTCTCTTCGCCGATGTCACATATTGTTTTGAATCCTCTTGAATAAGCCTCCGAATCATCAGGCAGTTTTTCAGGATATTGCACCACTATGAAGGTCCTGTTTTTCTTGTCAGCCATAGAAGCATTCAGGATGCCATGAACAGTAGTGGCGGTGCCGGAAAAGAAATCCATCACTATGTCGCCGTTTTCAGTTGCATATTCTATTAGTTTAGATAACAGCACAACAGGTTTTGGATATACAAAATCTGATGAAACCTCGGGCATAAGGTCATTCATTTCTTTAGTTGCCGCCTGATTCATATATGCGTTGTCAACAGCGAAGAGCGAATTGACGGGATTGTTTTGGGATTTAACTTCTGCGAGATATTTTTTTACAATGAAACCTCTCTCTCCCGCTTTAACTTCCTTCCTAAATTGAATCTTACCTCTTTTTACCCATTCGTCAAATGTTTTCTGAGAGAACGCCCAGTACCTACCTTGTGGAGGATAGTCTACAGTTCCCGTGTATGGGTTCGTTATCGGGAATTTCCCATTTTCTCCACCGCTTCTGGCGCTTGGGTCAGCGATAACCCAAGCGCCAGAAGCGTCATTATCAGGATTCTTGTAATTGCTAAAATCCTTAAGTTCTCCTTTTAGCAGAGCTTTGGTCGAATCTTTAGCATAAATAATTACGAATTCATGTTGATAGTTCAGACCCGACGAAGAATCATTAGTCTGTGACTTGGTTTTACGGATTATGTCACCAACTCTATTGGATGACCCGAATACATGATCACAAACCTTTAGTAGATTGGGCAACTCGTTGTCGTCAATACTTATAAAAATCATGCCATTGTCAGATAATAGGTCACGCGCACAGATTAGCCTCGGGTAAATCATATTCAACCAGTTGGTATGGAACGGCCCATCATTATGCGTGTTTATAACCAGTTTGTTTACCTCATCAGAATAATCTCCAACAACTGTCTTCCATTCGTCAGAAGACACCCTGAAGTTATCATTGTAGACAAAATCCTTGCCTGTGTTATACGGCGGATCAATATAGATCATCTTGACCTTTCCCAGATATGTCTCGCGAAGAAGCTTGAGTGCGTCAAGGTTGTCGCCTTCGATGTAGATGTTCTTGGTATTATCGAAATCGACGCTCTTCTCGCGGCAGGGCCGGAGAGAGAGAGAGAGGAAGGCATATTAGCAAGGCGCTGAGCCTCGGATTTGCCAGGCCAGGTGAAGACATAACGTTCCTTACCTTCGGGAATAATGTCCCCAGAGAGCTGACGCTTGAGGGCTTCGAAATCTATCAGCCTCTTGATCGAACCGTCCTCGGATTCCGATTCCGTCACGCACGAGGGGAACAATTGGGCGATCTTCTCCACATTCTCTTCCGTCAGATCCTTTGTCTGCATCGTCAACTTCTCAACCATATATGTCGTATTCCCCCAACATAATTTAATTTAAGCCTAATCTCACGCCAAAGTAAACTAGATTTTACCGACATGGTCATACATACGCGTTGGCTGTGTGCGAAACATCTCGCGAAACTCGGCAATATTTTAGTGTGAGGTTAGAGAACATGACAGGCAATTTCCGCGATAATTTTGATTTCTCTCAAAATTTCTTCTAAACTGAAATTTAAAAACAACTTTAGCGGAAATTTCAATTAAATTTAATAGGGTGATGACGATGTACACCTCATGGCCGAAGTGATAAGGAAGATCTACCTTGACAGACTCCTTTCGGGAAGGGATCGCCCGGACACAGTGAAGATAATCACGGGGATGAGGCGCAGCGGGAAGACCGTGCTGATGAAGCAGTACATCTCGCTCCTCAGGGAATCGGGGGTCCCGGAGAACCGGATCATCCACCTCAATTTCGAATCTAAGACGATGGTCCACGTCACCGATAATATGAAGCTCCTGGAGGAGATCGACAAGAAGTACGCCGGCGGGAGGATCTACGTGTTTCTGGACGAGGTTCAGACCGTGGAGCATTGGGAACGCGCCGTCAATTCCCTTCAGACCGATTACGATGCGGATATATACATCACGGGTTCCAATGCCTACCTCCTTTCCGGCGACCTCTCCACATACATATCCGGCCGTTACGCCGAACTGCCGATACTGCCGCTGTCATTCGGTGAATTCCTGGAACTGCATCCCGGCAACAGGAACGAGCGTTTTTACCAGTATATCCGCAGCGGTTCCCTGCCTGTTATCGACCCGGATGCGGACGAGATGTTCGAGCACGACCACCTTATCGGACTGTTCAACACCGTCCTGATCAAGGATGTGCTGAAAAACTGCAGGGGAGGGGATGTAGCAACGCTGACGGACATAGCCGGATATCTATATTCCAACATCGGGAACATAACCAGCGCCAACAATATCGCCGTGACGCTGAAGAAGGATCCCGAGAAGGTGAGGAACTATCTTGATGCACTCGGGAAGGCATTCCTTATCTACAAGGCGGAACGCTACGACATCCGCGGAAAGAAGCTCCTGGACACCCTGGAGAAATACTACGTCTCCGACACGGGCATTAGGAACGCGGTCCTGGGGACATCCTCGAGAGAGGACATCAGCAGGCAGATCGAGAACATCGTCTATCTGGAACTTCTCAGGAGAGGTTTCGAGGTGGCGGTGGGCAAATACGGCGACAAGGAGGTGGATTTTACCGCACGCAAAGGGAACGGTATACAGTACTTCCAGGTTACGATGTCGATGCTGGCGGAGGACACATACGAGCGCGAAATATCCCCGTTCCGCCTGATACGCGACAATTATCCCAAAACCGTGCTGTCGATGGATACGTTCGTCACCGATCTGCCCGACGGCCTCATCCACATCAATCTTCTGGACTGGCTGACGGGCAGCGAACGATCTGCGGGAGAGGGGTCCGAAGGCCCGAGCCTTCGGACCCTTCCCGATATGCTTAAAACGGAGCGGTTCAGCATTGTATGAAGACAACTTTACCGGAATCATGCTCGACGGCATACCGGTGTCCGGCGAGAGAGAAACAGGATATGCCTGTCTCGTAGGTGGATACGTATCTGCGGTTCAGGACCTTGACCGTATCATGACTGCATCCGAATGCCTCGTTTCCGAGAGAGTTGAGATTTTTGGAAACATAGATCTGTTCCAGACTGTCGAGTGAATAGCAGAACGCATAGTTTCCGATGGATACTACCGAATCGGGGATCGTCACGTCGGTAAGCTTCGTGCACCGGCAGAATGCATAATCGCCGATCGTCGCGACGGATGCAAGGTCCAGTTCGGTAAGCGG
>CAVIXW010000059.1:0-11345 GCA_963646785.1 Acutalibacteraceae bacterium
GATGACCTTGACCCCGAGGTTCGTCAGGATCCAGTAGGTTTCGTAGGTCTTGGACGAGTTCTCTATAAGGATATAGGCGTCATGGCCGCAGAGGGTGGCGGCCAGGGCGGCCATATCTTCAGGTTCGGACGCTTGCGTCCGGTGTTTGCGGTTGAATTCCTCCAGGAATTCGACGTGTTTCTGTTTCGGTTCTCCTTCGCCGGCATAGACGGCATAACATACTGCCGTCTTTGCGTGAAGATCCATTCCAATTGCAATTTTCATACTGCATTCCGTTCCTACCCAAACGTAGCACCGAATGCAAAGCAAAAGTATCATAAATCGCGGGGATATCAGACATCTGCTTGTGTATTCGGTAAACGTTTAAGCAATGTTTGAATGCACAAGCGAGATTTTAATTGGGCGGTCTTTTATCAATCTACAGCCGATTTTGCACGCGCGAGAGAATATTCGTTCGCTCGCATCCGCGAAGCTCACTCATATTCTCTCGCGCGTCTTTGCTGTAAGATTAATTGTTTTCTAAAACAGTACCGGGCCAGGGGGCCAGGTTATAAATTCCCTACGCGTTATCCGACCCGGTATCGATTTGAACGAATCGGAGATCGGAGGTCGTTTTGACAGGATGGTCCGGACAGACTGGATCGACATCCGGCGCATTCACCGGGCCCGCGTTCTCGTTGCAGGCGCGGGTGCGTTGGGGAACGAGGCGGTGAAGTGCCTGGTACTTGCAGGATTCCGTGATCTTACCATTGTAGATCCGGATACAATCGAAAAGACGAACCTTAGCAGATGCGTGCTTTTCAGGGAAGACGACATCGGCCGCAACAAAGCCGAAGTCGCGGCCGAGGCCGCATCGGACCTGGATAAAGATTGTGTCGCCACGCCGATAAAGGCCCGCATACAGACCGCGGACCTGTCCCCATACGACATCTACGTCGGATGCTTGGATAACATAAGTGCCAGACTGCATCTGAATTCCCATGCCAAATACTACGGGATCCCTTACGTGGACGGGTCCACCGACGGTTTCAGGGGGAAAGTGATGTCGGTTCTGGGAACGGGTCCGTGCCTGGAATGCGTAATGAACCGTACACACACGGAGGAACTCCACAGGACCTTCTCCTGCGAACCGGGAGAGGTCAGGTCAGACCCCAGGATCCTCTCTTCCGGAGTAACGACCGCATCGGTGATCGCGGCGGTCTGCGTGCGGGAGATCATCAAGATTGTCTGCGGATGCGAACGCCTTTGCGTGATTGGGTTAAACTACTATGACGGCATTAAGGGTACGATGGAGGTATTCGGCGTCGGTATCGACCCCCGGTGCCCCAACCATGGAGAGAGAAATGATATTGAACGTAAAGATTGAGAATTCGGTCAAAGCGACCTCTATCTCGGTCGAGATCGAGGAGTCCGATTCCGTGGGGAACGTTATAGCGATCGCTTCGCAGTATTGGAACAACGAGACCGTTACCTATGTTATGAAATTCGGAAACAAACTACTTACCGCCGGCATGTCTGTCGGTGAATTGGGGTTGAAGAACGGGGATATCCTAGTATTGGTTCCCGACCCGCAGGGAGGATGATTTAATGAGTATGCCAAAAGAACTTCTGGTGAACAGACTACGGAACGAACTTTCGAATATCAGCCCGGAGGCGGGTATATCGGTCTCGAAGATACCGGACGACCTTGCTCTTCCGTTTGCCATCAACGTCACGCTTCGCAACACCCGTGCATATTCTGCCCCGAACGTTCCCCGTCCCGAGCAGAGTTTCACGATATTCATCGGCGAAGACTATCCTTACGAAAAACCGAAGGTCAAGTGGAACAGCCCGATATACCATCCGAACATAATGCCTCCCTCCGAAGGCGGTTCGGTCTGCGTAACGGGCCTCGATCGCTGGGATGCCGATTCGAACCTGCTAGACTTCATAAAATCTCTGAAGGAACTGGTCAACTATCCGAATCCGTTCAACCCTCTGGTCACACACACCTGTCTGAGTGCCGCACAGTGGTTCCTCAGGAATGCGTGACCATGTCCCAGGCCGAGAAGAGGGTCCGTTCGGTGCCCGGTGCGGAAGTGTTCTTCGGAGAGAGTGTCGCCCAGTATCTGGCAGACCTCTCGGACGAAGCATATGCGACGGAAACCGCGGCGGAAGGCCTTCTTCTCGGCAAACTCTATTCGGACGACCGCGGAAGTTATTGTATAGTGAGCGGGGTCTCCCAGGACCTGAGCGGAATTTCCAATGCGGTTGGATGGTTCAGGTCCGCCGAGGGGGGTTCTTCGGTGGACCAGTCCGACATAAGAAAGGTGCGGTCCCTGTTCGGATATGCCAAGACCTACGTTATCGCCGTGGACTGCGGCAGGGGGGAAATGGCGACCTATTCCGTGGAGAACGGGGTCGCCAGAAAGGTCCCTTCCGCAATGGTCGAGAATCTGTGATTCAGACCCAGATGGCATGATTGTTACGCATATCCTGCTCGTCGAGATCGAGTCTTTTCATGAGCAGGGGTACGAGCGTATCGAAAAACAGCATCGTCGCATCCTCGAAGACGGTGCCCAGCGGTGCCAGTTCGGCAACGTTTTTGCATACGGGGGGATTTATGAAGATGACATCGTCCGAGTCTTTGATAAGATCCCCGTTCCTGTTCGATGTGATGGAGATCACGTGGGTGCCGAGACGATGGGCGATCTTGGCGGTGGTCACGACGGACATCGTTTTTCCGGTGTTGGAAATGAGGATCAGGAGATCGTCCTTTTTCAGAATGCGGGTGGTCATCTCTCCGACGAAAGAAACCTGAAGACCCAGCTGTACCAGACGTATCGCGAATGTCTGTCCGACAAGGCCCGATCTCCCCACGCCGAAGATGAACACGCATTTGGCCGACAGAATGTGGGAGATCAGATTGTCTCTGCTCTCTTCGGAGATGCCGGAAAGGGATTCCGTGCATGCTCCGACCAGGGACCCGAGTATATCCAAGGAGGTCACTCCGCGGCGACAGCTTCCTGTTCCTGTTTTTTCTTGTCCTTGAGGTACTTGGCCGCTTTCTTCGAGAACACCCTTTCCGTAAGCGTCCTCATATAGACGGCATCGTGTTCCAGGAGAGGCGAAGAGGAGATAAGGGTCATGTCGGGCTTCAGCTCGGCCAACGCCTCGGCAAGCCTTTCGAACCTGAGCTCTCCTTTTTTGAGAGGGGTGAGCCATTTCTCATTTCCGTCAGGGGTGAATTCCACGTTGGAGAAGGAGGCGTAAATCCCGTCAGGGGAATATGCCGCAAAGGTGTTGAGCACTTCCACGAAATCGGATGCCGTGCTCAATGCGCCCCTGGTTCTGGCCTGGTAGTGGGGGAAGTTGAGGACGGGAGTGATCTTCCTGTCGAAATCATCGCAGAGGTCGAGAACCTGATCGATGGATCCGAAGACATTCTGCTGTCCTGTGATCTCGATACCCAGACGGGATTTTATCCCGGCGTCTTCCCACCAACCGAGAAGCATTTCGAGATTGCCGCGGATGTTCGTCTCGGTCTGTTCGCGGCTGCGTTTCTTATCATCGTACAGCCCAGCATTGGTGACGACGATATCTCCGCCGAGAGCATTGGTGACGAGGGCGGACTGTCTGAGGATATCGAAATACTGTGCCGCCATGAACGCCTCCTCCTCGTTCTCCGACATGATGTCGCATCCGAGGTCCATGTAGTAGGGCGTGTGCAGGGACAGCTTTATGTCGTGCCTTATCGCCATATGTCCGAGGGAGTAGAGGTCCTTGAAACAGGGTGCGACACCGGACAGGAGCACGATCAGGTTATCTCCCTCTTCGATGGTCTCCTTGGGGTCGTAGACGACGTCCCCGTCTTCTTTCTGGACACCGACGACGAAGTTGCTTTCCGGCCCCAGCTCGTCGATCGAAAGACCCACTTCTTCGTCCTCGGGAGGGACGTACGTCGTCTTGGGCCTTACCATTTGTATTTCCAAGGCGGTCAGGGCAAGACTGTGCACGTCCTCGATTCCGTCTTTAAGGGTGCGTCCTTTACAGGAGAGCGGGATTCCGGCTGGACCATATCTTATCATGGAAAATCACAATGACAGGCTATCGGGCCTTTTGCTATAATAATTTGTCTTCTTTATTATATAACAAAAAGGGAATTTCCAACAAGGTTTATTAATGACCCCAACATAGGGCCCTTTCACCCAATGTCGGGAGAGTCAGAAATATGAGCAACAAAAGCTTAAAGACAAACCCCCAGCTCGTGGCCCTGATCGCAGATCTGAAGGCCAAGACCAGGGAGGACCCAAAAGCTGCTATCTGGCGAGACATCGCGCTCCGGCTCGAAGCACCTAGCAGGGTGTGGGCCGAGGCGAACCTCAGCAAGATCGAAAAATACGCCGCAGACGGAGAGACCGTTATCGTTCCCGGTAAGGTCCTCGCAGCCGGCGATATCAGCAAGAAAGTGAACGTGGTGGCATACAGCTTCAGCGCAAAGGCCGCCGCAGCGATCGTCGCAGCAGGCGGAAAGACCATGACCATCAGAGAGCTCATGGATGAGAACCCCTCCGGCTCCAAAGTCAGGATTATCGGGTGATTAACATGGTTATCGTTATTGATGGAAAAGGACTCATCTACGGAAGGCTCGCAAGCGAGGTCGCCACCAAGATTCTTGATGGCGAAGAGGTCGTCGTTCTCAACGCAGAGCAGATCATCGTTACCGGTGAGAGGAGTGAAGTGTTCTCCGAGTTCAAACACAAGGTGGACGTCGGAGAGGTCACCAAGAGGAAAGGACCGTTCTACCCCCGCAGGGCCGACCTTCTTTTCAAGAGGTGCGTAAAGGGAATGATTCCTCGTTACACCACCACCGGTAGGGAAGCATACAGGATGCTCCACGTGTTCGTCGGAGTTCCCAAACAGTTCGAGGCCTGCGAAAAGGTCAAGGTCGAATACGCTTCCAAAGCACCTCAGTGCAAATATGTGACCCTGGGCGAAATCTCCGGATTCCTGGGATCCAAAGTCAGGTGATTTAAATGGATGCAGTCAACACTAGTGGAAAAAGAAAGACCGCAATCGCCAGGGCCGTCGTGAAAGAGGGTACTGGAAAGGTCACCGTCAACAAGACTCCCATCGCGATTTACACTCCGGAACTCGCAAGGCTCAAGATCGAAGAGCCCCTGCAGCTTGTTCCCGAGAAAGCGTCCAAGGTCGACATCTCCGTCACCGTTCAGGGCGGAGGGGTCATGGGACAGGCAGCCGCCGTCAGGACCGCAATCGCACGCGGACTCGTTGATTTCTACAAGGACGACGAGCTCGAAGCACTGTTCAGGGCATACGACAGGACCCTCATCATCAACGATGACAGGAGGAAACTGCCCAAGAAGCCCATGGGACCCGGTGCCCGCGCAAAGAAGCAGAAATCCTACAGGTGATTTGATGATAATTCCGGTGAGATGCTTTACTTGTGGAAAAGTGGTCGGTTCCGCCTACCCAGACTATGAGAAACGCGTCAAGATGGGCGAGGATCCCAAAAAGGTTCTCGACGATTTGGGATTCGAGAGATACTGCTGCCGCAGGATGATCGTGTCCCACGCCAATCTCATCGGCGAAATCTCGCAGCTCGGATGAGTTGCTGGCCTATAACAAACTATTTAACTCAAACCATTTATCCCCAATATATGGGCCCTTGGGGTAGCTTGGTATCCTTCATGCTTGGGGTGCATGTGACCCCGGTTCAAATCCGAGGGGGCCCACCATTCATTTTATTCCGTTTCGAGAATTTCATTAAGATCGGGTGCGCCGATTACATTTGTTTCAGCGTATGTTCGATAACATCCAGGACAGCTCGGAGTGGTCCCGAACGGTGACGGAGGCTACGCCTATGTCACCGATTCGGAGCCGGAATTTGCGGAATCCGAACTTGACGGCAAGCGTATGCGTACGGGTGACCCCGTACGCGCACGCGGCCGCTTCCGGGTGAAGTTCCTGGCGTTGATGATCCGTGTCAGGATGCAGAATGTCATCGCCGCAAGTAAATTCAAGGAATTAACGGTCGAGAACGCACTTCTGTCGGCGGCCACCTACAAGATAATCAATGAACACGGGCTGAAGGTACGTACCGAGAAGTCAAAACGTGTCAGGCAGATCTTCGAGCTTTTTGGTGTCGATGACCCTGTCGAGATCAACGGAACGAGCTGCTGACCTGTAGCTCAAAAACCGGGGATTTCGGTAGAAAGAACTCTGCTCGGGAATTAGAGGTTATCAGATTTCAGCATAAGTGAGGTTGAATGCAGAAACAAATCTGATGTCTCCCCGGCAACGCCCCGGGGAGTATGTAAATGACATATCCAGGCCAGCCGGGTAACGTCACCAATCCAATGTATCGGAACGTCCAGGATACATCGGTTTGTATCCCCTGAAAAGATCGCCCTCGGATTCCGCCTCTGCGACCTTCATCTCGGCGGATGCAAGCAATTCTGCGTATGCATCCTCATCCAGGGAATATGTCTCCATGAGATTCTCCCGTGTCTCGTTCCTCTCCCGGCGAAGGTATATCCTCGCTTCCTCGAACGTGCACCCCGCAATCTCCTGTAGGAGCCACAGGCAGGTGCAGTATCTGATCTTCAGTTTCCTTTCCCTTTCCGCATCCATGATATCTCTCAGAACCGCTGATAGACGTCGGCTTCGATCAGATTGGGCTCGAATTCTCCGATATATTCCGACAGTTCGTTATCGGAGATAATTGAATTCAGATAATCATACCATCTCCAATATTCGTCATATTCCATCCCAAATACCTTCTCGACGAATTCGAATTTGTCACCTTCCCTGAACTTCTCGCAACAGAAGAATGTCGCTTCAGGATATGTCAATCCGAACTTCTCTTGCAATGCCCACAGTGCCAGAGCATAGTATTTCTGGTATTTGCTAAAGTATTCGTCATAGGAATCCTCGGGACGCATTATGCCGCTACTATCAATCTTGCCGATTATTCTGATTTCACCACCTGGGCGGCTGGTCTTCATTTCATTTTCTCCCACAAGCATCTTCACCTAGTATCGCATGAAATCTCTATCGCAGTCTTCCCGCCTATCGAGGATTTAGAAATCCGCGTACGTTTATAATTCCTCGTCATCTTTTCGATGGCTTCGACCCCTTTGATATTGACTCCATCGGGCATAGTAATGCAGTTTGGATTCTTTCTTAGGATTTCCACACACTTTGTAGCAGAACCAAAATTCCAATGCGGAAAGGTCCACGACCAGCGGACGCTATACAAACATTTATCAGAAATCGATGAAATTAATGCTGTGCACAATCGATTTTAATGGAATATCACAGAATTCCGTATATCAATTGACATAAAGATGAGTGGGCCCGCCCGGATTTGAACCGGAGTCAATGGCTCCCAAAGCCACAAGTATACCAAGCTAGCCCACAGGCCCACACCTGAGTCTAGCGCTACAGAGTATTTTAAACTAATCCGCTTCGGAGCAGATCCTTTTTCTTCATTTCCTCGATGAGCATACGGACCGCTTTTCCGCGGTGGGAGATCCCGTTCTTTGTCTCAGTGGATATTTCTGCGAACGAAAGTTCTCCGTCGGAGCTGAATATAGGATCGTATCCGAATCCGCCGTTTCCTTTTTCCTCAAGAAGGATCTCTCCGGGACAGATGCCGGTGACCACGATCCTCTCCTCGCCTATCGTACACCCGATGCAGCATTTGAACACCGCAGACCTGTTTTTTACGCCGTCCATGAGTTTGAGGACGCCTTTGTTGCCTATGGTTTTCTGAACGAATGCGGAATACACTCCAGGGAATCCTCCGAGGGAATCGATAAAGAGTCCGGAATCGTCGACCAGGAAATCCTTCAGGCCTTCGTTCCGAAGTTGTTTCATGCCCTTGTCCACGACTTCTTCCAGGTATGATGTCTGCACCTCGTCGTATTCGCGGTTCACATGTGCCATTTCGATTCCGAATTCCTCGAATTCCGACTGGTACTCTCTGACCTTGCCCGGGTTGTGTGTGATCACGTTGATCTTCATGTATATCTTCCTCTGTCTTTGATCTCCTGGACCTTTCTGAGAACTTCGTCGGGACCGGTCTTGACCTTGCAGTATTCGTCTATGATGATGCCGTAGGCATCCTTGATGTCGGGGTGAGCGGAGGCGAACGCCCTTTCGAGAAGACGGAGGTCCACGCCGAAATCCTCGGTTCCGACAAGGGACGATCCCATCGAGAAATCAATGATGCAAAGCTTTCCGTCCCCGGTGATAATCATATTCGATGTGGTGAGGTCCCCGTGGCTGATCTTTGCATTATGCAGAAGTGCCAGATCATGCCCGATAAGTCTGCATATGCGTTCCGCATCATCCGGATGCTCGTCAAGATACTGTTTGACCGTGGTACCTTCGACATATTCCATACTGATGCTGCATTCGACAAGGTCCACATCATAGATGAGAGGGGTGCGGAGACCGCCCGAACGGGCTTCGCGCATAAGTCTCGCTTCCGAACGGATCCTGTGCGTGCGTATCCTGCGGTCGAGTTCGGCAACGCGGTATCTCTTGGGTGTGCGGACCTTTACCACGGCGTCTCTGCCGAGCCAGGTGGTTCTGTAGACGATGCCTTCGGCACCTTCGGCGACCACGTTTCCCTCGTGTTCCATATGTTCGCATCGCGCCGGTCTATAAAAGGACTTATGAACAGTGTTTACATTAGCCCATTCGTGAAGCGTATCCCGATCGGTTGCAGACTGTTGGACTCCATGCTTGGAGGAGGTATCGAGACCGGGAGTGTCACATTGTTCTACGGAGAGGCCGGCTGCGGCAAGACCAATCTCTGTATGCAGATCGCTTATAATGTCATCCGGAGCGGAAAGAAGGTGGCATATGTGGATACGGAGGGTCTTTCCTACGACCGTATCCACCAGATATTCAAGGATGATTCTCTGATAAAACAGATGCTGATCTTCCAGGTACACAGTTTCCGCGAGCAGTCCCAAAGGGTCGACCAGATAGCCAAGATCGCCAAAACAGGAGTGCTGGGTCTTATCCTCATCGACTCGATGACCATGTTCTATCGTCTGAATTACGACAATATGGAACTAAGGAACGATTTCATCAGACAGACCGAGGTCCTGCTGAATATCGCAAGGGATCACGATGTCCCTATCCTGATCACGTCCCAGGTATACACGAATCTGGCCACCGGATCTATCGAGTTTTTGGGGGGACACGCGATGCACCATAACGCAAAGACGATCCTCCGTCTCGACATGAAGGGAAACGGGGTCCGCAATGCGATGATAATAAAACACCGGAGCCTCCCCGAAGGGAGGTCGGCACTGTTCCGGATCACGGAAGACGGTGTCCGCGACCCGTGAATCGGTTTATCAGACCTCTCTGTTGATGGAGTAGTCTGCAAGTGCCAGCATGAATTCTTTATCTTCGCTGTCGGGCAGGATCGATATCGCGGCTTTGGCGGAAGCGATCTTGTCTTCGGCGGCCTTTTTGTTGTAGGCGATGGCGCCGATGTCCTTCATTATCTGCATGCCTTCGCGGACCTCTTCCTCGGTGGCATCCATGTTGCCGAGAATGGACTTGAACTTTGCAAGCTTCTTCTCGTCTTTGAGATGCTCGAGGGTGTATGTGACCATGAGGGTGCATTTGCCCTTGCGGAGATCGTTTCCGACGGATTTGCCGGTCTTCGACGAATCTCCGGCAATGCCGAGATAATCGTCGAACATCTGGAATCCGAGACCCATGTCGAGAGCGAATCTGTTGATCGCATCGATGTATTCGGTCTTCGAAGTTCCGCAGAGCGCTCCTCCCGCGGCGGCGGCCGCGAACAGGACGCTGGTCTTGAGGAAGATGGTTTCGGTGTATCTTTCCTCGGAGACGAGTTTGTGCTCGTTTTCGATATCGAACTGCTGCCCCCTCGCAAGGTCCCAGACCGCTTTGGAGACGAAGCGGAGGATCTGCCTCATGTTGTCACTGGGTATATCGAGATCGGCGATGATCTGGAATGCTTTGGCGAAGAGCGCATCTCCTGCGAGGATGGCGGTAGGCATGTCATATCCGACGTGGATGGTTTTCATTCCCCTCCTCATCTCGTCGCCGTCCATGTAATCGTCATGGATAAGGGTGAAATTGTGGATGTATTCGATCGCGACAGCAAGGGGGACCGCCTTGGATTTATCTCCGCCGACGGCGCCGCAGGCCGCAAGGACGATGGCGGGCCTCATCCTCTTACCTCCTGCATACGGGTACTGCCGGGAAGCCTCGATGAGCCTCATCGGTTCCTCGTCCGGGAGATAACTTTTGATCGCGGCATCCATCTCTGCCGATTTTTTCTTCAGATATTCTTTTGCGTCCATTTCATTCCCTCTATCCAATCTTTTGTTTCGCCGAGGACGATGTATTTCGCCTCGGAGAGCTGTTTGATGTCTGCGGAGCCGGTCAGCATCATGGCGACCTTGAGCTCCTTCATTATGAGTGTAAGTTTTTTCTTTACCGCTTCCGCGGACTCCATCGCTTCGTTCAGTACGGCCTTTGCAACACCGGCCGCACAGGCGCCCACCGCGATGGATGCCGCCACATGGGTGCCGTCGAGTATTCCGCCGGAGGCTATCAGCGGGAGTTTGGAGCATCCGGCACCGAGAAGTGCGACGGGGGACGGTATCCCCCAGTCGAAGAACGTGTTGCCGATCTCGGCCTGCAGTTCGTCGTTCGCGGCCTCCGCGCGGTACATCTCCACGGCGGAGAAACTGGTGCCACCCATGCCGGCCACATCGATACCGTGGATTCCGATACCTTTCAGTCTTTCGGCGGTGAACGGGTCGATGCCCGCTCCGGTCTCTTTGACGATGAGGGGGTACTGCAGAGCAAGGTCCCTGACGGCATCCCTGACCCCCGATCCGTTGCAGTCGCCTTCCGGCTGAACGACCTCCTGCAGGAAGTTCAGGTGTATGGCGACATAATCCGCGTCGATCAGGTCCTTTGCCTGCCCCACCATTTCGGAATCGAACCGGTCCTTGCTTTTCTGTGCGACAAGCTGGGGTGCACCGACGTTTCCGATCACGAGGGGGAGATCATAGTCTTTGATCACGCTGTAGGATCCGGGTTCCACTCCCGTGACCCCGGCCCTTTCGCTGCCGACCCCCATTCCGATATTGAGCTCGGAACAGGCTTTCGCAATGTTCTCGTTGATCTTCTTCGCACCCGAGAATCCGCCTGTGATCGCAGTTACGATCAGCGGGAAATCGAGCTTTTTTCCAAGGACCTCGGCAGACATGTCGATGTCGTCCATGTTTATCTCGGGCATGGCGTTGTGGATCAGCCTCACGTCATCCCAGTAACAG
>CAVIXW010000060.1:0-11322 GCA_963646785.1 Acutalibacteraceae bacterium
CATTTAGTTTAAGTAGTGGAATTCAGTCTTCTGAGTGTAAGATTATCTTCTTTCTGAAACAAGAGCACGCGGGAACCAATTATAATATATTGGTCGAACTCTATCCGACATTGGGATGCATATGAGGGTCGGAATAGATCTGGGGACGACTTATTCTGTAGTTGCCAAATATAACGGCAATAATTCGCAACCGGAGGTAATTCGCAACAGGTTCAACAAGGAGCTGACGCCGTCAGTCGTGTGTTTTCTCGACGATGGCGCGGTACTTGTCGGGGATGAAGCCAAACTCATGCAGATCAAAAGCGTCGGGAACATCGGCGCTTTTTTCAAAACCAATATCGGAAGATCGACCCCCTGTCTCTGGAACAACGGCCGCGGAGTAACCGCCGAAGAGCTGTCCACCATCGTATTCAGAGAACTTGCCTCTTATGCTGAATCACAGACCCATGAAAAGATCGAAAGTGCCGTCATAACAGTTCCAGCCTATTTCGACGACATACAGCGCAGCTCCACCCGTTCCGCCGCAGAGGCCGCCGGAATAAAGGTGACCCGCATAATGAACGAACCTACCGCCGCCGCTATCTATTACGGCTGCAAACATCAGGACGGAAAAAAGATCCTTGTTTTTGACCTCGGCGGAGGAACCTTCGACATAACTCTCATACAGGTGAAGAAAGGCTCGATCGACGTCCTGGCCACCGACGGAAACCATCATCTCGGAGGCAAAGACTGGGACGAGGCCCTGCTTGACTATCTTTGCGACAAATTCTATGATATCTACGGAGTGAATCCCTCCGAAAACCTCGTGAAAAAATTCGAACTGATGGCCGCCTGCGAAAGGTACAAGAAAGAACTATCCCAGAGAGGATCCGTAAAAACCGAGATCGCCTTCGATGGCCACAGGCAGTCGTACACGATCGAAAGGGAGGATTTCGAAGAGCTTACCCGCCATCTCGTCGATGCCACGGACGACGTCCTCGACAGGATCCTGGCCAAGAGCGGTCTGACCCCCGGGGATATAGACGAGGTTCTCCTCTGCGGCGGTTCGTCAAGGATCCCGGCGGTGAGAAGAAAACTCGAAAAACGCGGCTTCAAGAATATTCCCGCCCACCCCGACACAGATCTTGCGGTGGCCAAAGGTGCCGCCATCGTTGCCTCCATCTACTCCAACGACATCAACAGGATCAGGGACGTCACCATTACGGATGTATGCTCCCACAGTCTCGGGGCCCTTTCGATACACCCCGGCACGGGAGAATACTACAACCAGATCCTGATCCCCTGCAACACCAAAGTTCCCGCCTCGAAAACCAAACCATTCCGTATCGAACCGGGAAACATGACCGATCAGATCGAACTCTATATGCTCCAGGGTGAAAGTTCCCTGCCTTCGGACTGCACCATCATCAAACACGAGATCGTGACGGGGTTCGACAACAACGGTTCCGGACTGAACATCAACATCACATACAGCTACAACGACGAGGGTTCGGTCAAGGTCTCGGCCGAAAGAAACGGAGAAGAACTGGCGGTCATCCACGATTCGATCCCGACGGACGTTTCTTGGCTCGATCAGAAACCGAAGGAGCGTTCGGGCAACAAGAGGGTTTCCAAAAGCATCGTCATCTGCATCGATCTCTCGCGCAGCATGAGAGCCCATATGGACGACGTGAAGGCCGCTGTCAAGAATTTCGTCACCGCATTCGACGGCGAATTCACCAAATTCGCACTCGTCGGGTTCGGAGACAAGGTCAAAGTGATCTCGGATCTGACCGGCGACGATAACGAGATCATCGAAAAAATAGAACAGTTGAACAGGGTCCGCTGCGGAAGAGGCACGGATGCCAATCCCTTCGAAGAGGTCCTCGGTCAGCTTTCCGGCGAAAAAGGATGTCTGACGGCACTGATTCTGACCGACGGGATCTGGGGCAAGAGAGACGAGGCGGTGGAGATCGCCACGGAATGCAGAAAAAATAATATCGGGGTCTTTGCGGTCGGGTTCGGAGATGCCGATCTCTCCTTCCTCAGACAGATCGCAACCATAGAGCAGAATGCTATGTATATAGCATTGAACAGCCTAAACACGACAATAAACACGATCGCAACAGCCATCATCGATAATCCGACAGGTCTGATGGAGCATTTCAGGTGAGTACATGTCACATCCCAGAAAAAATTACTGTGAAATGATTGGGTTGAACCCCTATCAAAAATATTCCGACGATCAGATTTTGTCGGCTATCCGCGATGCGAAATCCAATTGGGAAAGGGAGCTGAAAAACAACAGCATCGTTTCGGGCAGACGTTACCGTCTCAGCGAGGATCTCAAAATGATCCCGACAATGACCGAAGACCTGAGAAACCCTGTCGCAAGGGAGGAAGAATTCGAAAAAGCCAAAGAATTGGTCAAGAAAAAATTATCGGGGCTCCTGCGCGAGGCGGTAGTACTCACCGACGGGACCATAGTCATTCCTCCGACAGCCATAGACGATCTGAAAAAAAGAATCGCCTGGAATGTCATCGTAACGCAATCCAATATCAACGCGGCCTTGGGTAATGTCCGTACGACCTTCGAGATACCGGTCCCCAACCCCATCAAGAACGCCTACAGAAGGATGGCGGAATTCGATACCTATTCCCCCGTCGAAATACTGAACCGCATCATCAGTATCAAACAGGCCAACATCCAAACCAAATTGGTCTCGGAATCGACCTCTCCGGACGAATTGAGACAAGTATGCGGGGAAGTATACCGTCGCCTCGAAAATATAAAGACCAACAAGATCGAATACCAGGATGATTATTACTCTGCCCTGCGGGGAGTGAAGGGTGCCATCGATACCGACGAATCTTTGGAACTCCTGAACAAGTATTGTCTGTGCAAGCGCATTATGGAACCTGCAACCCGGCAGATGGACAATGACTGCCTGGCCCGGTTCTCCCGCAATTATATCGATAACCTGCTGAAAACCAATATCGGCAGCAGCGGGGCCGATCTCGACCTTTGTACGCAGATTCTCGAAGAACACTGCATCGCAAAGAGATATCCCGCCGATTTCTCAGATAAAAACAACTCGCTCAGAACCTGTCCCAGATGCAATACCCTTCTCTTCAGCGATCCGAATAATTTCTACTGTCCCGAATGCGGTTCCGCGGTAAACAGCATATGCCCGAACTGCGGACGCGCACAGGCGGCCACCAACGAATTCTGCGTCGCATGCGGTATCGACATAGATGCCGCGATCAACGCCGCCAAAGAAAAGGCCGCCGAGATCCAGAATCTGGTCAACTCGGGCAAGTTCGCCGAGGCTTCGGAAACGTATTCCGACCTTTCGAAGGAATTCCCCTCTTTCGACCCCATTCCCCAGATCGGATCGATGATCAAAACGGCCACCGAGAAGATCCAGGGCATCTGTGCCCAGGTCGAGACGGACTACATGGCCTCGAGATTTTTCGCAATCAAGAAAACCGTGGAGGGCGGACTGCTTCTTTTCCCCCACCTCCTCGACCGCAACGATATCAAGGCAAGATACGAGGTGGCCTGCGGAAAATTCTCTTCGGCAGACAATCTCTGTGTGGAGGCGGCCAAGAGATCCGACGAAGAATCCAGGGAAATCTACATTCAGGCATCCGAACTTTGTCCCGATCACCCGGAATGCGTTGCAAAACTGAGAAACATGCCTCCGGACGGTCCTGCCGATGCAAAATTCGAATGCACCGACGAAGGTATCTCCGTCACGTATTCGATCCCCGAGGACAGAAGGGGAGTGAAGTTCTGCATCTACCGGAACACCGTATATCCGCCCGAAGTCGACCAATCCACCTTGCCCCTGGTCGAAACCGACAGATGGGTGTTCACGGACAACACGGCCGAATCCGGTATCGAGTACTATTACAAGATCTACTCCAAAAGATGGGGGATCCTGTCCCAGGAATACGCCGTATGCGGACCCGCCGTCCTGCTGAACGAGGTCACGGATACGAAGATCGAACCTCGGGACGACGGACTTAAAATAACATATTCCAGACCTTCTGGATCTTCCCGTGTCCGCGTCTGGAGAAAAGCATCCGATTCTCCGATGGGAGAAGAAGACGAGATCTTCCATAACGACACCGGGACCATTATCGACCTGGGTCTGCAAAACGGAGTGCTTTACCACTATCTGTTCGTTGCAGAATACGAGATCAACGGAAACACCCTCCGTTCCAACGGTACCGTGGCCTCCGGCCGCACCGCGGACCTGCCCTCCCCCGTGGAAGACCTATCGGTCGCCTGGGATAAGAAGCACAACTGCTACACTGCCGAGTGGACCGGACCGGAGAGCACGTTCCTGTGCTACTCGTTGGCAAGATCCGATCTGCCGGAGATCCACACCACGCGGAATGTTACGTCCGAATCGGTCACCCCCGTATCTCCGTTGGATTCCGATGACGGAAAATTCCGTTTCGAACTGCCGGTGGCGACCGTGATCTACGTGTACCCGATCACCAAGATTGGCAATACGTACATAAGAGGCAAAGAATGCATCGTGGCCGATCTGCGTCCGTTCAAGGACATAGCACATTCGATAGAAAGCCAGGAATGCAGACTGACCGTCAGCTGGCCCGAGGGTGCGGAAGGATTTTTCGCCGTCGTGTCCGGAAAGGATCCGGAAGGCAACCGGGCCGACACGGAATACACAATGAGCCGTACCGAATACGAATCCGCCGGAGCATTCGTGTTCCCCCTGAACGGATGTGCCAAAACCAAGGTCACTGTGTTCGCCGAGTATTCGATCGATGGGAAGAACCTGCGTTCGATCGGACACTCTCTCGAAGTGGTGAAATACGATGCCTGTACGATCAGATACGCCCTGAACCTGGAACCCGTGAAGGGCGACAGAAAGGTCTTAAGGGTCAAAATCAAATTCAGTTGCGATAAGAGGAGCAACATCCCCCGTTGTATGATGATCGCCTCGGACGGATTCCTCCCGTTAAGGATGAAAGACGGAAAGGTCATCTGGGAATCCGACGACCCGATCATACTGCTGGACGGTTCCACCGAGGCAAGTTTCGTGACCCCCAAAGAAAATGCGAATCTGGGGCGTATGAGGCTGTTCTTCGCCGACAGGGAGATGTACAATAAATGTCACTTCGTACACCCCATATTCAGGAGGAACTGAGATGGTCAAAAAGAAATCGATAAGATACATCTGTCCCGTATGTTACGGGACCTTGGACCTGAGCCAAGTACATTACGCCTGTAAGGATCCGCAATGTGCCAGGATATTCCTCAGCTCCTGTAAGGAAAACGAAGCCAAACGCTACTCCTCGGCATACAGACCCGAGGAGGAGATCGATGTCGAAAGATCCGAATTCCTGGAACTCGATCCTAACGGCCCCCTTGCCGTGACCACCAAGTATCATATTGTCCGCGGTTCCGCCGACGGCAAATGCGACATATGCGGCGGAAAGAACACCGTCAAGTTATGTCCCAGATGCCACAGCGTCATTTCGAAGGAATCCGAAAAGAACGGCACCTCTATCTATGTTCTTGCGGGCCCCAGAGGGTCCGGCAAGAGTCATTATCTCGCATCGATGATCGAACTCGGTATGTCCAACCTTTCCTCCGAATTGGGGTTGACCGTCAAACCGTCCAGCGACAACACGGCCACGAAATTCAGGAAAGAATACGAAGAGGTCCTGTTCGACGAGGGCAAATGTCTTCCTCCGACCCCCTCGTACTCCGAGGTCGAAACAAGGGACCCGCTGCTGTACGATCTATCCTCGGACAAGGGCGTGTTCTCGACCGTGGCCCTGTTCGACACCAGCGGTACCGACCTGGACATGACGGACAGGCTTGCCTCCCTCAACATCAGCACATTCCTTGCCAGCGCATCGGGGATCCTCTTCTTCGTAGATCCCCTCCAACTGCCGGAGGTCCGGAAAAAACTCGGACTGTCCGTCAAAGAAGGCAGATCGCCCACAACGGCTCTCGACTACATTTCCGACATCATCAGGGACAAGAACCATATGAAACCCAAGAGCGTCATCGACATCCCCCTGGCGATCGTGGTTTCCAAATGCGACCTCATACTGCGTTCGGCCAACGGGGACGAGGACGAGGATGCCCTGCTGGGGGTGGAATCTTCGCTTCACGTCCCCCGCGAACACGGAAAGGTTGACAACGAAAATATCGTTCAGATCAGCACGGAGATCGAGGAGTATCTGCGTCGCAACATCGGACAGGAATTCCTGGATGTTGCGTCGTATTTCGAAAAGCGCGAATATTTCGCGGTTTCGGCGCTCGGTACCAGCCCTTCGGAGGGTAACCTTATCAATGGAGTGTTCCCTTACCGTGTCGAAGACCCGATGATATGGTTCCTCAATAATTCGGACAGGAGGAAATGGTTTTGAACGACATACCGCTAGATGTTACCGAAGCAGAAACGGGTAAACCGAAAAAGTCGCGCAACCCACAGTCCGCCAAGGTCAAGAATTCCGAGGTCAGAGATTTCCTGGAGAACGTATTGGCCTCGAACGAGAATCTGAATGCCACCCAGGAAAAACTGACATCTGCGCTCCTCGAAGCCATGGATAAGATCGAGACCATGTCGGTCTCCACGGAAGTGCTCGCCAAAAAGATCGATGATATCCAAACCGGCGTGGCCGCGTGTCAGGAGGAGATCGGCAGAGAAGACGTGGATTCTGATGAGGAATACCAGGCCCTCACTTCGGATGCTGTCAAAGGATTTGTCACCACCCGCGAGATATTCGATAAATACAGCAAGCAATTCTCCCGTAGAGACGGGGAACTGGCCAACCGGAAATTCCTAAATCTGATGGAGAAACTGTGTGCGATCCACGAGGACTACGGCAAACTCTGCTCGGACATCAACTCGAACATCGACTCGTTCTCTGCCAGAGAGGTGCTCAGATCGTTCGAGGCATATCTGGTCGATCTCGAGAATATGCTGCAGGATGCCGGCGTTACCGTTGGACCCTACGGTTCGGAAGGAGATCCGGTGGACGTCATGCACCAGAGGATCGTAGGGATCGTACCCACCGCCGATCAATCCAAGAACGGTACCGTCGCGAAGAGGATGTCCGCGGGATACGAATACGACGGACGCGCCATCCTCAAAGAAAAAGTGCAGGCATACAAGGCCGGCGACCAAGATCCTGACGGAGCAAAGACCCAGACCGGATTCAGGATGGCACCAACACAGTAACGGAGATGAGACGAATGGATGAAGAATACAACATCGGAATAGACCTAGGGACCACATATTCCTGCATTGCATACATCGGCGAGGACGGCAACCCGGTCGTATCCAAGAATTACGAACAGGACGATACGACCCCTTCGGTCATTTTATTCAACGATGTGGGAGAAATACTCGTTGGAACACCTGCCAAAGAGCTGCTGCTGATGTACTCCAACGACAGGTTCGTACTTGATATCAAGAGAAAAATGGGGCAGGACTACAGCGTGGACATCGACGGGAAGATATTCACTCCCTCCTCCCTTTCCGCATTGATCCTCCGGAAGCTGATACGTGATTTCGAGAATAATCACGGACTCGACGAGGGCACGGTCAAAAAAGCCGTCATCACGGTACCTGCCTACTTCGGACACGAAGAAAGAGAGGCCACGGTCAACGCAGGCCGTATTGCCGGTCTCGATGAGATCTCCCTCATCAACGAACCCACCGCGGCCGCCATCTGTTTCGGTTTTGCCAATTCCGGAGACGGGGTGAAGAAGGTTCTTGTGTACGATCTCGGCGGAGGAACGTTCGACGTGACCATTCTCGAGATCAACGGAAAACACTTCACCGCAATAGGGACGGACGGGAAAAGGCTGCTCGGCGGAAAGGACTGGGACGATGCACTCAAACGTATCATCATCAACAAGATCGCCATCACGAGCGGTCTGAACGAGAGCGAGATCGAGGCCGACACGGACATTATGGACCGCCTTATCCAGGAATCGGAAGACATGAAGAAGAGGCTTTCCACCTCCGAATCCACGAGAGGGACCATGAACGTCGGCGGCAGAAAGGTCATTTACACCGTCACCCGGAAAGAATTCGAAGAGGCCACCCTCGAACTCCTCGAGACCACCGTCGACACCGTGGAAAAGGTCCTCCGGACACACGGACTGAAAGCAGGCGATCTTGACGCGTTCCTCCTCGTCGGAGGCTCCTCTAAGATGCCCCAGGTCCACGCCGCGATCGCCGAAAGATTCCCAGATGCGAACATCAAGCTCTTCGATCCGGACCAATCGGTAGCCAAAGGGGCCGCGATCTATTCTAAATCGATGAGTCTGCTCGAGAACATCAGCGACGATGTCAGACTCAAGAACAAGGTAGGAGAGGCGCCCGCGGATATCGCGGAGGTCACAAAGGCCGTCGATAAGATTGCCGCGGGCGTCAACAACGCCATCATCGTCCACAACGTGCTCAGCAAGACCTTCGGTGTCAAAGCCAGTGACGAAAGCGGTAACAACTATGTGTCGAACATCGTGTTCAGGGACATTCCGCTCCCGATCGTCGATAACAAGACGTTCTATCCGTTCGTGGACGGCCAACTTTCCATCGAAGTGGAAATCTACGAAAACGACGCTTACAAGAACGACGACGGACTCCGCGTCGACCTCCTCGATGCCAACCTCGTCGGTTCGTTCCCCATGCAGCTGCCGGAAGATGTCTCCAAAGACACTCCGATCAATGTCAGGTTCTCGGTTTCGGATGACGGAATGCTTTCTGCATACGTCGAATGCAAGAACGAACACACCGAGTACCAGCTCAAGACCAAGACCTCGATGACCGACGAACAGATCAAAAACTGCAGAAGCCTCATCGAAAGAGACATTGACTGAACCGGCCTCCGACCAAACCGCTTCGAACCGTGATCCGCAGGGACACTCCCTGCGGTCATATCGGTATTTTGAGACAAAAAATCCGGAAACCGCGGATCAGATAGGTCCTGCCGGATCCTTATCTTCCAACTCGCTGACCGCAAGGATCGCAAGAAGTTCCTCGCGTTCTTTTTTGGTAAGGTCCCTGTAACGGCCGGTCTTCAGGTTCCCGAGATTGATGTTGATGATCCTGACCCTGACCAATTTAAGGACATCATACCCGAAATAATCGCACATGCGGCGGATCTGCCTGTTAAGTCCCTGTTTCAAAATAATACGGAAGGTAAAGGGATCTATCTCGGAAACCTTGCAGCGGCGGGTCACGGTATTCTCGTCTATGGGCACCCCGCTTGACATTCCTTTGATGAAATCGCGGGTGATCTCCCTGTCGACGGTGACTATGTATTCCTTCTCGTGACCGTAACGTGAGCGCATAATCCGATTTGCCAGATCTCCGTCGTTGGTCAGCAGCAGAAGTCCTTCCGAATCCTTGTCGAGACGGCCGACGGTGAATATCCTGCGGGGATACCCGATGTAGTCGATCACATTGTCCCTGTCGCCAGGGTCCGAGGTGCAGGTAAGCCCGCGAGGTTTGTTGAATACCAGGATGACAGACCCGCCGGCACCGGGTTGGACCGGTTTTCCGCCGACGGTCACGGTATCTCCGTCGAAGACCTTGTCTCCGAGAACCGCACGCTTTCCGTTGATCAAAACCTCTCCGTCCTCGATGAGGCGATCGGCACCTCTCCTAGACGCGACCCCCGCTTCGGCGATGTATTTATTGAGACGAACTCCGCCCTCGACCATATCTGTACCAATAATCTCCCCCTATTAACTAATATGGCATTTCCCCGGCCGGGCCCCCTTCGGCAGAAGCAATTCACAAATCCAAGGAGGGAAAACCCGCTGCATTCAGACATCTGCCACATGTTTGCGGCCGTCGTCGGTAAATGCTAATTACCACAACAAAATGAGGGAGTATGGGTTTATTCGGTGGAAAAAAATCATCCGGGCCGATCCTGAAGGAACAGTCGGCCGAACTGCACTGGGACACGGTGGATCCGTTCCTTTTCGTATCGCATCATTACGACCTGTATCCCAAAGGCAACGAACTTCAGGCACCGCCCTATGCGGAGGTCAAAGGGAAAGAACTTGGGCAGGACTACAGCAACAGGTTCTACGGCTACAGAATGTACACCGGAAAGGTCACTCCCGGATTCCAACTGCATTCCCACTGGGGGTATGAAACGATAACCGTAGTCTCCCAGGGATATGTCGACCATTTCGATTCCATCGGCAACCAGGGACGTTATGGAAACGGAGACGTTCAATGGATCACTGCGGGCGGAAGATACCATCACTGCGAGATGTACCCTCTCGTCCACCAGGACAAAGATAATCCCCAGCTGGTGACCCAGATACTGCTGAATCTGCCGCTGAGCGAGAAAAACACGGAACCGGTCGTCAGAACGATCTGGAAAGAAGAACTGTCGGTCATCGAAGGGGCAGGTTGGAAAACCACGGTCGTCGTCGGCGAATTCGGCGGAAAGAAAGGCATAGAGCCTCCGAAGAACTCCTGGGCGTCCGATCCGAACCACCATGTTTTGATCCTCCGCATAGAGATGGAGGCTGGTGCCGCGATAGAGATCCCTTCTTCCGGGTCCGTCAACAGGAACATCTATTCGACCGAAGGTCCGATATCCGTCGACGATGTCCCGTTCCCCAAGAGAACCCGTCTCAAAATGGATCCTTCCGCCACGGTCACGGTCCGTATGGGCGATACGCCGTCGGAAGTCTGGGTCCTGGACGGTGATCCCATCGATGAGAAACAGGTCTCGTGGGGGCCGGTCATCCTTGGAACCAGCAAGGAAGTGCGTGACGCGAACAACATCATCAGACAAAAGGAACGCGAGGAGTGGCCCTGGCAGTACGTCAATCAGAAACAACCTCTCGGCACAGAACGTTTCTTCCGGTCCGCCGACGGTTCCGAAAGCCGTCCGCCGCAATCAGGAAACTGAGATCCGAATCATCCGAAACCGTTTCGGCAAAACCTCTTTTATAATCAGATCGGCGTACCTACCCTATGGTTAATCAGGTTCGCGCCGCGCACATTCTCGTGCCGGATGAGAAAAAAGCCAATGAACTGAAGGCAAAGATCGACCAGGGTGCCGATTTCGCAGAACTGGCCAAGAAATGGTCGCACTGCCCCTCGAAGAAAAAAGGCGGAGATCTCGGATGGTTCAAAAAGGGGCAGATGGTTCCGGAATTCGAGAAGGCCGCATTTGCCGCAAAAGAAGGAGATGTCGTCGGACCGGTCAAAACAGAGTTCGGATGGCACATCATCAAAGTGCTCGGCACCAAATGAATTTGAGGTAGGTGACCACGGAGTTGGTGCCTTCCCCATGACATTCAGACAAGAATTC
>CAVIXW010000061.1:0-11128 GCA_963646785.1 Acutalibacteraceae bacterium
TCCCTGTGAGCAGCTCATGAAATGTAGTGTTTAAACTGCTGGTAATGTAGGATTATTTTCTAAAACAAATGTTTCTCTAACTCAACATCTTTCAAACGGGCAGGGCCTAGTCAAAAATCAAGCAAATATGCACGGTGAAATTTCGCACAAATGTGTGGCGATATATGTAATTTTATTCAAGAAAACCGTCACAGATTGCCATAGTTTGATCGGTGTTACGAATAATCATTTTCGTAATAAAAATGATTTATAAGCAATCTATAAAAAAACTGAAGTATTTTCAAAACTCCTCTGTTTCGATAACAGAGAAATTGTCATCAAGGGAATCGATTTCTTTTGCAATCAGAAGATTCCTGCAATGAGAGCATAATATGGGCTTGTTAAGCAATCTTTTCAAACTAATGGATCTGCTATCAAGATCGACGATCCTGCCACAAGAACAATAAATCTTATCAAAATTAGACTTAACATCGTCGAAAAGCCTAAAATGATAGGAATTTTCGCACGGAATGTAACAGTCCGACGTAGCAGTATCTGTCCTATTAGTTCCTCCCAATCAATATCTTCCGCGAGATACATCCATAACCCCCCAATTCTCGCAGAGCGTAAAAGAGACTATTCTGGAGTGACATATAAGGGTTGTGTACAGCTGTCCGAAACCCTATAAATAGCATCAGAAAGAGATGGCAGATTAGCTTTTAAAGTCGGGTCAGGTTTATATATACCCAATTTGGTAATTTTCGAGTGTACAAACACCAATTAACACAAATTATTACATTGGATAATTAATCACATAATCGAATGATCCGAACTGTCGAATGACCATAATCCCATGAAAGAAAGAGTGTTACGCTTGGAAAATGACCGGTTGATGGGAATGCGACGGCCACGGTGCCCGAAGTAAGATTTTCTATGTTGACGGAGCGGATCGCCGGGCCCGCCGCAACAAAATATCAAAAAGGAAACACGGATCCGTTTACGAATACGGACCCGTGTCGGAGATTCAAAGTTTGAGTGCTTTCTTTCCGGGATATACGGCCTTGCTTCCGAGGCGGTCCTCGATCCTGAGAAGACGGTTGTATTTGGCTGTCCTTTCGCCGCGGCAGGGGGCTCCGGTCTTGATCTGCCCCGTACCCCAACCGACGGCAAGATCGGCGATGGTGGTATCCTCGGACTCTCCAGACCTGTGGGACACAACTACGTTGTACCCGTTCCTGAAGCTCATTTCCTGAGCGTCCTGCGCCTCCGTAAGAGTTCCGATCTGGTTGACCTTGAGCAGAAGTGCGTTGGCGGCCCCGACCTCGATACCGGTCGCAAGACGCTTGCTGTTGGTAACGAAGAGATCGTCTCCGACTATCTGGCATTTGGAACCGACGGCCTTGGTGAATTCGGCGGTCGTTTTGAAATCGTTCTCCTGGAACGGATCCTCGATGCTGACGAGGGGATAGTCTGCGATTAGGGACCTGTAATGGTCTGCGAGTTCGCCACCGGCAAGGGTAAGCCCGTCGACGTCGTAGGTACCTTTTTCCTCATCATAAAATTCGGAAGATGCGCAGTCCATTCCGAGGTAGATGTCTTTGCCGGGTGTGTATCCGGCCTCGGTGATCGCGGCCATGATGGTGTCGAATGCCTCGGAGACGGTATTTACGGGCGGCGCGAAACCTCCCTCGTCACCGACATTGATCGCACCGACCCCGTATTTCTTCTTCAGAATGCTCTTGAGAGCGGCATAGGTCTCGGCGGCCATGCAGAGGCACTCGGAAAACGAAGAAGCTCCGACAGGAAGGATCATGCATTCCTGGATCTTCAGATCGCCTCCTGCGTGTTTTCCCCCGTTGATGATATTGAACATAGGTACGGGAAGGGTCACATGGTCTTTTCCGATGTACTCGTAGATCTGCTGGTGATTCACCATCGCGCCTGCGCGGGCGACAGCAAATGAGACCGCGGTGGTGGCGTTTCCGCCGAGGTTCTTCTTGTTGTCCGTGCCGTCTATTTCGTTCATGACGACATCGATACCTTTCTGATCGGTAGGGTCCATGCCGGTTATCGCTTTGGCTACGGAAGTACGGACGTTCTCGACAGCTTTGGATACACCCTTTCCGGTGTACCTCTTCCCGCCGTCACGGAGTTCGTGTGCCTCCCACATACCCGTGGATGCTCCGGAAGGAGCGATGGCGGACACTTCGTGTCCGTTTACCGTGAGAACGGCCTCCACGGTGGGGTTTCCTCTGGAATCCAGTACTTCTCTTGCCCAAACTTTATCAATCGTTGCCATTTCAATCAACTTTCCTTGTATTCGGTCATCATTCCGACCAACAGATTTCTGATGTTCGCCACCAAAAGCGTATCGTCGACGGACACCAGCAGCGTGAAAGGAGTTTTATCGTCCCGGAAGGACAGTATCTGCCTGATCGCCCTCAGCGTGATATCCACGCCGCATTGCTGGATTATGTTATCCAGGTCCCCTATGGCCACCAAGGGCATTTTTTTCGTTCTTACGAAATTCTTCACGGCCTCGATCATCGTTCCGATGGGATACTTCGATCCGCTGAGCGTGAACACCTCCGTACCGATATCGAGTCCGAAACGCTCCCTGGCCACCTTGGCCCTCACCGGCGTGAGAAGGAACATGTCGTAGCCTGCATTGGCAAATATCTGCACTGCCTGGTGAATGACTATGGGCTGTTCCTCGAAAAAGACGTACGACTCGCCGTAGACCATTCCCATACGGGCCAGTTCCACTTTCGGATCCACGGCCGGCGTATCGGAGTATAATTTCGAAAGTCTTTTTTTGGACCGATCGGAGAGTGCTTCGCGGTCGGGATCGCCGTCCTTCTTCCGGAACGATCTTGTTCCGGATACGGCCCGTTCGACATCGTCTTCGCTGATGATCTCCCTGATGCATTCCAATAGCTGATCAGCGGTGAACGGACGGACAAGAGTGGCTTTGACGAAAGGACAGTCGGTCGGAATCACATCGCCGGCCGTACGGACCACGAGGATGGGCGAGCCCTCCATCTTCTTCTTGCGTTCCTTCCTGGTCTCGTTCGCCTCTTCCGCAGGAATCAGAGCAGAAAGATATTCCGTCCCCGAACCGTTTTCTATGGAGTTATCGAGGATCACGATGTCCGGATGAAAATTGCTATTGTCCTCGATGGCCTCCGCGACCGTCGAAGATACCTTGGTCTCGAACCCGAATTTCTCCAGGGTTCCGCAGAACATCTGTTCCATGGCTTTCCGGTCTTCGATGACCAACGCTTTCACAAAAATCCACCAGGCGTTTATGTTCTACTTTTGATATAAATCCAGTCGGGAATGTAAAACAAAAGTTTACCCCGTACCGACTAAGACATGCATAAATTGTATTGCGGGAGTTCAAACTCCCGCATAACCCCGGCCGATGCCGAGAGCAATGCAGCCGATTACTGCTTCCTGCTCTCTTTCGCTTTGGGCCTAAGGTTGCTGTATCCGCATTTGCGGCACTTGGACGCCTTTACCGGGTTCGTCGCATAACAGTTCATGCAGACGGACTTCTCAAGGAGCCTGTGCTCAGCCTCTTTGAAACGGGCCATTTTTTATTCCTCGGACGACCAATGGCCAGGTATTATAAAAGAGTTATTGGGTCGTTAAAATATTCCCGTTCTCCGAAATTCTGGGCGGCGAATCAAGATCGGGACGAAAAAAGGCCCCTCTGCTGAAGAATATCTCCGAATCTGTCTTTCGACAGGCTTCCGTAAAGTTCGTGGGTGACGTAGTCCGGTGAAAGCACGTCAGTTATCTCCGAAACCCTCTTCGAAGAGAAAGGACGGTGCTGGTCTATCGAGCCGGCATGGCGATACGCCCTCTCCATGATGCCGGACAGATCCGTATCCGGTCCGAACTCTTCCGTCTCGAAGGTCGACCGGTATTCCGCGGTGGTGCTGAGTTGCAGGTGGATGGTACCGATCCTGTCGATCATATCCTTCGGATACCGGGAGATCACATCCAATACGGAATCGATGGAGGAATCCTCGTCATACGCACCGTCGCAGGTGTTCATCAGGTGACCCGTATCCAAAGTGAATCCCCAATTATCGAATTCCAGCTTATCTTCCAGGATACTCCACTCTTTCGGCGAGCGAAGTTTCAGGCCCTCCCACCAAAGATTTTCGAAAGCCAGTCTGAACGGCGGTTCGCCCGAAGGGTATTTGGCGACCACACGGTTGATCAACTCGGCGAAATCGTTCAGAACCACGTGTCCGTCGTCGCGGTGTTTGCGCGACATCACCTGCCGAAGATCGGTATTTCCCGCGTGAAGAACGCCGTATGCCGGTTCCAGGGGCGCCGCGCAGTCGATGGCGTACTTCAGATTGGTGACCATCTCGTCGCGATCGGTGCCGAAGCTGAAATAGCGGACGTCGCCGACGTCGGTGTCGTAATGTCTGCCCTCCCAGGAACTGTGCCAGTCGATCGCATAAGGCAGATGGACGGAAACGACCTGCGGAATGCGGTAATAATCCAGGTCGACCGGTTCGAACAGGGTGAACAGCTCGAACCCCTCTATGCCCAATGCGCCGATCTTACGACCCAGATCTCCCTGTCCCGGGATATCCTCGAACTTTTCGAAGACCGACCAACTTGTTAAGTGCTTCATCAGAGTAACTCGAATGCCGCATTGAGCGCGGCCTCAATGGCAACGATCTTGGTCGAGCCGCTGCCGACGATGATCGCATCATCGGACGTGATCGCACTGTCTTTGCGGATCTTGTACGCGATCTCGGGCGAATGCTCGTCGAGATTCCAGTCCGGAGGGATCAGAAGCACATTGTCGCGGAGAACGATCGTGGTGCAGCCCGAAGCGCCGGCCTTGATACCCGCATCGCGCTGTTCCATTCCGTTGATGATCTTGGAAGAGACCCCGTACACGAGAACGCCCTGGGTGAATTCTCCGACGGTAGATGATTCGCTCAACTGGATGTCGATGAGCCTGAGGGGGACCTGGTCGAGAAAATCGAGACCGACCTTGGTTATGGTGATGCCGGTCTGCTTGATGACGATAAAGTTCCAATCACGGAACTTCTCGAGGATGCGCCTCATGCTCCCTTCGCCGATGCCGACCAATTCCGCCAGTTTCTTACGACCGATCTTCTTTCCGCCCGCCAGCAGATAGAGAGCGTAATAAACATTGGCATCAGTAAAACGAAACATCGGTCCGTAGGCCGGTACATCCATGATTCTCATAGCAAACCCTCCGTGTGCGGTCGGCGACCGACCGCAATTGGATTGGTGAAAGTGGTTTGGGTATAATAAGGAATTTGCCAATCAGAAGGTCCTGATTTTACCGCTGATGATCTTCTCGGAGACCTGGTCGATGTTGTCGAGCCACTCGTACGCGATGGAGTATGCCTCGTCCTTCCACTTGCCGAGCTTGGGGTTGTCGGCGGCATCGGCCGCGATGATGTCGATGTTGGCATTGAGGGGATCGGAAATGGTGTGGCCGATCTGGGACAGCAGTCTCACGTGGATCTCCGCATCGGCCTTGACCTTCTTCGCGACATCGCGCGCGATGATGTTGGAAAGAACGTTGTAAATCTTACCGACGTGGGTGATCGGATTCTTTCCTGAAGTGGCCTCCATGGACATGGGCCTGAACGGGGTGATGAGTCCGTTGCACCTGTTTCCGCGTCCGACGGAACCGTCGTCGCCCATCTCGTGGGACAGACCGGTAACGGTCAGGTAGTAAACTCCCCTCTTGTAATCGTCGCCGGTGTTGAGGTCGAGTTTGAGCTTCTCTCCGTTTCCGTATTTATCGATGATCTTGTTTCCGTTCTCGAGGATGAGCTTGTGCATCTGCTCGATCATGGATTGGTATTCGGTCTTGTCGTTGACAAAACGGTCGACCATTGCGCAGGCGATGGTCATGGTGATCTTCTTGTCGACACGGCTGCACATGACCTTGACGTCCTGACCGGCGGCGGGAATGTCCTTCTTGAGCGCACCGTTGACGTATTCCTCGGTCAGAAGGGTGAGTTGGTCGGTGACGGAGAAGGGTGCGTAACCTACACCGAACGAGGTATCGTTGGAAAGGTAGTTGGAAGCTTTGTAGACGCCGGTGAGATCGTCGGAACCCATTCCGAGTTTGGTGTCGAGAATGATGTCCGAGTCGATGTCTAGATAGGGGTAGGTCTTCTTGAGGTAGGCCCTGACCCCCTTGAGCGCGGTGGATTCGACGGGGAGTGCAATGTGATTGTTGCCTTTGTCGACATAGGTGGTGGCACGTCCGTCCATCAGAATATAAGCGGGCTTGATGATCTTTCCCCCGCCGAACTTGGGTGCGGAGATACCTGCGACGACCTCGGTCTGATCGGTGTTGTGGTGAAGCACGTGTCCGATTTCTTTCTGATACATCTGACAGAGAGCTTCGCTCACGGTCTCCGCGATCCCGTCTGCGACGGAATCGGGGTGTCCGATACCTTTCCTCTCGACGATCTCGATGTTCCTCAGCGGTACGGGGATCTGGTTTATCCCGTTCACGTAGATGTTCTTTTTCGATGCCATAGATTAACCTTCTCTTAGGTCCGACTAAGATTCTGCAATTATTATTCGTAATGTTATTAATAAAAAGAACTGATAAAAATATTCATATATGAATTAATACTAAGATTTTTTATGAAATTCCCGCCGGCCACCGACATCCGCAGGATGAGGAAGGCTCTCGACATCACGCAAACCGAACTTGCAAAAAATTCGGGGATCAGTCAGAGCACCATCGCAAAGATCGAGAGAGACAGGATCTCCGCCAGTTACGACACCGTGGTCAAACTGTTCGAAACCCTGGACAGTATGGCAAGGAACGAGAAGCATAACCTCATTGCCGCCGACGTCTCCTCAAAAGAAATAGTCTCCGTTCAAAGCTCCGACAAGGTCCGCGTGGCATCGGAACTCATGAGGACCACGGGATTCTCGCAATTGCCCGTGCTCAGAGGAGATGCCCCCGTTGGAAGCATTTCGGAAAAGATCATCTTCGATAAGATCCGCAGCGGAAAAACCATGGACGAGATCAAAGATCTGCCCATTTCCCTGATAATGGAAGAATCATACCCCATCGTCAACGAGACCACCCCGATATCGTCCCTGACCGACATGATGAGCGATTGCAATGCCATCCTCGTCTCGAAAAAGGGAAAACTGGTCGGAATGATCACGAAGGCAGATATCCTCAAGCTGATCTGATGCCGTTCTTGGTCATGGTATAAAGATCGAAATCGGAAGGGACCAGGGTGTTCGGAAATATCTCCGTGGCTTCCCTGAGAAGGACATCCCGGTTTTTGTAACGGTTGCTTATATGGGTGAGGAACAGGGTCCCGACACCGGCCTCTTTGGCAACCTCTGCGGCCCAGGCTGCCGTGGAGTGATTGTGCTCGACGGCATGACCCTCTTCCGAGGAGGAGTAGGTGCTCTCGTGGATCAGAACATCCACTCCGCGGACCGCTTCGATCACCGAATCGCATTTTACGGTGTCTCCGGTATAGGCCACGGACCTGCCGGGAACATGCGGGAGAACTATGTCGTTCATACTGACGCCGTTGACGACGCCTCCCTTTTCGAGAACCCGGAAATCTTTTCCGAAAATTCCGTATTCCGCGGCTTTGGCCTTATCCACCTTCGCAACGGGGTCCGGCTCGCGGATCACGTACCCCTGGGACAGGATCTCGTGTTCGGTCTTGAACACGGTGACATTCATGTCGTTCACATCGATGACGTCGTCCGGCCCGACATCGCGGATGTCCACGGGATATTCTATCTCGCCCTCGCATACGTTCAGACAGGTCGTAAGTGCGTCTTTGAGCCCTGCGGGACCGCACACGATGAGCGGATCTTTCCTTCCCGACATACCCATGGTCTGCAGAAGTCCGGGAAGCCCGTAGAAATGATCTCCGTGAAGATGGGTGATGAAGATCGCCCTTATCTTCATGAATGAAAAACGCGACTGCATCAACTGGCGCTGGGACCCTTCTCCGCAGTCGAAAAGAACTATGTCCGGCCCCCTCTTGACCGCAACGCACGGCAGTGCGCGATTCCTCGAGGGTATGCTTGCGCCCGTGCCGAGGAAGAGTAGGTCGAACATAAGACACCGTCAATAGACTGCGTCGATCGACCTTGCGGTCTTGGTCTCTTTCTTGTATTGTTTGTAGTGTTCCTTGCACAGGTGCGCATTGTGGCTGATTTCGGTCTTGAATGTCAGGCTGCACTTCGAGAGCTGTTTGAGATTGAGCGACCTCTCGGCCTCGTTTTCGCACCCTTTCACGTCACAGATGGTCACTTTCGTACCATGGCCTGCTGTACTAGACATAATCCAGTGATACACTCTGAACGATTTATAAATGTCGAATACGCATTCTCCGTCCGGCTGCTCCAGGTTTGATCGGGCTGATACCGGAGATGAACATAGACGAACATGCACGGACCGTAAGAGGTTCCGGACGGTATCAGATAATGGGGATGTCCGATTGTTGCCTGAGATGGCCGATGGCCTTCCTGCCCTCGAGCGTAATGGCGTAGATGCGCCATTTCTGCCTCTGAAAATGTGTCACGAACCCGGCGGATTCGAGAATATCGAGATGATACGAAAGCTTCGAATCTGATATCCCGGTGATGTTCTTCAGAATGCTGGGACATAGATCCGCAACGACCAGTGAATGCATAATCTGAAGACGGACCGGTGCTGAAAGTGCTTTGAACTTCAAGGCCTCTTCCTCGAACGTGAAAGCCTTGGGGATACGATCGACAAGAACGCAGAGACCTCCCTGTCTCCTGACCGCCGCATCAAGCTCCGGAGGAAGATTCAGGGTCCCCTCTGTCGGCAGAAGTGAAATGATTCCGTCATTGTCGATTTTCTCGTTCAAATCATCAACTCGCAGAACAGATATTATTTCAAATATATTTGAAATGTTGCATAAGATTGCCTAGTATCCTTCATCGAACGGACCTATGGCCCTATGGCAAAGTTTCTGGGACCGTCGTCATCCGCCGGTGAACGTAGCGATGATCGTGATCGCCCAGGATACCCCGGTGAGAAAAAGACCCATGGCCCATCCGTTGGTGGCATAGCGGTATTTCATACCGTATCCGACAAAGAACAGAATGATCGAAGAGAGACCCGAAGCGATACCGAGGGCCAACATCGTATCCTGGATCAGAAGGATTGGTACGACGACGGGGATGACGGTGAGAAGGGTGATTATGAAGCACCCGAGAGAACTGAGGGCCATCGACCTGCGGTCCCTGGACATCCCCTCCGCGCTCTCGGTCCTGCATTCGAGGATCTTCTCGCAGATCATACGCTCGTCTTCCGGCAGCAGGGCATCGAGAGGGGTTCCGGAGAAGGCATCCTCCAGATACTTTACCGCTTCCTCGCGGTCACCGCTCTCGCGGGCCGTATCGATGATCCTGGCGTGGTTCTTCTCGCTGAACGAATCAATCAGATAGAAGACGATGGCGTCTATGGCCCCCCAGGTGGCGTTCATGCCGACTATCATGATCACCAGATGAGTGGCGGAGCCGTAGTCCAGGATCCCGATCCTGGCCGCAGATACGAATATGAGTTCCATAATGAAGCCGTACATCAGCTCCTGCAGGGCCAGGGCCAGCCCGGTCATCTTTACAAGGCCGCGAACAGCGTGCGTGGGCATACCTGCCGCACTGTGTCGGACATTTTAAATTTGTCTGCTTCTGCGCACGGGTACATGACCATAAGCGTTTGTGCGGAACGTCTGGAACAAAAGGATTCCGTGGGGAGGAATCGTTGTCCGCTACCCCGATGTGTGCACAAAGAAAATACGCTATGTATGCCAAGTTCGCCGGAACTGCTCCTGAAGCGGAACCGTGCATGTTCGGGATCTGCGTGAAGACTGAACCGGGCGACCACAAACGGAAGATACGGGTATACCCGATGATCCGCAGATGCATGTGCAGGCCCTCGGATGAAAACAACGGGAAGAACACACTCCCGAAGGGGGAATGGCAAGTACCCCCTTTCGAAGACCGATCGTTCAAAGTTTGCGGTTGCTGTATCTCCAACCGACGGCACCGACTGCGGGGATAGTGATAATGCCGACGATGATACCGGGGATCACCAGGTCGGTATGCGTGTCGGCAGCGGGAGCCTCGGCTTCCCTGAACGCAATGGCGTAAGTCGACAGGTGGTCGGTGGCGAAGGTGACATATCCGTCGGAATACTCCGCACCCATGGTGTTGTAAGTACCGTCGTCTCCGAGGTGGACGATGCAGATGTTCTTCGCATCCTCGCCCTCGCGGAGTTCGTACTTCAACGAGAGGGTCAGATCGCCGCCGAACCGGTGTATGTTTCCGTCGGCGGAAGCTACGGAGACGTCGTAGACCGGGCGGTCTCCGATCAGGTTCCGGACATCGGCGGAAATCGATGGCTGGCTCTGACGGACCACGGAGAATGCGGAATCTCCCACGATTCCGGAAGCGACCCGGGGGCCGAGAGTGATGGACCCAGAGCTCAGCCTTACCGTCAGGGATCCGACGGTTCCGTCGGCAAGATCGGAGTTGATCCTGCCAATCGCATCCTTGATAACGGTGACGCTGTCGTAGACCTCGGTTTCGATGGTCACTGTCTTCGAGGACTCTGCATAATCGGCAAAGACGGCACAATAGGCGGTCTCTCCGGTGACAGATACTATCTTGGAACCCCAGCCGGCGAACAGATAGACGTGGCCGTCAGACCCGTCCTTGGTGGGTGTAGGTCCGGTATAATCCGGGGTGCCTCCGTAGGGCACCTTGGTCTGCTGGAGAACTTGGTCGCCGTTCATGAAGGTGACGGTGTATTCGTTGACGATTTGGTCGAAGACTGCGTTGTATGTAGCATCCCCGGCGACACAGACGATCTCGGGACCCCATTCTCTGAAAACGTAGGTATACTGGGCCGTGGCTTCCCTGGCAGGGGCCTGTCCTGTGTAGGCTGGAGTGTCTCCGTAAGGTATCTTGGAATATTGGAGAACATCGTCGCCGTTCATGAAGGTGACGGTGTATTCGTTGACGATTTGGTCGAAGACGGCTTCGTATGTTGCGTTTCCGGCGACCTTGACGACCTCGGAGTTCCAACCCTTGAAAGCATAGG
>CAVIXW010000062.1:0-11090 GCA_963646785.1 Acutalibacteraceae bacterium
GCCCGAAGGATACGGTTCCGACATCGAAAGCAGAGGTTCTGCGGTCAGGACGTATTTCTTCGGGGATCCGGAGTTTTCGTCGAGACGGACGGCTCCGAGTTCGACAAGCTTCGCCACGGAAACGAACAATGTGGCTTTGGGCAGATCCAGATTATCCTCCAGATCGACGAGGCTCTGATCCCCGTCGCTCAGCGCATCGAGGATGGCGATCATCGTCGGATTGGAGAACAGCATGGCTCTGCCCCCGATGGAATATATCGAGAAGGGAGCGTTGGTCCTGCTTGACTCCAGTACGTCCCATCCGAACGGCTTATGCTCGAAATCCTGACCTTTGAAAGGCTCTATCTTCAGTTTCACCACATGTCCGTCGTCTTCGACGGAGAGTTCCGTCTCGTAACTGAGATTGAATCCCACGATCGCACGGGACCGGAAACGGATGGCGCCCAGCATGGGCGAGATGACGAGGGGCAGGTCGGATATGACCTCGCGGTCCGATCTGAAGGTCAGAGTGAGATTCGTCTTCAGGTCCAAAGTGAACTCGATCCCTTCGATCCTGCACTGGGTGTTCGAACTCCCCAGCAATTGGGTCCACCACTCCAGATCGTCGATCATGCTGACCATGACGGAACCAACATCGAACAGTCCCGGGACGATGTTGAGTCCGCTCTCGATGAGCGAGACCCCGTAAAGAGACAGGTCCTCTTTTGCCGTGCACCTGCCGTTCCGGAGAATACGGTCGATACAGGCCTTTCTCGCATAGAGCTGCCATTCTTTCGGCGCGTCGCTGGTGAAAAGCAGCATCGCATCGATGTGGTATACGACGCTGCGTCCGTCATCCACCGAATCGTCGGAGATTATGATCCCCGTGTTCGCAAGCTTTCTCAGATTGCTCTGCACGGTTGATTTGGATACCGAGAAAAGAGCGGTCATCTCGCTGAGCGTGATGGCGCGGACGCGCATTTCGCGCAAAATGCGCAAGCTGAGCTCGTTGGTGACGATCTGAACCCCGTTGGCACGGGTCAGGTAAACCTCGTAGGTCGGACTGTAACCAACATCAGCCATGCTTATCGCAATGGTCCGGAGTTAATTAGTGTTATCTATGCATACCAGGAGCGGATCCGACCTGTCCGGAGGACCGAACGCGTTGCATGTTCCGAACGGACCGGAAAATACCGGGAACAAAATCATGAAACCTGCGGGACGAACCTAGAGTGTCGGGTCGCCTATATATAAGCGGGAGGTATTCCCGAATCAAACCGTTTCCTTTTCTGTTTCGATTAATCGTAAAGTAGGATGGGGGAGACTATGAAAGAATTCAAGAGCAGCAAACTTCCGACGGACCTGATACTGAAATATTCTCTGCAGTACGACAGTGCGAAAAAGTATGTTCCGGCAGACAAACATACCATCGTCCTGAACTTCAGCCGCTACTGGTATCGCGGTGCTGAATCGAAGATGTCGAAACGTTTCTCTCCCTTCAAAAATTCGCTCTCCGAGCAATTCGACCTTATCAACTACGAGATCACCGAAACCCATTATCTGATAAGATTCATCTACAAGGCCATACTCGCAAAGTCCAACTCTTCCGAAAAAAGCCTTTTCATCAGCCACCCCTCGCTGTACAAGATCCAGGCGGATGAGGGAGAACATCTTTCACCGTCCCTCGAGAACGTTGCCATCCGCATCCCTCAAGAAAAATACGATCTGGTGCTCATGGGCGACTTCCTGGTATACGAAGACCGCAAACAGATCAGGAAAGAGTACATGGTCAAAGGCATCTCGATGCTGAACAAGACCTCCCATTACGGAGAAAAAGAGGTCAAGGCGGCGATCATCGCAAGGGTGAAGAACAACACCAAGACCGGCGGGCAGGATACTTCCATGGAAGCGTTCTTCACTGCAGGGGACCGGTCGCTCGCCGAAGGCGTACCGCGCGACGTCTACTGCGGTTCGATAATAACCTCGGAACTCGCGGAAGAGCTGAACGAACTCTTCGTGGTCAAGAATCCGGCTGACGCGATCACCTATCTCGACAAATGGAGCTATTTCCTCACTACGGAAATGGCCGAGGCGGACGAGAACAGCATCAAAGGCTATTCCATCGACCGCCCCGAATTCTTCATCGCTTCGCCGATGGATCCGAAAATGACCGGCGACAAAAACGTCATCTATACGGCCGGCGACACCGCCTGGGTCGAAAGCTCGGGTACTGACTACAAAAGCCGTCTCATCGTGAAGGTCGTCCACCCCATCGACAGCAGGCTCTTCGAGAAGGACGACAGATACGTGAAGAAGTTCAACGAGCTCACCGCGCTGGACGTCAAGATTATAGACCCGGCGAAGAAAATTGAAGAAAGCAAGGACGTCCTGTCGTTCACCGAAAGGGAGCACATGCACCGTATGGAGGCGATCGGAAAAGAACGCATAATGCCCGCTCTTTCCCCGGACCCGCTTCCGGATGCGCTTATCCGCCCGGCCAAGACCAAACGCAACGCCGATATGAGGCGGATCAAGAAGGAGTTCGACCGCAACGTCAAAAACGACGTCAAGCAAAGGATCGACGAATATCTCGCAACCGAGGAGATACGGAAACAGATCAACGAATTCATCGCCGCCAATGCGGAAACGATCGCTCAGGGCGCGGAAGAGGAAAGAAAGGACCGCGCCGATACCCTGTCCGACGAGGGTCTGTCCTGGAAAGAGGCTTACGAATCGGTCACCGAGCAGGAGTGTATCGAAAAGGTGACCGAGGACCTCAGAAAGAAGAAGATCGAAGAGCTCAGCGCCCTGGTATCCCCCGACTACAGCCAGGAAGCTGTCAGAAAATATATGCCCGAACGCAAGGCGAAGGAAGCTGTTGCGAACCAGGAATACAGGGACGCCCTGGCCGCCGTGGAATCGACGGTCGAAAGACGCACCCTGACCGTGTATTTCGAGATAATTCTCCCCCCGAACGCTTCCGTATACGAGGAATATAACGAAAGGACCGGCTACTTCAGCAAAGGGGTCCAGTTCAAGATCGTCGGCGACCAATCGGGACAGCAGGCGGTCATCGCACGTCAGATGGATGCTTTGGAATCGTTCAAGAACGGAGAGGTCGCCAACCCGTACCTTGCGTCGTATCTGTTCTCGACCGAGAACACCATGATCGGGGATGCTCCCCGCATAAACCATTTCTTCGGAAGGAGCTTCAACGAACTTCAGAAGAAGGCCATCGAAGAGGCAGTGTACAGCGACGGACTCTACCTGATCCAGGGCCCTCCCGGGACCGGAAAGACCCAGGTCATCTCGGAGATAACCACCCAGGAACTGCTCCGCGGCAGAAAGGTGCTCATCTGCAGCCAGAACAACAAGGCCATCGACAACGCTTTCGAGAGGCTCACGAAAAACCCCCTCATCCGTCCGGTCCGTCTGATGGCGGAAGGCCGCAGCAGCGATTACGACCTGGACGAACTAGCAAACAACTTCTACAAGAACACGAAGGAAACCCTTCTCGAAAGGATCGAACTTTACAAGAATCCGGCAAAAATGCAGATGCTCGTTGCCGAATTCGACAGGATCGGAGACCTGCGGAAAGACTACCTCAAAGCCAGGGAAAAGGCGGAAGAAACGATAACCGAGGTCACGAAATACAGGGAAAACCTGACCGCCCAGAATCAGAAACTCGTGGACTCGAGCAGAAAAAACGATGAAAAGCACTCGCGCATCTTCCTTGACAGGAAACTTCTCCAGGGCCTCGACGATTTCGAACTTTCATCCTACAAGAAGTATGCTGAGCAGATCAAGGACATGTTCCGCGATTCCGTCGTCCTCACGACCAAAAGCAAAAAAAGAGACGGAGAGAGCGAACTGGAAGGCAGGCTGTTCGGCAGATCCGGGCTGTGCTGTGCCATTATGGGTCTAACGGACGGGGAATTCGAGGAACAGATGGCGCTGATGTCCTCCGAAAGTCGGTACGTGGACATCTACGTCAGGAAATGTGCCGCGTCGGAAGAATCGGACCGGATCGCATTGGATGTCCAGCTCGACGGAATGATCGAGAGCAGGATGATCGATCCCGAGGATTTCGCATTACTGCAGAAATTCGGAGCGGACATGAATCCGAAGCTACTCTCGGAACTTCCGCAGATCCGCCACAAACTGCAGATGTACAGGGAATCGGTGAGGGGGCGGCTGGAAAGGGACATCGCCGACTGCGAGGCCATCCTAGATACGAAGCTGGAAGACGACAAGAGCGCCAAGATGATCTCCATCATCGACAAGAAGATCTCCGGCCTGGAAAGCAGGGAGGAATACCGCGCATACGTCGAAGCCGAATCCGCGTTTTCCGTCCCGATGCAGGAGATGTTCAACGAGCTCCACCTGTCCGACAAGTTCACCGACGTGGACAGCGCATACGAGACCCTGGAATCCAACATAAAGACGCTGTCGGACCTCAGCGAAGACGAGATCGCCCTTTCGGACAGGACCTATCAGGAGATCATAGAGTTCCTCGACTGCGAGAAACCGAACAAAAAAGATAACGAACGCATGGTCCGCGAGCTGAGGAACTATGTGAACGTCGTCGGCATCACCTGTACCGCCGAAGGCCGTACGAAGCACGATCCCAACGACGAGGAGCAGAAATCTTATCTCGATGCCACCACCATGGGTATCGACGTGGTCGTCATCGACGAGGTCAGCAAGGCCCCGTTCACGGAACTGCTGCGCCCGATCCTCGCAGGAAAGAGCATCATAATGGTCGGGGACCACAAACAGCTTCCCCCGATGTACAACGTCAGGTACGACATCACCTCCGGGGTACAGGACCAGGCCCTGGTGGAAAGGGAGAACATGTTCAAGGCCCTCTATACCCAGCCCATTTTCAAAACGCTCTTCGATACGGCCCCCGAGCATTCGAAGATAATGCTCAGGAAACAGTACCGTATGTCGTCCCAGATCATGGCGGTCATCAACAGATTCTACGGGGGCGAGCTGGAAATGGGCTACGAAGGGCAGGATGCCGACAAGGCCCACCGCATAACCGTTCCGGGCAGGGAAAGGAACCTGATCGATACCGCGAATTCCGTCTATTTCATCAACTGCAGAGGAAGGGATATCAGGCAGCAGGGAAGCATGTCCTTCGAGAACTCCGCGGAAGCGGATGCGGTCGCAAAACTCGTCGGACTGCTGGAGAAGAACTGCGACACGGATTCGTCCGGCGCACCGGTAGAATCCGCGGCCCAGTCGGAAAAGATGACCATGGGCGTGATCACCCCGTACCGCGCACAGGCCCGCCTGATCAAAAGCAAGACAGACAGGATCTACGAGGGTATGCGCAGAAGCGGCGTCCGCTCCAAATTCAAAACCGTCGGCGAGGAGAGGTTCACCGTGAAATCCGTCGACGATTTCCAGGGAGACGAGAGGGACGTAATCATACTGTCCCTGGTAAGGACCAAGAGTTCCGCGTTCATATCGGATTTCAGAAGGATCAACGTTGCCATGAGCCGTGCCAGGAGGTTGCTCGTCCTGGTCGGGAACGAGGAATCTCTGGTCAACGAAAACGTGGACCTCGACGGTGACGGAAACATGCACCCCGTATACAGAGAAATAATCGACAAGATTAAGGAAGACGGAGGCTATCTCGAAGCGTCCGAACTGATGGAGGCGGATTGAGATGCCGGCCAATGAGGAAAAGGACATCGCGATAGAGCTGACGATGCCCTTCGTGAAATTCGGGTACTCCGCAAAGAGCGAACAGCACAAAAGGGCGTCAGGGATACAGTACATGCTCCTGAAGATGATCGGCTATTCGGAGCAGATTGCGTCCAGGCTGAAGATCAAGGACGTGATGAGCATATTCTCGATCTCGGTCGATCTCACACCGTTCATCATAAGCGAACTTGCGCTGCTGGCCAATACCCACATGGTCACGCTCAGGGGAATTTCGGTGGATAAGCTGGGTCCCAACACCCCCATGAGCATGATCGCGATCAGCGAATCCTCGAGACCTCTTTACGAAACGGGATATGTCAGGTCGAAGGAGGAGGACCTCAAAGACGAACTCCTCTATCTGCCCATGCGGACCGAACAGTTCAGAAAGGTCGCGGACATGCAGAACACCCAGTCGATCCGTTCGAAGATCGAGGTCGATCCGAAAGAGCTGGAAATGTACCTCCGCCACATTCACCCGGACTCCGAGATAAGCGGAGTGAGGATCGACCGCGAACGGAAAGACCAGGATGGGAACATCGTGACCCAGGGGCCCAAGATAAAGGGCTATTCGCAGAAGGTGTATCTTTACTTCAACCTCGCGGAGGGTTGTTTCGAGGTCGACGTCGACAGGTCGGGCCTCGTTCTGGAAAAGCTCCAGAATGCTTTCAAGGGAGAGGCCCTTCTCAGGAAACTGGACGAGGGGATATTCACGCTCAACGACGAGGACGGCCTGGAGGTCGGCAGCTGGGCCATGGAACCGCCCGAGGGCGTGGCGAAACGCATCCTCCCCAGAGAGTTCCGGGTGATGAAGGGGCTGTTCTTCTACGGCAACAGGATCCGGAACAACAATCCTCCCAGTCCGATGTTCCAGAAAATGAGCAGGGACCTCGGATGCGATGCGCTGCTGGTGACCGATTCCGAACACGTCTGCAAGTACTGGTTCGCCAAAGGGGACGTGACCGTAAAGGGATTCGAAGGCGTGAAGAAAAACCAGAACATGGTCTACTTCCAGCCGATCGTGTCCGCGGAGACCGTAAAGCAGTGTATCCAGGAGGCGACCTCGAATCTCAAGCTCCCTGGCGATTTCGACCTTCTCGACAAGATCTCGACCGCCGCGCACATCCCCGCAATCTTCGCCGAAGCTGTATGCGAAAGGGTAAGGAACGGAAGCAGGACCGTCCTCGGAGATACGCTCACCCAGATCGAGAAACTTCCGCAGAAGGTCTGGAAACCCCTGGTGGAAAGCGGACTCGAAGAGATCGTCTGCGACAGGGTTTCCGCCGACGACCTGAAAGGCGTTACGGAGTTCTGTTCCGTCTGCAGGAAGAACGGATACGGGATCATCGGAACCAGGCTAATCGGCGCGATGAAAGAGAAGTACCGGATAGCAAAGGCTGCCGACTGGGCCATTGTGAACGACATCGGCAGAAACGTCGCCCTTTCCGACGGAGATCTTCCCGGAGATATCGCGGACCTGATCTGGAACGGAGGATCGGATGATTTCGGATCCGAACTGCTGGGGAACGTCACGTCCGCATACGAGGCATTCTCAGAACTGAGAAGGATCACCTCCATCGAAGATCCCAAAAAATATTGTTTCGATATATTGTCCTTCGAAGGAGATCTCTCGGAAATCCCGAACCTGGTCAGTACGCTCTATGCCTCGCTGGACTGTATCTCCGCGGAGCTTCCGCAGTTCGCCAGGGTCGGCGAGACGAAGGTTCTGTTCGGACTGAAACCGGTGTTCACGGCGCTTTCCGGTTATGCCAAAAGCAAAAAAACCAAGTGGAGCAGATCGGACATCCGCAAAGAGGAGAATTCCCTCCTGTTCTGCACGGTGCTGAGGCGCAAGATGTCCAATGCCCTGTCCCGTCTGGGGACCGAGGACCTTGCCGCATTGAAAAAGCAGAAGGTCGTCGATGCCGAGTGCGTAAAGGACCTGACCAAGTTCAAAAAGGAATCGGAAAGGATCTGCTCGTCTTCGTTCGACGAATCGATCGATCTCGATTCGCGCACCAAATGGGTCAACGCGGTTCTTAAGCTCGAGGAACAGAGCTGAATCTTAAAGGTTGGGACCTGTTGCAGCAGGCCCCCTTGGAGAAAAACAAAGCTGTAACTTTGTGATTATAGGATAGCATACCTAGTATATAAATTATGGTTATTCAATCCATCCAACGACGGATACTTTTATATTCTCTAATATGAAAAATCATAGAAAAATACCTCCAAACCCGTGTTTTATTTAAAGAAACGACGAACATCTCCAAAATAGGTGTTAGCAGGAAAAATCATCGGTATAAATACCGAATTTATTTTCGCTTCTTTTTATTACAGTAAGTGTACGTAATTCCCCGGATCCGGACCGGATCCGGCAACCTTGCCGGCCCGCAGATCACGATTTCGAAACAATCGATACCTGTATTTATCATACCTTTGATTCGATATCGTGCAAAGCAGATTGCTTGTTTTCGATGATGCGACCGATAAGTTCTATGCGAAAGAAATGAGCGTAAAGGAGTACAAAGGCATCTCCGGCGACATGGGCAGCTATGCCCAACGCGGAGGGGAAAAAGGCATGGTCCGCCTTCGTCTCGCCGGCGGCAGGATCTCCAAAAAGAAACTCGATTTCATCTGTGAATGTATAAGGGAATACGAACCCGAAATGATCCATATGACAACCTGCCAGTCGGTCCAGTTGCACGGACTCGCTCCCGCATCTGTCAAGAAGATCGTATCCGAGGCCCCCTCCGTCGGTATCAACACATTCGGCGGCGGAGGCGATTTTCCCCGTAACGTGACCGCCACCCCGCTCTCGGGACTTATAAGTGCCAGTATGGCCGACGTCATGCCCTATGCATCCCGGACAGAGGCATACCTTCTGTCTCTGGCGAAGGATATCAGACTTCCCAGGAAACTCAAGGTGGGGTTTTCCTCCACCCTTGAGAACATAACCGATGCCACGGCAAGGGACCTGGGTTTCGTTGCGAGAAAGGATTCCCTTTTCGATGTCTATTCCGGAGGCGGACTCGGCAGAGACCCCAAACTCGGTCTTCTGGTGGCCGAAGCCGTTTCGCCCGAAAATATTCCGGCATATCTCGATGCGATGTTCCGCATGTTCGCCGAACACGGAAATTACGGGGACCGGTCGAAAGCCCGCGTACGCTACATGCGCGACGATTTGGGCGATGAAGCATACATCAGAATATTCAACGGATACGCGGAGAAGAACCTTTCCGATACCGGATTCCCGAGATTCGATACCGTATGCGAAGAAAAAATCGAAAAGACAGGCGACGGAACGGTACCCGTCTCCGGACGTGCCAGACCGCAGTGCCAGGAGGGACTTTTCTACGTGACGTATCACCCCCTCGGCGGCGATCCCGCCCCCCGGAAAATGCTGGAGATTCGCGATGCTATCAGAGACATCGAAGGAGCGGAGATACGCATATCCCCGAACGAGACCATGTATATCGTCAACCTCACGGGAGCCGAGGCCGACCGTATCGCAGAGGTCACGTCCGACGGTTCGAACACGCTCCTGGAAGCATCTGTCCCGTGTGTCGGACGTACGATATGCCAGATTGGTCTCAGAGACTCCCCGGGGCTGCTCAGGGAACTGATAAGGATGGAAAAGGAAGAAGGGTTTGCGGACCGTATTCTTCCCATGGTTCGCATCTCCGGCTGTCAGAACTCCTGTGCCGCACACCAGGTGGGCACGGTATCCCTCTGCGGCGCACCCTCGATCGGGGGGGAGGAAGCATTCTCGGTGTTCGTGAACGGATCCCATATTCTCGGAAAAGAACGTTTGGGACGTAGCATCGGGAGCGTGAAGATCTCCGACATTCCGGAAATGTTCAGGAAGATCGGATATGCCGTTACGGAATCCGGTTCCGGATCGTTCCTGGAATGGTACGGAAAGAACCCGGAAAGACTGACCGAAATATGCTCCCCGTTCCTGAGAACAGAAAACCGCATGTGAAAAAGAAGATCGAAGACCTCCGTGCGGTCGGTTTTTCCGCACGGAGGAAAATGTTTTCAGGAAGACGGAAGGAAGAAATCGTTCTCGTCGGAACAGATCTCCTCCATCTCTCCGCGGGTGCATCTGACGACGATACCTATGACTATTCCGGAGAGAATCGCGATGACGAACACTATCACGGCCATCGCAAGAGTGGCAATCTGGCCGGCGATGACGGTTACGAAGATCGCTCCCATCCATCCGCCCACTCCGTGCAGGTTGTGGACTCCCATGACATCCAGTACGCCGAGGCGTTTGCAGAACGCAGGCTGGAGATAGATGAAGCAGAGGGCCGAAACGATTCCCGCGATGATCCCTATCAGCAAAGCACCCCACGGCCCGACCGAAAGCAGAGGTGCTCCGATGGCGACGGGGCCGCAGAGCATGGCGTACGTGAAAGTGAGAGCGTTCACCTTCTTCTGACATACCATGCAGACGGCATATGCGCTTATTATGGAGCCTGCACCGGCCATCAGACAGCTGATAATGCCCTGGTTTATCTCCCCCTGGGTTCCGAGAAGGGAGGTGACGAAGGAGGGCCAGAGGACCCAGAGCAGCATGGTTGCCAGCCACACGAAGGTCATGCTGTGCGTCGTATAGGCCATGGGTTCGTCGAACGCCCTCTTCTCCCGTATCCCGATGCAGACCCCGAGTCCGAAGTATGCCGCGCAGAGATGGACGAGGACGGAACCTCCCGGGTCCGTGGCGACGTGTCCGCATATCTCCACGTTTCCGAGAAGCCACTCGACGAGCGCGTACACGATAGCGAATCCGAAACCCACAAGCAGGTACTGCCACATCCGGCAGGTTCCGAGGAAGACGCCGATGGCGATCACCAGAGTGATGGCGCAGATGGCCGCCCGAACGAGCAGGGTGATGTTCCAGACCGCATGGAAATACATGTCCTGGATCCCCAGGTAGACGATCATGCACACCATGGCAGAGAGGAGGGTGGCAAGACACACGCCCCATTCGAATTTCTTGATGAAGATCATCAGGAACGCGACGAGCATTAGCATGAACCAGATATCTATGCACTTGGCAAACTGATCTCCTTCGATGACCGCTCCGGTACCGAACGAGGTCACGCGGTACTTTTCCGCGATCGTGATCAGATCGGTTCCCGCATTGAGAATCAGGGCGACTGCGACGATGACGAACACGAGAATGCCGCCGACCCCTATTTTCTGCATATTGTTGATAGTCTCACATCCTACGAAGTATATTTTGTCACGAAGCGTGACAGGTAAGGTCTGCAACCGATCTTCATCCTGACCGATCTAGATGATCGTATGTCAGACCTTTGCCTTTTATCCGGTTTCGCCGGAACAGCGTATTCTGTATATTCCGAACCTGCGCTGTTTTTTCGGGTATAATG
>CAVIXW010000063.1:0-11079 GCA_963646785.1 Acutalibacteraceae bacterium
ATGGACTGCATACTAGGTCGGGATCGAGGTCAAAGCGAAACACATCGAGGAGCTTTCCAAAGCCATCCTCCCCGCCCTTCAGGACATAGCCGATTCGGGAAAGATCGACATCGACTGCGTCTCCGTGTACCTCGACTTCGTCCTCGCCGCAATCGGAGCCGACGGAAAGCTTACGGTCGAAGAATTCGCCCTCACCAAACCGTTCTTCGATTCGGTCGCCGAGTGCGACACGACCTACGAGGACGGACTCAGGATCTTCCACGAAACGGGACTTTCGGACCCCAGCAAATACAAAAACGCCGTGGACCTCATGGTCGACCTGCTCGGCCTCGTGTCCGAGGACCTGAAAGACGCTATCGTGAGCCTTACCCTTTTCATCTGCGCCATCGACGGAGAGATCACCGACTCGGAGAAGCAGTGGATCCTCCAGCTCATCGACGATAATTTCGGATACGACCCGATGGAGGAGATCGACGATTTCCTCGGCGAGGCCGGCACCTTCACCCTCGCCACCCTTTGCAACGGCAAACCCAGGATGAGGGTCCTCGGATTCAAAGTAATGATCGACGGAAAGATCTTCTTCTCGGTCGGAACGTTCAAAGAGGTTTACAAACAGCTTATGGCCGACCCCCGCTGCGAGATCCTCGCATACAAGGGAACGAAATTCCTCCGCTGGGACGGAAAGGCTGTTTTCTACGAGGATGACAGGTTCATGAAGGCCGCGACCGAGGCAATGCCCCAGGTTGTCCAGATGTACAAGAACCTGGGCGCAAAACTCGCATTCTTCACTGTCGAAGACGGTGAAGCAGAGTTCGTCTATGTCGACAACACCAAAGAAACACTATTCTGATATTTTTGCGAGGGCTCCAGCCCTCGCCCGATTATATAAATTGCGACCCGTGATGAAGGATAGGATGTAGGATGGATACGGGCCGCCCATTCCAAGGAGTGGGATCCATTTGAAATGTAAGTCTGAATCGGCCACCTGATATATAAACAGTGGTTTGATATGGATTTATAATCTGGCCCCATCTCAGATGAATTTTCCTGTCATGAAATTATAGGTTGTTTTAAATAAAGGGTAAAAATATCCACTACAATAAGGTGCTCGAATGGTAGCGAAATATACCAGATTTGAAAAAGCAAGAATCGTCGGTGCTAGGGCAATTCAGATTTCTTGCGGTGCTCCCGTTCTCGTCGAGAACGTTTCGGGACTTATCGACCCCATCGATGTAGCTCTCGCAGAATTTGATGTTGATATCATTCCGATATCCGTCAACTATAACTGAAACTCAACTTTGCCGGGCTGTCGAACCCGGCTTATTTTTCCTATAATTTCCTGGTACGGGCCAAATCCCGTTGTGACGGTCTGCTCCGGTTTGTGTTTACCAAATTATCAGGACTTCGGCACGGTCGTATTTATCCCAGAACTCGCCGACATTCTTGGTATCGCTGGTGCTCTCGCAATAGTAGTAATAGAATCCGTCCTTGAGATAATACGTTCCTCCGGGGCAGCTGTTCAGGGCAACGGAGGCGGCCGTATGATCGTAATCCGAAAAACGAAATCCGCCCGTTCGGCGCGATACTGCAGAAGTATTGACACTATTAACTGTAGTGCCCCCGCTCTTAAACGGGACCTTGCTAAACATCGGTATGAACATACACCCGAAGAACGATATTACGAACGTATCCCATCAGAAAAAACTGTTGGCATCCCCCAAACTGCTCAACGAAGCCCCCGACATCATCGGCAGGATCACGACCGTTCTGGAGAACGGAGGCTCTCTGGATACAGCGGTGAGGTCGATCTCCAGGGAAGGGCCCCGCATCAGCCGTATGATGTTCAGATCCATCGTGGATGATGCGGACACGCGCGTAGAACCCGACATCCGTACCGCCCTATCCAAGCACATATCGGAGATTCCGGAAAAGAATTCGACGTATAGTATGGCCGTCAGAATGGCCATGTCGGCCGAAACCGCAAAGGACCCGGCCGAACGTACCAGGATACTGAAGGAAGCTTCCGAGATCGCGCTGAATGGACTGAGGGATTCGGGCAAGACGTTCTGCTCGTCGCTGAACACGCCCTGCATGGTGATCTTCGGACTCGGGATCATGGTGCCGCTGATCCTGATGTCGGTCCTTCCCATGATGAACATGAGCGGACTTTTCGGTTCCGCATCCATGGATATGAAAACCGTCGGAATAATCACACTCGTCCTGATACCGTGCTTCGTCCTGATGATCATCTCCGCAAGCAAAGAAAAGAACCCGCTGGGTTCCGAAAGAAGCTTCGACGGAAAGTCGCTGATCCTTCTTTCGGCAATTCCGCTGACGTTCGTCCTTCACTCGATGATCGGCGATATCGCCGTCGATATAGGGATCTCGGTCACCGCGGCCTGCATTATCTATATGCTTGTTTCGAGTAGGAACATCTCTTCGGACAATAGGAAAAAGAGAATGGAATCGCAGCTGAAGGATTCGATATTCGACCTGGGGAACAGGATGCTCACCGGAGAGCCCTTCGAGGTCGCCATCGTGAACCTTCTCGACAGCAGGGAAGGACTCGGCGGACTTTCGGCGAAGCTGAAAAACGAATTTGCGATCTGCAGGGGAGATGTCGAAGGTGCGCTGACGACTGTTTTCGAGGATATAAGCCCCTCGGTGAATTCGACATTCGTCAACATTTACCGCACATCGAATAAGAACGTGACCGAAGGGGGAAGACTTGCGCTCAACCTGGGAAGACAGATCCGCGACCAGGATATGACCCGCAGGAACATCCGCAACGAACTGAAGAGCATGACGGACACCATGTTCGGAACAGCCGCATTCTTCGCCCCCCTGGTACTTGGATTATCGGTCTCGATCCTGGGCCCGATCAGGAAGATAGCGGGCATCATGGATGATTCGTCCACAGATCTGATATTATCCTGCTATCTTGTCGAACTTTGCGGATTGATCGCGATTCTGCTATCGTTTTTGGATGCAAAGTACACAAAAGGTGATATTCCGAGAAGATTTGCATCTCTTGTGCCCGTTTCGAGCATTATCTTTATGATAATGCTGAATGTAACATTATGACAGCGAACGGACAAAAAATGAAAATTCGGAACGACCTCTTAACAGACCTGAAAATGTTAAAAAACGAATCTTTTGTTCAGACCGTTTTTTAGTTAAGCATCCCGCGTTACAACGATTTATAACCGCAGTGAAGATGAATGGGTGAGCATATGAAAATCATCAAGCGTAACGGATCTGAAGCCGAATTTGACCGTACAAAAATTGTAAGGGCGATCGAGAAGGCCAACGAAGCCCAGGACGGGAAACCCGAGCTAAGCAATAGGCAGATCGACTACATCTCGCTGGTCATCGAAGATTATTGTAAAGAAATGGAGCGTGCCCTGTCGGTCGAGGAGATCCAGGAGATCGTGGAGACGAAGATTATCGAACAGAATGCTCCCGAGACCGCAAAGCGCTACATCCGTTACCGTTACACCAGGAATCTCGCACGTCAGTCCAACACGACCGACGCCAACATCCTCAGTCTTATCGAGTGCACGAACGAAGAGGCGAAGCAGGAGAACTCGAACAAGAACCCTACCGTCGTTTCCGTTCAGCGGGATTACATCGCGGGAGAGGTCAGCAGAGATCTCACGCGCCGCATACTTCTTCCGCCGGATGTCGTCAAGGCCCACGAAGACGGACTCATCCATTTCCACGATGCGGATTATTTTGCGGTCAAGGAACACAACTGCTGCCTGGTGAACCTCCAGGATATGCTCACCAACGGAACCGTCATCTCCGGAACCAAGATCGATCCCCCCCATTCCTTCTCGACCGCATGCAACATCGCGACGCAGATAATCGCACAGGTCGCCTCCTGCCAGTACGGCGGCCAATCCATCACCCTGACGCACCTGGCACCGTTCGTCGAGGTTTCCCGCAGGAAGATCAAGAAGGAGCTTGCCGAAGAGTACGAAATGATCGGCCTCAAGGTATCTGACGAGGACCTCTCTAAGATCGCCGAAAAACGTGTGAGGGAGGAGATCAAGAGAGGCGTGCAGACCATCCAGTACCAGGTCGTTACCCTGATGACCACCAACGGACAGGCGCCGTTCATCACCGTCTTCATGTACCTGGACGAAACCGAAGATCCGCTTGTCAGGAGCGATCTGGCACTTATCATCGAAGAGGTGTTGAACCAGAGGATCCAGGGCGTCAAGAACGAATCGGGGGCCTTTATCACGCCGGCCTTCCCCAAGCTGATCTACGTTCTCGACGAAGACAATATGGAGCCCGACACTCCGTATTACTACCTTACCGAACTTGCCGCCAAATGTACAGCCAAGAGGATGGTCCCCGACTATCTTTCCGCCAAGGTCATGAAAAAGCTGAAAGTGGACGCGAACGGGAACGGAAACGTGTATCCCCCGATGGGATGCCGCTCCATCCTGACCCCGTACCTTGACGAGAACGGCAAACCGAAGTACTACGGAAGGTTCAACCAGGGCGTCGTCACCATCAACCTCGTCGATGTCGCTTGCAGCGCATGTGAAGGAAACATCAAGTCCGAGGATCGCATCCCCCGGTTCTGGAAGATCCTCGACGAACGTCTGGAACTGTGCCACAAAGGTCTCAAATGCAGGCATGAGAGACTTAAGGGAACTCCCTCCGATGTCGCCCCGATTCTTTGGCAGCACGGTGCTCTGGCGAGACTGAAGAAGGGGGAGATGATCGACAAGCTCCTCTACGGCGGGTACTCCACCATCTCTCTGGGATACGCGGGTCTCTGGGAATGCGTTTACGAGGTCACCGGGAAAAAGCTGACCGAACCCGAAGGACGCAAGTTCGCCCTCAACATTCTGGAACACCTTAACGACAAATACAAAGGCTGGTGTGCCGAAGAGAACATCCAGTACTCGCTCTACGGAACTCCTCTCGAATCCACCACGTACAAATTCGCCAAATCCCTCCAGAAGAGGTTCGGAAAGATCAAGGGCGTTACTGACAAGAACTACATCACGAATTCCTACCACATCCATGTCACCGAGCCGATCGATGCCTTCGAGAAGCTCAGGTTGGAATCCGAGTTCCAAGCCCTTTCGCCGGGGGGCGCGATCTCGTACGTGGAGGTTCCGGACCTGCAGAACAACATTCCCGCCGTGATGACGGTCATGAAGTGCATCTACGACACCATCCTCTACGCCGAACTCAACACCAAAAGCGACTACTGCCAGGTCTGCGGATACGACGGCGAGATCATCAGCGTCGAAGATGACGGAAAACTGATCTGGAAATGCCCCAACTGCGGATGCACCGACCAATCGAGGATGAACGTCGCCAGGAGGACCTGCGGATACATCGGCACCCAGTTCTGGAACCAGGGGCGCACCCAAGAGATCAGGGACAGGGTCCTCCACCTATGAACTACGGCAACATCAAGTTCCACGATGTCGCCGACGGCCCCGGCATCCGGACCTCTCTTTTCGTGTCCGGGTGCCTGCACCGCTGCAAAGGGTGCTTCCAGCCCGAAACATGGGATTTCGGTTTCGGGAAGAAGTTCACGGCCGAAACCGAGCGGACGATCATCGATTCCCTGCGCGGAGAGGAGGTCACCGGCCTGACGATACTCGGCGGAGAACCGTTCGAACCCGAAAACCAGAGAGTGCTCGTCGGATTCCTGCACAGGGTCCGCGAGATCTTCCCCGACCTGGATATCTGGTCGTATTCCGGATTCACGTGGGAGGAGCTCACGGGCAGGGCGGAGGGAAGGTGCAGATGCGAGGTGACGGACGAAATGCTTTCCTACATCGACGTCCTGGTGGACGGCAGATTCGTAGAATCCAAAAAAAGTCTGACACTGATGTTCAGAGGAAGCGAGAACCAGCGCATCATCGATCTGAGAAAAACCGAAAAAGAAGGTTCGCCCGTATCCTGGAGCGGTTTGAACGACCGCAAGACCTCGAAGGCCCCACAACCGAAAATTCCAGCATCACTTGTATAAAAAGCTTTAATACCTAGTCAATATAACCAAAATACAAGGTCAGAATTTTTCCGACAATGTTTCGTTCTGCCAACGAAGGTTACGATCATGAATGCGAATAATATGGAATCCGACAATGTTCTTAAAACCGGAACCACCACCCTTGCGATGACGATCAAGGACGGAGTAATCCTAGCCACCGATCAGAGAGCAACCATGGGAAACCTTATCGCAAACAGCAATGTCCAGAAGGTCTACCCCATCTCGGACAACATCGGCATGACAATCTCCGGACTTGTCGGAGATGCCCAGCTCATGGTAAGGTATATGAAGAGCCAGATATCCATCTACGAAATGCAGAAAGGCGCACCCATTTCCGTTCAGACTGCGGCCACCCTCATGGGTTCCGTCATCAGGTCCGGATTCTACCTCGGACCGCTCGTGGCAGGATACGACAAGACCGGCGGACACGTGTTCAGCGTCGACGGTGCCGGCGGCGTCATCGAGGACAAATACAGCGCATCCGGTTCCGGTTCCATCACCGCGTACGGTGCTCTCGAGACGCTTTACAAACCGAACATGACCAAAGACCAGGCCATCAATGTCGCGATTTCGGGCCTTAACGCCGCCAGGCGCAGGGACAACTATACCGGCGACGGCATGCTCATCCTGTTCATCGGCCCCAACGGTTACGAATGGATCCCGAACGACCTGATCCGCAAAAGGTGCGAAGAACTCGGATTCAAGTATCCGAACTGATTTAAAATTCGATCAAACCTCTTAAAGGGGACCTCCCCTTCTTTTTTTCCTTTTGGAAGCAGATAAAATGAACCCAGACAGACTTTTTGACAGCCTGAGAGAACAAGTCCAGAAACTCCTGCCTGGCAACATGGATGTTGCCAAGATCGAGTTCGAGGCTTCGCTCGTAGTCATATACGTCAGGAACTACGAAGATTTCTCGTCGGACACCGCTCTGCCCCGCACGATCGCCCAGAACATCAGAAGAAGGGTGGACATCCGCCCGGACCCTTCGCTGCTGGAGGATTCGGACGAGGTCGAAGCCAGGATCCGCGATCTGATCCCCGAATCCGCACAGATGACCGACATCAACTTCGAAGAAGACACCGGTCAGGCGATCGTCGAAGCGATCAACCCCAACGAGGTCCTGGGAGAACAGGGAGAACTTCTTTCGGCCCTGAAGCGCGAGACCGGATGGAACGTCAAGGTCATCCGTTCGCCTCCGATCCCGTCCAAAACCATCTCAGATATCAGAAAATATCTGCGCCACGAGCTGGATGACAGACACAAGATGCTCAAAGAGGTGGCAAGGAACCTTGTCCGCACCACCATCGAAGGCGAACAGTGGGTCAGGGTCACCACTATGGGCGGTTTCAGGCAGGTGGGGAGATCTGCTTCCCTCCTCACCACCAGGAACAGCAGGATCCTGATCGACTGCGGCCTGGACCCGGGTTCCGACGCCACCCCGTATTTCGCAATACCCGAGGTGCAGCCGCTCGATTCCATCGATGCGGTCGTCATCACCCACGCCCACCTCGATCACTGCGGAACGCTTCCGGCCCTGTTCAAATACGGATACAAAGGACCTGTCTACTGCACCGCGCCTACCAGGGACCTCATGGCCCTTCTGCAGCTCGACAACATCAAACTTACTTTCGGCGAAGCCAAGAAGAATCTGTACAGCGAGAAAGACGTCAAGAACGAGATCCTGCACACCATCCCTCTGAAATACAACGAGACGACCGACATCACCCCCGATGTCAGGCTTACCCTCCACAATGCGGGACATATTCTCGGATCCTCAATCGCCCATTTCCATATCGGCGAGGGTATCCACAACGTAGCGTTCACCGGTGATACGAAATTCGAGAAGACCTGGCTCTTCAATCCTGCCATCAACAAGTTCCCCCGCTGCGAAACCCTTGTGATCGAATCCACCTACGGCGGCCACAACGATTTCCAGCCTTCCAGGAAAGATGCTTCCGAGACCCTCGGAGAACTGATCAAGGAAGGCGTGGAACACGGCGGAAAGATCCTCATCCCCGTCTTTGCCGTGGGTCGTTCCCAGGAGGTCATGCTCGTTATCGAGGAACTCATCCGCACCGAGGTCATCCCTTCGATGCCGGTTTACCTCGACGGTATGATCTGGGAGGCCACTGCCGTCCACACCGCATATCCCGAATACCTGAACAGCACGCTGAGGACCGAAATATTCCAGAAAGGGAACAACCCGTTCCTCAACCCGATCTTCCGCAGGGTCGATAACGCGCAGATGAGGGAGAGTATCTGCCACAGTCCCGATCCCTGCATCGTGCTTGCCACCGGCGGTATGATGTCCGGCGGACCCGTTCTCGAATATTTCGTCGAATGGGCCGACGATCCCAAGAACTGGCTCCTGTTCGTCGGGTACCAGTCGGAGAACTCGCTCGGTAAGACGATCCAGAGAGGAAGACCCGAGATCACCCTGCCGCATCACGGAAAACAGATCACCGTGCAGATCAAGATGCAGCGCGAGACCGTCGACGGATTCTCCGGACACTCGGACCGCAAGCAGATGATGAAGTACATCAGCAGCATGGAGCCCCGCCCCGACAAGATCATCATCGGTCACGGAGAAGACAGGAAGTGCTCCGACCTTGCTTCTTCGATTTATAAAAAATACAATATCCAGACGATTGCACCGCAGAACCTCGAGACGATACGTCTGAAGTGATCCCATGAGAACCGTCGTCGCCATAACAGGAGCCTCCGGGGTCATATACGGCATCAGGCTCCTGCAGACCCTCCCCGGCGAGAAGATCCTGGTTATGTCCAGAACGGCCAAGGCCATCATCCCCGAAGAGACCGACTACACGGTCGAACAGGTGACGGAACTGGCAGATCAGGTATATGACGACGACGATATGTTCGCACCGATCGCATCCGGATCGTTTCATTACGATGCTCTGTTCGTGGTCCCCTGCACCGAATCATCGGTGGCAAAATTCGCCTGCGGGATCGGAGATACGCTGATAGCACGCACATTCATGTGCGCACTGAAGGAACAACGCAAGATCGTCCTCGTCGTCCGCGAGACGCCGAAAAGCGCAATAATGCTCGAAAACGAATTGAAACTCGCAAGACTGGGTGTCGTCATAATGGATGCGAATCCGGGATTCTACCCCAAACCCGCCACGCTCGGGGAGGTCGTCGACTTCATCGTCGGCCGTTGCCTGGACCAGGCAGGCGTGGAACATAATCTATTTATCCCCTGGGGCAAATGATTACGCTGTTTTTGGTGTAACACATGATCTACAGCGACTTTAACGGCAGTAAACTATCCATGCTCGGCTTCGGATCCATGCGCCTTCCCACCGTGGTAGATGACGGCGATATAGATATCCAAAAAACAAGAAAATTGGTCGAGACCGCGTTCGAATCTGGGATCAACTATTTCGACACGGCCTGGGGCTATCATGACGGAAACTCCGAAACGGTTATCGGCGGCATTCTGAAGAACTATCCCCGCGATTCCTTCTATCTTTCAACAAAATTCCCGAGTTACGATATATCCAACTTCGGAAAACATAAAGAGATCTTCGAAAAACAGCTCGAGAAGTGCCAGACGGATTATTTCGATTTCTATTTCCTGCACAACATATGCGAATTGAACATCGACCTTTATCTTGAGGAGGAAAAATACCATACTGTCGAATACTTCCTCGAACAGAAGGCAAAAGGCCGGATCAAACATCTCGGATTCTCTTGCCACGGTTCGGTAGAGGTGATGATGAAATTCCTTGACAGATTCGGAGAACACATGGAATTCGGAATGATCCAGCTTAACTATATCGACTACTACTTCCAGGGTGCCGAAGAAAAGATGGATCTTCTCAACTCCCGGAATATCCCGATATGGGTAATGGAGCCTCTTCGGGGAGGTATGCTTTCGAAAATGCCCCAGGAGCATTTGGACAGACTCGAAAAGCTCCGCGGGAACTGCACACCCGTCGAGTGGGCGTTCAGGTTCATCCAAAGCCAGCCCGGAGTTACCGTCATCCTATCCGGTATGTCGGACCTGGAGCAGATGAAGGAAAAGATCGGGATCTTCGAAGAATCGAAACCCCTCGATAAGACCGAGTCGGAGACCCTTCAGGACATCTGCATGAAAAGGATCGCGAGCCAAAGCGTCCCCTGTACCGAATGCAAGTACTGTCTTACCCATTGCCCCAAGGGGATCAACATCCCGTTGGTTCTTAAAGCATATAACGAACACGTCCTCACGGAAAGGAAGGGATTCATCGCCCCGTATTTTATCCGTTCGTTACCGAAGAACGCTCGCCCCTCGGCATGCATCGGCTGCAAAGCCTGCGAGAAGGTGTGCACGCAGAACCTCAGAATCTCCGAGATAATGAAGACCTTCGGCAAGGAGATGGATTCCGCCGTATCGGCCATGTTCCCCGAAGAATCCCGAACGGGCCCGGATCAATCGAAGTAAACGTAGAATCCTTTGCCTGGCTCATATTTCGACATAAGGGTGGTCTCGCCTTCGAAAGGAACCAGGTTGGAGAGGTTCGTAAGGTAGAGGGCATTATTGATGCACAGGGTCTTTCCGGAACGATGGGGCTGAATGAACATCGTCTTCTTATCCAGGCTTATGTGTACGTAATACTGGTTGTCCGTGAACAGTTCGCAATATAGGTGATCTTCGGAAATACGCTTGACGACCGGGACGGTATTCAGCTGGATATTGCCTTCGGAATCCGCGGCAACGGGCACCTGCGAAACAGACTTGGAAGAAAGAATGTGCTTGCAGCGATCGAGGTCCTGCGAAAGAGAGTCGTTCTCCGATCTCAGAATGTCGATCTCCGTCTGCAGGGAAGCATTGGATTCGGAAACGGCATTTGCGATCCTTTTTTGGACCTCATCTTCATATTTATCCTTGAAATAGGCCTGAAGACAATCGTAGTTTTCCGCCCACAGAATGCTTGCGATCTCCTTCTTCTGGGACTCTTTCAATGCCATGAAAAAGGATGCGTCGAGACGCTTGACGGCTTTGGCCTGGTAGCTGCCCTTCAACGGTTTCAGCTGACAGA
>CAVIXW010000064.1:0-11071 GCA_963646785.1 Acutalibacteraceae bacterium
CGTAAACGATAAAGTGGACCCGCAAGGGTCTAGGGATCTAGGATCTTAGGATCTATGGATCTAGGAAGGTCGGTAGCAATGCCTAGGTGGGTTCGAATCCCGCTGAAGTGGCTTTACCTATATCGCGCCTAACAGGGGCTTCGATCGAGAGTGAGAAGCCTGTGGGACCGTAAGGTCAACTGTGCCGTGTAAGCCAGGTAACACTGGCCCTTGTGGCCTGGGGGGTAACACCCCCAAATTTTACTAAAATTATACATATCAGCCTTGATTCGTCGATTCCCGATACCCGCATCGACCTTCGCTTAGTTTCGGCCGAGGTCTTTGCAATGTTCTTCAAGATCTTAGGGTACCGATTCGAACAACGGAAGTTTGCTTGAATCTTGTTGATCGTGCGGTAAGGTATCGGAGCTTCGATCAACTCGGTTGCAATGAAAAATGATCGGAGAGTGTACCCTCCGTAAATGGTTTCAAAGATCTTTGAAGGAAATCTTTCCGGACACGAGACGATCGATAAGGGCGGGAGCGTCGTCGCAGCTAATCCTTTTCTGTTCTGCGGTATCCCTGTCGCGGATGGTGACAGTACCTTTCTGCGACCCGTCGATGGTATCATAATCGACCGTGATGCACCATGGTGTTCCGGCCTCGTCCATACGGGCATATCTTCTGCCGATCTGTCCGGCATCGTCATAATACGCTTCAGTACGGTGGGTGTGGATGGCCTCGCAGAGCTCTCTTGCAACTTTATCCAGGCCGTCTTTTGCCATAAGAGGAAGAACTCCGACCTTGATCGGGGCAACCTCCGGTCTGAGACGGAGGACTGTGTAGTCCTTTTCGGAATCGAAGGAATAAGAATGCTCCAACACCGTATAGAATATTCTGTCGAGTCCGCAGGAAGGTTCGATAACGTGGGGAACAATCCTTTCGCCGGAGACCTTTTCTTTGACCCTGACGATGTTGAATTTGTCCGAATCAAGGACAATGGTCTCTCCGTCGACCTCGATCTCGAGTTTTTCGTCTTTCACGTCGCCGGGGCTCTTTGCCTCGATGGCTTCGGTTACGGCTTTGCCTTTTGCTTTGTATGCGGGGCCGATGACCTTGTAATTGGCTTTGACCTTATCGACCTCTTCTTCCCGGGGTTCGTCGTATTTGACGAAATGGGTAAGGTCCGAGCCTGAGAACTGGCTGTGCCTGCTGAGGTCCCAGCATCCTCTGTCCGCAACACCGGTAATCTCGGTCCATCCGATGGAAAGCAGCGCTTCAGCATCCCAGCAGTCGTTTGCATAGTGGGCCATTTCGTCAGGCAGGTGCTGTCTGAAGCGGAGTCTTTCCGGATCGACACCGCACCTGACCAGGAACTGTTTCGTGGTACCGACGAAATATGCCAGAGCTTCGTTTGCAATGATATGCTTCTCGACGGCCTCGCCGACGGTCATTTTGACGGTTTCGCTGCCGGTATTGGGGAGAAGGGTGAGTACCTCGTCCTTCATCTCCGGGAATCTGTCCCAGGTTTTATCTTCTGGATCTATGAAAAGTTCGACCTCCATCTGGTTGAACTCTCTCATACGGATCATTCCCTGACGGGGGGCGATCTCGTTCCTGTAGCTCCTGCCGGTCTGCATAACTCCGAGAGGCAGTTTCTCCCTGTTGTAGCGGTACAGATTCAGGAAGTTCATGAAAATACCTTGGGCCGTTTCCGGTCTCAGATATCCGACACGTGCGGTGCCCGGGCCGATGGTGGTCCTGAACATAAGGTTGAAATCCTCTACGGGGCCGAGTTTTCCGCCGCACGTAAGACATTTGATACCGAACTTCTCGAACGCGTCTTCTAGTTGTTTCTCGGTCATCGTGTCGGGATTTTCGCAACAGTCCTTCACCAGATGATCGGCCCTGAACGGCGCACCGCACTTGGTACAGTAAGTGATCTTGTCCGCGAATTTGTCAAGGTGGCCGGATGCTTTGAAGACCTCCCTGGGACCTACGTATTCGGAATCGATCTCGACGAATCCCTCGCGTCCTTTGTAAAGCGACCTCCAGACATCGACGATGTTGTTCCTGAGGCCGAACCCCAGAGGTCCGTAGTCGTACATTCCGGCAACGCCGCCGTAAATCTCGTAGGACGGCCAAACGAATCCCCTGCGTTTGAACAGGGACATCAGAGTATCTGCCAGTTTGTCATCGCTCAATCGAGCACCCCGGTAATCGCGCGGAGCACGTCCACGTCGTAGATCATACCGATGAGCTCGTCGTTGGTTCCACGGACAGGGATCTGTCCGAAGTCGTTGGCTGTCATAAGGCGGGCAACCTCGTTGAGGGTGGTCTTCCTGAAGACCGTCAGAGGCTTGGGGACCATGTAATCACTGATGACCTTGGTACTCTGGAGATAATCTCTCGATGCGGTGTAGAACAGCGGCATGACGTTGCGGAGGCCGATGAGTTTGGAATCGGAGACCCCCAGTTTGGAAGCGGCCTCTTCGTCGGAAACCTGGTCGCTGAACATGTCACGGTCCGTGAGGATACCGGAAAGATCTCCTTTTTTGTTCAGGACGCAGAGGGCGGCAACGTCGCTGATCCTCATGGCCGCAACGGCGTAGGAGATCGGATCTCCTTCGTAGGCGGTGACGCAGGTGACGTTGATGACATCTTCCGCAGTGAGGGTGGTCTTCATCGATTTGATCTCGTTCAGAAGATCCGTGGGGGTGATGATGCCGACAAGCTTGTTGTCTTCGACGACGGGAATCCTGTGGATCCTCTTCTCGGAGAAGATCTTCGCGGCTTCGGGCAAAGGAGCGTACGGGCTGATCGTGATGGGGTCCCTTTTCATGATGAGGGAGAGCTGCTCCTCCTCGAATTTTTTGAAAATATCTCTTCTGGAGACGATACCCATGAGCATCCCGTCGGACGCACGGATAACGGGAAGTCCGGTTAGGTTGTTCCTGACCATTGTGTTAATGATCTCATTACGGGTGCCTGGAACCTGTGCCACGATCGGGGCGGGAACCATCAAGTCTGATACTGTCTTCATTTCTTCAACTCCTTCTTTTTGACTGCCATCACGGAGCATTTTGCGTTGGTAAGTACGTACTGTGCGACACTTCCGAGGACCAGTTTCTTGAAGCCGGTCTTTCCTGAAGGGCCGATGACGATCACATCGTAATCGGGGGACAGGTTGCTTATGACGGCACCGGGGACCCCTTCGGCGGATAACACCTTATACGGAAGTCCTGCCGATTTGAGCTTTTCCTCGGCCTCTCCGAGGATCCTTTCGCTTTCGCCGTCGAGGTTCGTACGGATGCCGTCGATACCGACAGCGACCGATCCGTGCGCATATACAGAGACATCTTTCACGAAGAGGATAGTGATCTCTGAATCGGTCATTTTGGCCAGTTCCATTCCCTTTTCAAGAGCCAGATCGGAGAATTCGCTCCCATCTATTGCTATCAACATTTTCTTGTAACTCATTAGAATGCCTCCAATCATATGGAAAAGACGTGTCTGTCCGAATACCACGACGACCTCGGATCGTCTCCGGACATCGGAAGAACAGCGAACCCTTTGTTCATATGTTCTGGAATCTTAATCCCACAGGCGCAATATAATAATTTTTGTCCGCCGCGGATCATGCAGTCCCATATCCAGTCGTCCGAATCATTTCCCAGGATCTCGGAGAACAGACGGGCCTCCGGACGGAGATCGGGCGTGCAGAGCATGGCATTGTCGGTCCCCATCGCAACCGTGCAGCCGATGCTCCTCATCCGTGCAAGCGGCGGTACGTTTCCAAAGAACATATTGGATCTGGCACATACGGATATCGGTGTATCCGAATCGGCACATTTTTTCAGATCGGAATCCGATGCTTGACACATGTGGACCACGAACGAGGGGTTCAGCGACAGCACTTCGTCGATATCCTCCCGGATACGTTCGCTGCAGTGGATGGCAAACATCTTTCCTGCTTTATGGGCGGCATCGGCTACCTTTTCGGCATATCTGCCGTTCACGTCGGATATCGCGGACAGGGCGATCCCGTCGGCGATGGAAAGGATATCGGAGATTTCGGTACTGTCGAATTCGGGAGATGTCGGGCGTCCGAGAACAACGGCGTGTTCGCAGGCGGTTCTGGCCATCCGACAACCTTCGATACCGCCTTCGCGGAAATCGATGAACGCATGGATGCCGTTATCCAAGGCATTTTTTTCGAATGAACCCATGTCACCGATCAGTCTCTTGCGTGAGGCGGAACGGAGATATTGGTGCTTGAGTCCGTTCGGGGGAGCCACCAATTCTTCGAGAGACATTCCCGGAACAACCTTCACTCCGGCATCCGCACAATGAGTGTGGGTGTCCACGAGCTTCGGGAGGATCACGCCCTTGACGTCGGGCGAACCGTCCAGGGGCCCTTCAGAAAAAATGGTCTTGCCGTCTTCGGATATCGCATGGCCACGTACCGGACCGTTTTCAGAAAGAATGTATCCGTCGGCCCTTACTTCCACGGACACCACCGATCTTATGAAAATTTATCATTCCCGGATCGTTCCGGGAATGATAACGGGCTTTCAGGCCCAATACGGTTTCTTTACGAATTTGTATGCGGAAAGACATGCCGTTGCGGCCTCTCCGCAACCGGTGATGATCTGCTTGTATTTCCCGGGATAATCTACGACGTCGCCGCATACGAATATTCCGTGTCTGTTCGTGCTCATGTCGTAGCCGCATTTCACGAGGCCGTTCTCGGTGAGCTCGAGCCCCCATCTGGTGAGAATTCCGAGATCGGCAGTGATCCCGATGTTGATAATGGCAAGGTCTGCAGGGATCGTGGTCTCGTTTTTCTCCGCATCAAGAAGAGTGATGCTTTTCAGTTTGTCGGTGCCGTTGAAGGATTTGACCGAATAGCCCATGAAGGCGGTGACGTTGCTGTCCCGAAGCGCCTTTACATTGATCTCGTCTGCCCTGAATTCGGGTCTGCGGTGTACGATGGATGTTTCGGTTACGGAATCCGCGACCATGGCCATTTCGATGGCGCTGTTGCCTCCTCCGAAGAGGACGACCTTTTTTCCGACGAGTTGCTCTTTGAGGGGCAGGAAGTATCCGACGCCTTTTCCCTCGAGTTCCGTCTCTCCGGGGGCGTCCATTTTTCTGGGAGTGAACTCGCCCATGCCGATGGCCACAATGACGGATTTTGCTTCGAATTCGCGGTCGGTGGTTTTCACGATGAGTTTCTGATCTCCGTCCAGGATATCGGTAACCTTCTGATGTTCGAGGATCTCGCAGTCGAGAGATTCGGCCTGCGCATAAAGTTTGTCCGATAATTTTCTTGCTTGGACGTTTTCATATCCGGGGTAGTTGTGAATACCCTTCTCAGGATAGAGTGCAACAAGCTGTCCGCCTACCACGCCCGATTCAAGGATAAGCGTGCTCATCATTTTGGATCTGGCGTAGATCCCTGCCGTCAATCCTGCAGGCCCTGCACCGATAATTACAACGTCGTATGCCATCCTTTCTGCACAAAGTTTCGTATTATAAAAATAGTGTTACCTAAATTATGTAAATTGTTAGGTTTTTCGTAGTTTAGTATTTGAAATCGAATTTGTTTCTACGAATTTCGAATTTTGTCTGTATAATTTCGTGGCTGTCGGAGAGGGCGGAGATCCGATCGCCCTCCGGATCCGAAGGAATAGGATGGGAACATTTTTAGTAGAATCGCGGGATACATCTAAGCATGACTATCGACTGGTTATGCTTTGCACCCTTCCTCGTTGCGATGGCATGCTATCTGATCGGAATGCTCGTCTGCAATGTCAAAGACAAGGATTCGCAGTAAACATTTTTCCGGCATTGCCGGACATTTTTCCCAAATTCCGCATTTTTCGTAATCTATGGAAATTCCATTTGAAGATACAGTTAAATAGGTAACTAACATTTTGATAGTTGGTGAGATATTGGTTACAATCCCCGAAAATGTATTGAACCTTCTGAAAGATCCGCAAGCCGTAAAACTCCTCAGCACCGTCTGCCCCGGAAACAAACCCCACTCGATCGTTGCAGGAACAATCGCACCTCTCGGCGACTCCCAGATGATGATCGGCGAGGTCCTCATGAAGAAATCCGCCGCAAACCTTGCCAAAAACCCGAGCGCCGCCTTCAATGTGGTCAAGGGAATGGAATCCTACGAGATCCACTGCACGTTCAAAGAGCAGGTCAAGTCCGGACCCGTATACGATGAGGTCAAGGCCATGTGCGAAAAGATCCACCTGCCTCTTTCCTCTCTCTACGTCTTCGACGTCGATTCCGTCTACAACGAATCGGCCAACCACGAGAACGGCAAAAAGCTTGCCTGAGATCATAACATCCTTCGGGATGCAAAAACATGTTCCAGCATCGGGAAACCGATGCTGGTTTTTTTCAGTATAGGTGTTTGCGGGGTCTGCTCTCTTGGGGCTTGTGGTTCCTGAAGCAGTTTCTGCAGTAAACCGGACGGCCTTCGGTCGGCTTGAACGGAATTTCGCATTCCTGTCCGCAGTCCGCACAGGTTGCCTTGAAGAATTCTCTGGGTGAATCCCTGCGGGGTCCGTTGTATCTATCTCTGTTATCGTATGCCATGTATCGTAGATTGGCAGATTTGGTATATATCCGTGATGTGTCCGATCTATGAAAGATGCTCCTACACATGTCGCAATCGGACGAAATTCTTTTTTTTGGTCGCGGTTTCTGTTCATACAGGTTTATTAACGACCGATAATATGTAACCCCGTGTGCGGACGTCAGGGAGGAAACGGGGATAAGAATATTGGCAATTCGGGCACTCAGGGGCCCGTATCGAAGATCAGGGCCAAAATGTCCAATCAGGATCTCATAGACCGTTTCATCCTGCGTACCTTTCCGTATTTTGTCGCGATATTTGCCGCCATAGGGTTATTCTTATTCAATATCGACTGGGGAGAGCACACGAATCTTGGACATTTCCTCTATTCTTTAGCGGTTTCCTACACGGCGGGTTTCATCTTCCTGGGTCTTCCGATCATCCTTCTGTCCAACGATGCCATCATCAAGAACAGGATAGTTCTGCCGGTGCTCTTTCTGTTGGCGACCGGCCTGGGCCTGATCATATGGTACGGGTTCGGTGTCCATCTCGACGGCCTCAGCAGATTCATTTCCGGGTTCTATTGGTTTGTCAACAGTTCCGGTCTCGAATTTTCCCTGTACACCACTTTGCTCGGAATGTACGTCCTCCTGATCGTCTGTCTTCTGGCATCGTACGGCGTCATATCCGTCGTGGTCGCTTATTTCAGAGAGTACTATGCCCGCATCCTCCATGCTCTCGAGAGGAACGATTCCTCCAAATTCTGTCGTTCGGCCCGCAAATGGTTTGGAATACCGGATATCATAGATGTCGACGAAGTGACCTTGGAGCCGACGGAATGTACCGAACATTTCAACAAAGTGCTTTTCATCCGTATTTTCATTTATGAGCTGGTGATCGGCCTGGTGATCGCCTCCTATATCTTCCTCAACCCGATATTCCTACAGTCGATTCAATACGGAGAGATGATGGTGCTGATGATGCTTCTGTCGCTTTTCGTTTCCGTGTTCGTGATACCGGTGAGCATACTTCATTCGTTGGGTGCCACCGTACATTCTGCCGGAAACCGTCCGTTCCCGATATGGGAAGGGATGAAGAACAGAATGTTCCATCCCGCATTTTATGTTGCACTGTTTTTCACGCTTCTCTGGATCTCGATATCTACCCAGATGGACTCGTATCGGATCCTGATCCACTATCTCGGTTACCTGTTGTTCATCATAATTCTGGCTGCGTTGGTGGCATTCATCTATCTTAATTCGTTTTACATACCGTTCAAGAGGGGTATCATCGAGAATTTCTACGAATCCTCGGACAAAACAAAGTGAGGTTTTTAACCGATGCGGAGGTATCCCGGGTCATGAGCGATCCAGTGTTCGAAATTGTTAGCAAAGCCGCCAGACAGGAAGAAAGCGGAAATCCGGAGGCTGCGGCGAACACATTGGAAAATTTCCTCAAGGCCAATCCGATGTGCATCCAACCCCGGCTGGAATATGCCAGATTGTGCATTTACAAACTCGACAGGCGCGACTTCGGAATGACCCAGCTCGATGTGATCCTCGATATCGATCCGGACAATATCGAAGCCCTCAAAGCTTCAACCACCGTCCGCATGACCAACAAGAAGTACCGTATGCAGGTGGATGCGGACTACGCCCGTCTTGTCGAGCTCGTCGCGGCCCGCAACAACCCCACGGAATACGCGCAGGTGTGTGCGGCATATGCCGTGTTCCTACGGAAGCAGATGGTCGATTTTCCGAAAGCGGAGCAATATTATCTTCTTGCCATACACGCCCGTCCCGAAGCCTACGAGTACCATCAGGACTACGCCGTTCTGCTTTTGAACGATCTGAAGAACTATCCCAAAGCGAAAGAAGAACTGGAGACTGTTCTCAAGCTGAGGCCGAACAGTATCTCCGCGAGAAAGAATCTAGATCTTCTGATGAAGACCAAATACGACAAGGACGGAAATCTGAAGAAGCCCGGATTCTTTTCCAGATTTCATCATTGAACGGTCTGGAACAGGTTCAGCATCTTGGAGATCGCACGGGTGCCGTACTTCGAACCCGGGCGGAGTTCCACGAAGGGCCCCGCCGAACCTTCGTCCGAAGGGAACACCAGCAGTTCGTGGGGAACGGCGTTGGTCTCCATCAGTTCGTCGAGTCTTGCCGCATCCGGATAGGTGGTGCCGCTTTCGGAACAGGTCTGGAACAGGGGCGGCATCGTACGGATGTCGTGATTGTCCCACAAGCGCAGGCACGATGCAAGTTCGGGGTTGTTCCGCAGGGTCTTTCTGAGTGCCTTGGGAAAAGGCCTTACCAGTTTGTTAAGAAGAGCGTTCGGGTCGGAGATACCGCAGAACAGACCGACGCCGTTGATATGGATTCCGAGATCCGGAACATCGAAAAATTTTCTGATGCGGAGCGTATCGAAGAGTACCGCGGACCAAATGGACACAAGGCCCCCGTACAGACTTCCCGTAACATATATCGTGCCGGTGTCCATTTTGTATTTTCCGGAATTTTCGGAGATCCACCGAAAAACGGACAGGATATCTTCCAGTTCTTCTTCGACGCCCAGGTTTTCCGAGACCGGCCGAAGGGAGACGTTGACGACCATAAATCCTCTTTTGGCAAGGTACCAACAGACAGGGTGTCCTTTACTGCCGTCGGCGGAAATGAGCGAATCGCTGTGAAAATACAGTATGATCGGAAGGGGATAGGGGATCTCTCTGCTCCAGATAAGGTCAAGGGAAGGTCCGTCATCGCCCACCTTCAGTCCGAGTTTCGAATCAATGCCTTTGGGATATGCATTATCGACCTTTTCTGCCGAACCGTTTCCTTTGAATTTTGAAACCTCGACCCTTACTTCCATCGGCGTCTTGATAACATCTCTACTATAATTGGTATGTCCCTGTTTTTTAAAGAATCCCTAAAAAAGATTGCTTTATATCCGTATACTGGATGGAATGTTCGAGGTATCGCAATGGAACTAAAAGGATCCAAAACCGAAGCAAACCTTTTGACCGCCTTTGCCGGCGAATGTCAGGCCCGTACGAAATACACCTACTACGCATCGCAGGCGAAGAAGGAAGGCTACGAACAGATCTCGAGCATCTTCCTGGAGACCGCAGAAAACGAGAAGGAGCACGCAAAGCTCTGGTTCAAGGCACTTCACGGCGGTGCCGTTCCCGGTACGGTCGAGAATCTCAAGGATGCCGCATCCGGAGAGAATTACGAGTACACCGATATGTACAAGAAGTTCGAAGAGGATGCTCGCGCCGAAGGATTCGATCAGATCGCCAACCTTTTCAAGATGGTCGGGGAGATCGAGAGCCATCACGAGAATAGATATCTGGAACTTCTGAAGAACATCGAGGCAGGAACCGTTTTTGCCAAGGACCAGGTATTTGTTTGGAAATGCAGGAACTGCGGCCATCTCCATGTCGGTAAGGAAGCGCCGAAGGTATGTCCCGTCTGCAAACATCCTCAGTCGTTCTTCGAGCTTCAGGCTCAGAACTGGTGAATTTCAAATATTTTCCCCCGAAAGGGAGAGCCCCAACGGGGCGTTTTTAAAATTTTAGAATCCGTCAGGATACGAATTCGTTTTTGTGTTTTGTAAGACTGTATGTCACGACGATCCCGACGATCAGCGTGATGATCCCGCACGCCGCAAATATCGAGCTCAGAATGAGCGTCACGAGTGCAATTGCGTAATGCTCTCCGCGGTAGATGAAGTGCGCGGATACCAAAGCCATCAGACCGGATATCACCAGAACCAGACCTGTGGCTTCGAATGCATTCACAAAGAGATTTCTGTCGAAACCGCTATCGAGAAAATAGTCCCAGTAGGTTTTATTGTCCATATAGATCTGGCTTTTCAGGTTGCTGATCATCTCGTCTGTGATCGATTCTGCAGAGAAATATAAACAAAGTCCGATGATGACCGCACCGATGCCCCAGACTAGACACAGAACCGTGAGGGTTTTGCGATTGTTGGTATCCCGAACCGCCGTTGTCTGCGGTACGGAATCCGCGGCCGAAGGATCGATTACCGCTCCGCAAGACGGACAGAATGTCACATCCTGGGTAAGCGGAGATCCGCATTCGTGGCAGTAACGTTCTTCCATGTAAATCAGTTCGAATCGTTGTTGTTCGAGAGATCGTTGTTGAGAGCCTTCAGGAGGATCTCGACTTCTTCTCTGGAAAGTGTGACTCCCTTTCCCATTTTCTCTTTTCCAGGAGCCCATTCCCTAATATCGTATTTGGGTGCTCTGTCGTTCCAGCTGACGAGATTTATTTCTTTGGTCCAGCCTTTCGGAGTCTCAGACAGTACTGCAATTTCCCGCACAATATCCCATTTTATCTCGGACATTTGAATCAGCCGATTTATGTTATTTTTATTATTTAAATTATAATTGTTTGAAGGATTGTCGGATTTCGTGACTTCGACACCTATGACCAAATTGCGATATAACTCGATAGCCCCAGCTAT
>CAVIXW010000065.1:0-10970 GCA_963646785.1 Acutalibacteraceae bacterium
AGGTGCCTGAACAGGCCCTGAAAGGTCAGCTCTCATTCGATATCATGGCTGTTGCAGATTCAGAGGAGTGATTACCTACACAGCAGAATTTCGGACTCAAACACATTTCCAACATTCCTGTAGAATTACCCCCTCAAATCCGAAGATGACCTGAGTAAAATTCTAGCATATTTTACGGAGATCGAGGACGATCTTTCCAACGGATTGGGTTCCGGTATGGAGATAGATGCGACATTGTTGCAGGAAGCTGCGCTTGTGAACACCGAGTTGAATCCGTTCAACGAGGGAGACATCATAGATCTTGAGAAGCTCAATAAGCGCCTTATGAAATTCTGAATCTCGGCTGACGCCTGGCGTATGTCTGGATAATCCTGGTTGGCCCTACTGAAGTAGTGTCAACCAGAAGGTAATTTTTCGTTCAATTCATTGGTGTGCATTAACCGCTTAACAGGTCTTAATGCCTCATAAAATTTTCATCGACACGGCGGTTGCTTAGGAGGAAACATAAAGAACCAAAAATCGGAATTGTTCTGGTCTAAAAGGCTCGGGGCTCCGCCCCGCGAAAATCAGAACGACCAGGGACGTTCGAATTCCCAGGGCCTGAGGGTCCCTTTATAGAGCGCCATTCCGACTACGACGCCGCTGGCACCCGCATCCGAAGCGATCTTGACATCGCATACCGAGGTTACGCCGCCGGAGACGACAACGCTTCTAGGACAGCGGGAACAAAAATCGATGACATGGTCTTTGGCTATTCCCTGCTCCTGGCCTTCCACATCGATATTGGTGTGGAGGACCGCGACGATCGGAAGTTCGCGTATTACGGAGAACATGTCATCGACGGACCTCTGGGAGGACTCCTGCCATCCTTTGATGGCGATCCGGCCGCCTTTCGTATCCATTCCGACCATGAGCTTGTTGGGAAAACGGTTGGCCATCTCAGTAAGCCAGTCCGTGTCCGTGATGGCCTTGGTTCCGACAATGATCCTTTCCGCCCCGGCCTCCACGTATTTCTCGATGATCTCCGAGGAACGGATACCTCCGCCGACCTCGACGGGAACCCCTATGTTGCGGATTATCTCGCAGAAAACGTCGGAATTGCCCTCTCTGCCGAAAGCGGCATCGAGATCGACAAGGTGAAGATAGGGCGCGCCCTTACTTACCCAGCCTTCCGCAACGGCATACGGGTCGTCGAGGGTGATCTGAGTTGTTCCCAATTTTCCGCCGACCAGCTGGACCACCTTGTGGTCGAGGACGTCGACCGCCGGGATCACGATCATAGCTGGTCCTCCGCGAAAGCAACGAAGTTCTTCAGGAAGGTCAGTCCCGAATCCGAACTTTTTTCGGGATGGAACTGCGTGGCGACGACGTTCTTCCGCCTCATCAGGGTGGCGAACTCGAATCCTTCGTATTCGGTCCTTCCCCTGACCGCTTCCGCGGAGACCGGATCGCAGTAGTATGAATGCGCGAAGTAGAAATGCCTGTCCTTCACGCCCTCGAACATCGGATCGTCTCCGACGACGTTGTTCCACCCCATATGCGGCACGGTGCGGGTCCTCAGCTTCCTGACCCTCCCGTCGAAGAAGCCGATCCCTTCTAGCGAGCCTTCGTCGCTTCCCGGAAACATGATGTGGGTGCCGATGCAGACTCCCAGACACGGAACACCAGACTCGAGACGGTCCCGGACGGCTCCCGCGTACTGTTCCAGCGGAGACACGGTGCAGTCGAAGGCACCCACTCCGGGGAACACGATGCATTCGGCATCGAGCAGTTTGGACATGTCGGTGACCACCTCCACCTCGGGCCCCGCGAGTTCCAAAGCCTTTTTGAGCGAATGAAGATTTCCGACGTTATAGTCGGCCATCGTCACTTTCATCTTTTTTCATCCTCCAAGACCGATTCCAGCGCATCCATCATCGTCTTGTTGAGTTCGGAGGTGCCGACGGTCATCCTTACGCAGTTCTCGGTCCGCCTCTTGCTTCCGAAGTCGCGGATGAGAACGTTCCTTTTCTTCATTCCCTCGACGACCTTCGTATGGTCGATGGGCGATCTCGCAAGAATGAAGTTGGCGTCCGAAGGATAGGGTTCGAATCCCAGCTCCCTGAGTCTGGCGGCGACCGCGGGCCTCTGCTTCGTGACGATATCCACGCTCTTCCTGACGAACTCCTGGTCCTTCAGGGCCGCTATGGCCGCGCCTTCGGAGATCGAGTTGAGGGAGTATGGCACTTTCACGGAATTCAGCATCTCCGCCACCTTGACGTTGGATGCGCAGTACCCCACCCTCAGATTGGCCATGGCATATGCTTTCGAAAAGGTCTTGCAGACAATCAGATTGTCGAACTCGTCCACCTTTCCGATCATGGTCTGTCCAGCATATTCGGAATAGGCCTCGTCGAGGATCACGATACCTTTGTGTTTGGAAAGGATCTCCTCGATGTCCTTCTGCCTGAAGCAGTTCCCGGTGGGATTGTTGGGCGAAGGCATGATGAGGACGCCTTTCTCGGCCTCGCCTTTGCCGATCATGGCATCCACGTCGAGCTGGAAATCCTCGGTAAGGTCCGCCTCCCTCATCCTGCCTCCGGCAAGACTGACGAAATAGGAGTAGAGGGAATAGGACGGGACCGGGATCGTACAGATGTGTCCGGGTTCGGTAAAAGTGGTGAAGATGGTATTGAGGATCTCGTCGGAACCGTTGCCCGCGACGAAATTCTCCATTTTCAGCGAGTAAAGTTTTGCGAGTTCGGTCCTGAGACCGTCGGAATATGTGCTGGGGTAACCGTTGAGGTCGATCTTCAGGTTGCGGAGATACTCCATGGCCGCGGGATTGGAACCGAGAACATTGGTATTGGTGTCCATGCGGAGTGCGTCTCCGACCTTCGGATTGTAGTACATCGTAAGGTCGCGCACGCTCGCCCTCATGTCGCTGCGGTCCATTTACTCCACCATCCGTTCGATGGGCATGGTAAGAATGCCTGTGGCGCCGAGTCTCTTGAGATCGCGGACGACGCGGTAGGTGTCCCTGGAAGAAACGACGGCGTGGACCGCCATGACCGAGTCGTTGCCTGCAATACTGAGGACCGTGGGGCCTCCGATGCCGGGCAGGATCTTCTCTATTTCCGAAAGCTTGTCCTTCGGCACATCCGCCATTATGTACTTCTTCTCGTCGGCATCCAGGACCGACCGGATGGCGTCGCTGATCTCCTCGATCTTGGCCCTCTTCTCAGGATCGGCCATCGCGGAGTCGGAAGAGAAAAGACATGCGTCGGATTCGAGAATGGTCCCGATCTCGCGGAGATGGTTGGTCCTCAGCGTGCCCCCGGTCTCGACCAGGTCGGTGATAATGTCCGATACGCCAAGATAGGGCATGATCTCGGCCGCGCCCTGGACCTCGACGACACGGGCGTTGATATGCTCGGTTTCGAAGAACCTGCGGCTGAGACGGGTAAAAGTGGTTGCCACGCGGACCCCGTCCGGAAGGTCTTTCACGCTCCTGTACGGGCTTTCCTCGGGTACGATGACGCTGAATCTGCAGTGTCCGAAACGGAGATTCTGTACGAGGATCAGCTCCGAACCCGCTTCGGCCGCCACATCCTGTCCGGTGATGCCGAAGTCCACGGCACCGGAATTGATGAACACGGGAATGTCCTGTGCACGAACGAAAATAACCTCGAGATCTAGATCCTGAACCTTGATGTTGAGGCTTCTGCCCCAGGCAGGACCGAGATCGATTCCTGCCTTGGTCAAAAGCTCGATTGCCCGTTCGTTGAGACGGCCTTTGTTCGGAATGGCCAATTTGAGCGTCATATGATCACGGACACCATCGGCCCCGCTCTATTATATTTTATGTACAGAGCAGTGGCGGGCCACGCCCCCAGTGCTGTTTCCGGAACCTTCCTGCCGATATCAGCAGCTCGAGGGATAGGAGGAAGAGACCAGATCGCTCAGATCGTCCTTCATGAGGAACTCGACCAGGTTCATCTGGTGGCATTTCTTCAGTTCGGGGGTCGTTATGTCGGGGGTCAGCAGCAGCTTGTCCATGTTTGTCACGCGGAATGCGGTGAACGAATCCATCTTCCTGGTCTCCTCCGCGCTGAGATCGATGCGTATCATCAACGGCTTGTCACCGACGAAGATACGCAGACCCGCAGGCTCTCCCTTGTACAGAAGGAACTCCGGCTCGTATCCGCGGGCCTTCAGGTCCACGTAAAGGATGTTGGCGATGGCGTTGCGCTTGGGAGTGCGCTGAAGACCCCTCAGGTTGATGAAAGAACCGTTCAGGGTATCGACGGCGAAAAACACCATCTTGGCACTCTCCTTCATTCCCCTGTCCATCTGGTAACCGACGCTTTGGAACATGATCCCCGAGTCGATGATGTGCTGAATGTATTTCTCCAGAGTACGGTTGTCGACGACGCCCGTGTTCGCCAGGATCTCCTTCATGGTCAGACAGTTCGACACATTGGCGAAAAGATACGTCAGCAGAGTGGCCATTCCCCTCGGGTTGGTCTTGTTCTCCCTGAGGATGAGCCTCATGGCCACCAGGTGCATGAAACCGTCCAGGATCAGCGAGGTGTCCGACTCGTCGAGATCGGGAGTGATGAATGGGAATCCTCCGGTGCGGAGGAAAGTATCGAACTGCACCTGCGGGTTTCCGGGATATCTCTGCAGGAACTCTCTGAAGGTGAGTGGGTACAGATGCATCGAGATCACATTTTCGGAATATCCGGGGACCTCGGCCTGCTCCCAGATCGCATTGGTGCTGACGGTCGCATAGATCGAGATCTCGGGGTGGTCCCGATGGAATTTCAGAATTACCTCGCGGTAGTTGGGAATCGCATGGATACTGTCTATCAGGAGAACTTTGGGACTCCCCGCACACGCATTGTCAAGCTCTTCGTTGAACTTCTCCTTGACCTGAATGACCGCACGGTCGTAAGAAATCATTGCGATCGCCGATTCGGGGATCTTGCGCGCAATAAGTTCCGATTTCAACTGATTCAGCAATACGGACTTACCTACGAATGCAGGACCTAGAATAGCTTTTATTCTGGAATCATCGAGGAGTTCCACCAATGGTTCCAAATATTTTCTGCGGATGAGAATATTTGCTGGCACAAAAAAATGTAATGAATCCTATCTTAAATAGGTTGCTAACGAATTTAGGTTATGTTTATAGCGCCACCGTGCGGTGGCGCGTTCAGAGTATTCCTCTCTTGTAGGCGTATTCCGCGTTGAGCATGGATCCGCCGGCCCCTCCGCGGAGAGTGTTGTGGGAGACGACCCACATCTTGTAGTAGCCGTTGGACTGCCTGATCCTTCCGACAGTGGAGGCCATACCCCTTGCCCTTTCCGGCGATCCAGCGGAAACGTCGTAGATCGGCTGCGGACGGTTATCTTCGGTCCTGACGATGATCGGCTGTTCGGGAGCGGACGGAAGTCCGAGTTTCTGAGGTTCGCCGCGGAATCCGGAAAGGACCTTCGCAACCTCTTCAAGGGACGGCTGATCCTTGAGATCGAGCACGAGGGACTCGGTATGTCCGTCTATGACAGGTACCCTGGCACAGTTGGCCATGACCCTGAAATCGGCGTACCTGAATTCCCCGTCGGAATAGGTTCCGAGCATCTTGCAGAGCTCTGTCTCCATCTTTTCCTCTTCGTGGGAGATGTACGGAACGACGTTGCCGACGATGTCCAGGGAAGGCACGCCGGGATATCCCGCACCGGAAATCGCCTGATAGGTGGAAACGAAAACCTGTTCGAGTCCGAATGCATCCCTGAGTGCCTTCAGCGGAACGACGATCCCCGTGGAAGAACAGTTGGCGTTGGTGACGATATATCCGCCGTTGCCGTACGTGGCCTGGTCCTTGACGGAGTCGAACTGATCCGTATTGACCTCGGGAACTATAATCGGTACGTGCTTGTCCATCCTGTGGGAACCCGCATTGGTGTATACCGCAACCCCTTTCTCGGCAAGTTCCGTCTCGGTAGGTCCCGCAAGGTCCGAAGGAATGCCGGAAAATGCGATCCTGCAGCACTTGGAAATGTGATCGATATCCATCTTGGAGATCTTCATATCGAGAGTTTCCTGAGAATAGGGATAATCGCGGACCTTGAGCGTGTCCCCGAATTTCTTTCCTTCCGACCTCTCCGATGCATAAAGCCCCTCGATCTCGAAATAAGGGTGGTTTTCCAGCATCTGGACGAATCTCTGGCCGATCATCCCGGTCGCTCCGAGAACGGCAACGCTTACTTTGGCGGACATATGGTTACCTTCGATGATTGATGATTTTCCCCGAAGATCACTCGTTGTAGATCTTCATCTGCCTTTCTTTCGAAATGGTCAGGATCAGGGAGGCGATCTTCTCGGCTTCGGCCTCGGTAAGGCTGACTTCGGTACAGAGGTCCAGATAGCGGTCGATTATGAGTTTTTCCACGCTCTCGTCCCAGACACTCTGCCCGGCAGCCTTTTTGGCACGTGCGAGCTCGTCTGTAATATCCATGCGTGTAGCGAGAAGGTCGATGATCTCTGCATCGATGTCGTGAATTTCATCTCTGAGCTCCTTGACTGAGGTGGACTCCATGTTATCCTTCCGATTTATTATGCGCAAATATAAACCACTTACCCATCGTAATTATATATCGAATGCACAATTTTGTACTATGGACCGCATTAGTTATCATTTCTCGTCAGTCCCCAAACAGGAACAGGTAGCAAGACTGATGCTGAAACTCGGGATCAGCGTAAAATCCGGCGATGCTTATTGCGGACCGATAAAACAGGCCGATGCTGCGGTCGCAAGGGCGTTGGACATCGACAGGCGCGTCGTGAGATGCACCATTGAGCGCATAATGTCGACACCTGAGCTTTACGCACTGTTCTCGAAGGTCAAATCCACGCTTCTCCTCGACGAGGCTGCCTCGGAGATCGGCTGTTCCGCGATCGAGATCGTCCCGGTGGATTCCCAGGTTCCGGGACTTATGGCGAACATCCTCGGAGTGCTGTCGCGGGAAAGGATAAACATCAGGCAGGCCGTCGTCATCGATTCCCAGGATTCGAACGTTTCGCACCTCATCATCGTGGCGGACGGAACGATACCCGGCGACCTCATGGCAGAGATCAGGTCCATCGGCGGCGTCGCAAGCGTCATCATAAAATGAACCGCCCCCGGATACCCGTCCGAAGATATTATTTCTGATATCTGGGTCATGCCGCATAACCGATTTCCGGAACCGTCGGTCGTCCGCGTCTGCTCGCGCGCACTATTAATATAGCTCACACGCATAGTCATGTCATTGATATGACCGACAGAACTGCGAAACTGGAGCGTAGCACCAGGGAAACGAAAATATCCGTGGATTTGAACATCGACGGCGATGGAAAATTCGATGTTCAAAGCGATATTCAATTCCTGAAGCACATGACCGAGACCCTTGCAAGGTATGCGAACTTCGACCTCCGTCTGAGAGCCGCCGGGGATAACGATCACCACATCATCGAGGATACCGCCATTGCTCTCGGTTCTGCATTGAAGCAGGCTCTGGGCGACGTTCCGGTCGAGAGAACTGCGTCCTGCATCCTCCCCATGGACGATGCCCTGGTTATGGTGGCATTGGACCTCGTGGACCGCCCCTATTGCGATGCGGACTGCCCGGACATGAACTACCTGCATTTCTTCAGAAGCTTTGCCATGTCTGCCGGGATCACGCTGCACGTCGTAAAAATCCGCGGATTCGACGAGCACCACGTCATCGAGGCGGGATTCAAAGCACTCGGAAAATCCCTGTATGCCGCAACGAGACCCAGAAACAGACTTCTGAGCACCAAAGACGAAGTAAAGGTGAACCGATGGCACTGACCAAAAGGGTGATCCCCTGTCTGGACGTCAAGAACGGAAAGGTTGTCAAAGGGACCGAATTCACGAACCTGAAGGATGTGGGATACCCTCCCGACATGGCCCGGAAATACAGCCTTCAGGGTGCGGACGAGGTCACGTTCCTCGACATCACCGCATCCCAGGAATCCAGGGGCACCACCCTGGACCTGGTAAGGGAAACCGCGGAGAAGGTATTCGTTCCGCTCACCGTAGGCGGAGGTATAAGGACGGCAGACGACGTCCATGCCGCCCTCATGGCGGGAGCGGACAAGGTTTCCATGAATTCCGCCGCCGTGTCGCACCCGGAACTCATTTCGGAATCCGCCAGAAGGTACGGAAGGCAGTGCGTGGTCGTTGCGATCGATGCCAAACGCACCGAGAAAGGTTGGGAGGTCTTTGTAAAAGGCGGCAAGGAACCCACCGGCCTGGATGCCCTGGAATGGGCCGGAAAGGCGGAAGATCTCGGTGCCGGGGAGATCCTCCTCACATCCATCGACGCAGACGGAACCAAAGGGGGATACGACATCCCCCTAACCAAGGCCGTCGTCGATGCGACCGATATCCCGGTGGTCGCATCGGGCGGATGCGGAAGTATGGAGGACATCTACCAGGTGTTCGAAAAAACAGACTGCTCCGCGGCCCTCGCGGCCTCGATATTCCACTACGATCAATGTACTGTGAAGCAGGTGCACGACTATCTCAGGGAAAGGGGGATCGAGGTCAGATGACCGACATACCGAAACTCAACTACGGAAAGGACGGATTGATTCCCGTCATCGTTCAGGACTGCAGGACCAACGAGGTCCTTATGATGGCCTACTCCAACGAAGAAGCGGTCAGACTGATGTACGAGACCGGATACACCCATTTCTGGAGTCGCAACAGACAGAAACTGTGGAAGAAAGGCGAGGAGTCCGGGCATGTGCAGAAGATCAAATCCATCCAGGCCGACTGCGACGACGACACGCTTCTGGTACGCGTGGAACAGGCGGGAGGCATTGCGTGTCACACCGGAAACCCCACCTGTTTCTTCAAACTCGTCTATGGCGATCTCGACGAGACCGCGGCCATTCTTCCCGAACTCATAAGAACCATCAGGGACCGCAAAGAAAATCCGAGCGATGAAAGCTATACCTGCAAACTCTTCAGAAACGAAACGAAAATGTGCAAGAAGATCGTCGAAGAGGCGGCCGAAGTGATCCTGGCCATCAAAGACCGCGAGAACGATCCCGACCAAACGGAACTCGCAGGAGAGGTTGCGGACCTTATCTACCACACCTTGGTGGCCGTGGTGAAAGAAGATCTCGACCTTGAAAAAGTGTATTCGGAACTGAGCGGGAGGCATTGATATGGTCCCGAGAGCCGATCTGCACACGCATTCGCTGTACAGCGACGGGGAGCTCATCCCTGCGGAACTTGTCAGAAGAGCGCAGGTGCTGGGACATGATCTCATCGCCATCACCGACCATGTGGACATGACCAATGTGGAATGGGTTGTCACGAACGTGGTGAAAGCTTGCGAACTGAGCGAGGATTACTGTACCGTGCTCCCCGGCGTCGAGATTACGCACGTACCTCCGAGAAAGATCGCCGAAGTTGCCAGAATGGCACGGAAATTCGGTGCCAAATGGGTCGTTGTCCATGGGGAGACGGTCGTCGAACCGGTCGCACCGGGGACCAACAGGGCCTCGGTCGAAAATCCGGACATCGATGTTCTGGCACATCCGGGATTTATCACTCTCGAAGAGGCGCAGATCGCCAAAGACAACGATGTTCTCCTGGAGATCAGCGGAAGAGCGGGCCACAATATTACCAACGGCCACGTATACCAAATGGCCCACGAGGTCGGTGCCAAAATGGTCATCGATTCGGATACCCATCAACCCGAGAATCTGATGGACGATGCCGCGGCCAAAGTCGTCGCCCTCGGTGCGGGACTGTCCGAGAAAGAAGCGGATGTCGCACTTCACAAAACACCTTATGAGATGACGAAACACCTCATCTGATCCACCGACGGCCTTTTCAAAGAACGGTATCAGAAAGTACCGTCTTTGTCAAGGTCGGACCTGATCTTCTTCAGAACTTCTTCCAGATAAAGTTCGCGACCGGGGTCTTTGACTTCTTCGTCCTCGTAAAGAAGCAGCTTCAGCAGCTCTTCCTCTGACATCATCTCGCCTTCTGCTTTCTTCCCGTCGGCCATGACCGTTGAATGACCCAACAATACATAAGGTATTGCTGTTATCGACCCGATATGCCAAAGATCGCAATCATCGGCGGAACCGGGATCTACAACCCCGACACATTCGAAATGATCAGAGAAGAATTCCCTGACACGCCTTACGGAAAACCCTCGGACCCTATCATGATAGGCAAGATCAACGGGATCGAGGTGGCGTTTCTCTTCAGGCACGGCAAGCAGCATCAGCACCCCCCGTCCTCTGTTCCGTACAGAGCAAACATGTATGCATTATGGAAACTCGGCGTGAAGTACGTGATCTCCGCATGCGCCGTCGGTTCCCTCAAAGAGGAGTACAGGCCCGGAGACCTTGTGATCGCGGATCAGTTCATCGATTTTACCAAGAAGAGAGATTATACCTTCTTCATGGACAAAACGGTCCACATCTCCATGCCCGATCCTTGCTGCCCCTACCTGAACTCCGTGTTCGCCGAAACAGCGAAAACCATAAAAATTCCGTACCACCTCGGCGGAACCTATGTCTGTATCGAAGGGCCCAGATTCTCGACCCGCGCAGAATCCAACATGTTCCGTCAGTTCGGAGACATCATCGGCATGACCATGGTCCCGGAAGCCCAACTCGTCAGAGAGCTGGGAATGTGCTACTGCTCACTCGCCACGGTCACCGACTACGACTGCTGGAAAGACGAGGACGTCACTATCGAAATAGTCACCAAGACCATGGCCGAGTGTCTTGACAAAGTACTCAGGCTCCTCGAACTGGGACTTCCGAAGATCGGCGACTCCGCCTGCGGATGCAGAAACGGTGCCCTCGGGTGCGGTTCCCTCGAAGCGATTCAGTAAACTCTAATTCCCGCCGATTCTTCTTACCACATCACGGGTGCTCCGAGGGCGCATCG
>CAVIXW010000066.1:0-10924 GCA_963646785.1 Acutalibacteraceae bacterium
GAGCACTTGTCAATCCGTCATAATCGGGGCACCAACTCCGTGGTCACCTACCCCATCTTTCTTAGAAACGGATACCTTTTGGTTCATGGTTAAATCCTGTAAGGTATCCTCTTTTATCAAACTACAGCCGATTTTGCACGCGCGAGAGAATATTCGTTCGCTCGCATCCGCGAAGCTCACTCATATTCTCTCGCGCGTCTTTGCTGTAAGATTAATTGTTTTCTAAAACAATATCTGGCAAAGAGTAACATTTTATAAGTCGAACTCCATGGTCATCTATTCGGGGTGCCCTAGGTGCCCTTAGAACGGAGGCATAAAAACATGGATATAATCAGCTGGGATTTCCTTAGTCTCGTCCTGATCGTATTTTCGATCGTGATGATTCTTGCGGGGATTTTCTCTGCATATTTCGGAAAAGGCAAGAACAGAGCATATGGTATTCTCATCACCATCGTCGGACTCGCCGTCGCATTGATCATGATCTATCTTCTCGGATGGAGCGACGTGTCCGAGTTCCGTGACATCGATTCCTGGGACATGGTCTACAATGCCATCGTCACCCTGATCGCCGTTCTCATCGGTGCTCTTGTTGCCATCGGTATTTTCCTTGTCACCGTTCTGAAAAGCTGAACAAAACCCTTTCCGGGCGACCGGTCCCTTCGGCCGCCCTCTCATATATTTTAATAGGTCCTTGCAGTCATCATCTCATGGCCAAGGTATCCATAATCATGGGAAGCAAGAGCGACTTTCCGGTCGCCGAGAAAGCGATAAAGGTCCTGCGTAAATTCGGTGTGGGTTTCGAGATTGCCGTGGCATCCGCCCACAGGACCCCTCACAGGGTGGAGGAGATTGTGAAGAACACCGATGCGGACGTGTTCATATCCATCGCGGGACTTTCCGCGGCACTTCCCGGAGTGATCGCATCTTTCACCTGCAAGCCCGTGATTGGGGTGCCCGTCAGCGGCGCTTTGAACTACGATGCCCTCCTGTCCATGGTTCAGATGCCCCCCGGAATCCCGGTTGCCACCGTCGGAATGGACCGCGGAGACAATGCGGCCACACTCGCAGTCGAAATGTTGGCAATTTCCGACCCTATCCTTTTAAAGAAATTGACCGATGATCGTGTGAAGATGGCGGACAAGGTGGGATCGGATTCCGAATTTGTAGTCCGCGAGTCAGAGAAGGTGGAATGAATGAGTGGTTTTTTCGACGAACAGGAATTTATCAACGAAGCATTGGAACAGGTCGCCCGGGAGATCCCCGCACCCAACAAGGCGATCATCGCCTGCTCGGGCGGTGTCGACAGTATGGTCACCGCGGCTCTGGCAAGCCGTGCCATCGGAGACAGGCTTCTCGCGGTGTATGTGGATAACGGGCTCATGAGGCAGGGCGAGACCGAGGAGGTCGAGGCCATGATGAAGAAAAGTGGCATCAACTATGAGATCGCCCGTGTTGCCGACGAGTATTTCGAAGCACTCAAAGGCGTCGAGGATCCCGAACAGAAAAGGAAGATGATCGGAAACAAGTTCATCAGGGTTTTCGAGAGGTATGCAAAGGACTTCGGAGCGACATATCTTCTTCAGGGAACCATCGCTCCCGATTGGATCGAATCGGGCGACGGCACCAGGGACACCATCAAATCCCACCACAACGTAGGCGGGCTTCCCAAAGACCTGGGTATGACCCTCTGCGAACCTCTCCGCGACCTTTACAAGGATGAGGTCAGGCAGGTTGCCAGGGCACTCAAGGTCGAAGCCTCCGAAAGGCAGCCGTTCCCCGGTCCCGCGCTCGCCATCAGGTGTCTCGGGGAGGTCACTCCGGAGAAGGTCGAGATCGTCCGCAAGGCCTGTTTCATCGTCGAGGACGAGATCATGAAGGCAGTGAAGAGCGGAGAAGCGGTCCGCCCGTGGCAGTACTTTGCCGCACTCCTTCCTAGCAAATCCGTCGGCGTACAGGGCGACCGCAGGGCTTACGGGTACACCATCGCGATCCGCGCCGTCGACTCGATCGACGGAATGACCGCCACGTTCTCTCGTCTTTCCCTCGAGCTTCTGAACAAGATCTCCGTACGCATCACCGATTCGATGAAGGACAGTGTCAATCGCGTCGTTTACGATATCACCAGCAAACCTCCGAGCACAATCGAATGGGAATGATCCGGTCTGGGTCTTCGGACCGATCGGATCTTATCTTTTTCATCGGGCTACGGGCCATCGGCCCGTGCCCATAATTAATTTAAACTGGACATTTATGATGGAACATGAAAATCTATGTTGTCGATAACGGTGGTCAGTGGACGCATCGCGAGTGGCGCGTGCTGAAATACCTCAAAGTCGAAACCAAGATTGTTCCCAACACCACACCTTTCGAAGAGATCAAGGATCTCGACGGACTCGTTCTTTCCGGCGGTGCGCCGAGTATTGCGTGCGAAGGGATCCGTATGGGAAACAACGGCGAATTTCTTGACCGTGCCGAGTACCCGATCCTCGGTATCTGCGCCGGCCATCAGTTCATGTGCCAGCACTTCGGATCCGAGCTGGGTCCCGCAGATATGCCCGAGTTCGGGGAGGTCAAACTCCACGTCGAGGACCATTCGGACCTCTTTGCCGGAGTTCCCGATGATTTTACCGTTTGGGGCTCGCATAACGACGAGGTCAAATCCGTTCCGAAAGGATTCAAACTAACGGCATCCTCGCCTTCGTGCAAGGTCGAGGCAGTATCCTGCTGCACCCGCCCTCTTTTCGGAGTTCAATACCATCCCGAGGTCGAGAACAGCGAGTACGGGGCCGAAATTTTCCAGAACTTCATTGAGATTATAAAAAACCAGAAACAATGATTCTGTAATGTGTTTGAAAAATATTGGCCCGCCGGGGCCAATATTTTCATTCTTTGCCAACGGTTTCGAGTTGGCTGATAATCTGCCAGATCAGGGTCCTGGCGTGAAGAGGCACGTTGGGATCGTTGGCAAGGTCGTCGAGGATGTTGATCGCTCCGGCGGCACGGACATCCATCGCTTCTTTGGTGTCGAGAAGCCTTGCTTTGGCATCGGAAGCTCCTTTTCTGATGTTTCTGGGGACCGACTGGTCCTCCGCGAGCATATTCATTGCATCCGTGATCTGTTTGATTTTGTCTGCCATATTTTCACCACCTTCAAGCGATCTCGAACTCTTCCTGAAGATCCATGGTCATCTGCTCGAGAACCTCCTCGAAATTCGATGACTTGTATTCCCTCATGCCGCCGATGTCGCTTTGAATCTTGGCGACAAAATTGTAGTTGTCTTTGATAATCTCGATGTTGCACAAAACCTCTTCCATGTTAAACACCTTATAATACGTGTCAATCTGCAACCAATATAAAATAATGACTTACGCGCCTGTCCGATTCAAAACGATGGTTCTTCGGTATCGTCCGCTCGAAAGGACTCATTGCAGGCGGTTTGGAAGTTTTTATGTTCGAATTGCCCAGTTTTCGCAATTTCGGCACACATAGTTTTATCAGTATGGATTATGTAGTACCCAACCAAATCGAGTACGGAAACGTTCACGACCTTATTGGTACCGCATTAACAACTGCTGAATCAATGGGTCAAAACCGTATTATTGAGCGAAAGCTATAAAAGAAACATGTTAAGTTAAGGTCTTGCTCATCTGCATCTTTCATTAATAATGAAGGGCGGATTGCAATACCTGATGTTACAGGAAGGTAAACAGATGGCAAACGAAAATGTGGAACCCGGTAAGGCTGAAAAAATACAGGACAGTCTCGATTCCAAAATCGGTGGTCTCGGTAAAGGAAAATACGGCAGAATCCTTCAGATGGCCCACACCCCCGATAAAGCAGAATATCTCAAGACCGCAAAAATCTCCGCGATTGGTATCATCATCTTGGGACTCGTGGGTTTCGCAGTAATGTGGGTCATGACGTACCTCCCTACTTATTTCTGAGGTTTGACGATGGCGGAGTTACAGACCAATCCAGATTTTACCGGGGACAGCGGGACCAAGGATGTTCGTGCTGGCGGTAAGGCCTCCTGGGAGTTCCAGGTCGTCCCTGGCGCCGAGGAAGTGACCTTTAATTTATCGGTCAACGCATCCGATCCGGAGGAAGGTCCCGAATGGAGGGTCACTCTCTACGATTCCGACGGAGACGAGATCTGGGATAACTTCAATTCCAGCGAAGAGTTCAAACTGTCTTTCAAAGACGGTGCCACCAAGGCATTCAGGATCGAGATCATCTGTCCCCGCGGTGCCAGGTACGACGATTCCGTCGATGTGGACGTCACCGTTCAATCCGACTACGGTTCCGCGGTCACTTCGTTCGGAGCTTGCGCAAAGCAGTCGATCCTCACTTTGAAGACCCAGATGGATCACGAGAAAGACGTGGTCATGAGCCTTTATGCCAAGGCCGATCAGGGCGAGAAGGATGTGTACGCTGTTCTCAGCCCGGTCAAGCTCAGAGGATACGTCTTCGTCGAGGGTATGAACACCGACAGACTTCAGGAGAAGGCACGCGGCATCAAGAAAGCGAAATCGTTCGTCGACGTCAAAGACGGAAGCGTCCCCCGCGACGCCCACGTTCCTGCCGAGATCTCGATTGACGAGATCAGCTCATATCTGGTACCTGTTTCACCAGTTATCGGAATCGAAGACGGAGATACGGTCGAACTTGTCAACGGACCCTTCAAGGGAGAGAGGGCAAGAGTCCAGAAAATTGATCAAACTAAAGAGGAGATTACGGTCGAACTCATCGACGCAATGGTCCCCATCCCAGTTACTGTCAAAGCTGACAGTGTCAGAGTTATTGAAAAGGAGAATTGAATATGGTAGATAAAGTAGAGGCAATGGTCGACGGCGGTAAAGCAACAGCGGGTCCCCCGCTCGGACCCGCACTCGGTCCCAAAGGAGTGAACATCGGTCAGGTCATCGCCAAAATCAACGAGAAGACCAAAGCATTCGACGGAATGAAGGTTCCTGTCACCATCCTCATCAACGATGACAAGACCTTCGACATCAAGGTCGGAACCCCTCCGATGTCCGCATTGATCAAGGCCGAACTCAACATCCCCCTCGGATCTGGAAACCCCAAGACCACCAAGGTAGGAAACCTTACCGTAGATCAGGCGAAGAAGATCGCTGAGCAGAAGCGCGATGACCTCCTCGGTGCCACCGTCAAGGCCCGCGTTATGGAAGTTTCCGGAAACTGCGTATCTCTCGGAGTCACGATCGACGGCAAAGACGCAAAGGCCTTCCAGACCGATGTCAGGGCCGGCGTTTACGACGCCCAGCTTCAGTAAAACATTAAACGGGGCTTCGGCCCCGATCATTTATCTTTTCGACAGCCACTCGGTTGTCCGATTCCGATCCGCATCGCACCGTTCCGGTGCCGCAGACCTTCTTGGATGCAATACGGTTCGGATTTATGTTACCTTTATATATGGGACCTACTTACGACATCTTGCTCGTAGGAGGGCATAATACACCCGCTAGAACTACGAGGAGGAATTGTATTGGCAGATAAACCAACCGTAATAGTTGTGCAGAAGGCACTTGAAAGTGCGAAGAAGCGCAAATTTGTTGAGACGGTTGAGTTGGCCATCAATCTCAAAGATGTTGACCTTTCTCTTCCTAAGAACCGTATTCAGGAGGATATCGTCCTCCCCAAGGGACGCGGAAAAGATGTCAAGATTGCTGTGATTGGTGGTGGCGAACTAGCCTTGAAAGCCAAAGACGTTGCCGACCTTGTGATCACCCCCGAAGAACTCGGAGCTCTCGCAGGGAACAAGAAACAGGCAAAGAAGATCGCGAACGAGATCGATTATTTTATCGCGGAAGCACCACTCATGGCGCAGGTCGGTAAAAGACTCGGTACCGTGCTCGGTCCTCGTGGAAAGATGCCTAAGCCCATCGCGCCCGGTGCAGACCCCGCGCCCCTTATCGCAAATTTCCGTAAGTCTGTAACGGTCAGGACGAAAGACAAGACAACCTTCCATGTACCCATCGGAACTGTCAACATGTCTGCTGAGGATATCGCTGAAAACGCGGACCTCATCATGAAGCGTGTCGAAGGACACCTTGAAAAAGGATCCCACAACCTCGCTTCCGCATACATCAAGACCACCATGGGTCCCTCGGAGAGGTTGCTCTGAGGAGGTCTAAGGATGGCACACGTTGCAAGTTGGAAGAAGGAACTCGTCGGTGAGATCGTCGAGGATATCAAGAATGCACCTGTAGTTGCAGTCATCAGCATGAGCGGTATCCCCGGACAGCAGATCCAGTCGATGAGGGCTGGAATGCGCGACCATGCAAAGATCAAGATGACCAAGAACAATCTTATCCGTCTTGCTCTCGAAGAGGCCGCACAGTACAAGCCCGGAATCGAGGCTCTTGCAGATCACGTTGACGGACAGTGCGCTATTGTCACCACGGATTTGAACGCCTTCAAGCTTTTCAACAAGCTGAAAGCGACCATGTCCCCCGCACCCGCAAGGGCCGGCGACAAAGCACCGTTCGATATCGTCGTTCCTGCCGGACCTACCCCGTTCGGACCTGGACCCATCATCGGTGAACTTCAGAAACTCGGGCTTCCCGCTCAGATCATGAACGGGAAAATAACCATCAAGAAAGATACCACTGTCGCTAAAGAGGGCGAGGCAATCAAACCCGAACTCGCGGCAATGCTTCCCAAACTGGAAATCCTTCCGATGATCGTCGGTATGGACGCGAAAGCGATCTTCGGCGACGGAATCGTTTACAGCAGAAGCGTTCTGGATATTCCTGATGATTATTACAGCAATATGTTCGCTACGGCCGCCCACGACGCAATTGCACTTGCAGTCGAAGTTGCATACCCTGCAAAAGAAACTGTACCTATGCTTATTGCGAAGGCGTACAGGAGTGCTTATGCGCTTTCTGTCGAGGCCGCGATACCGACTAATGAGACAATTGGAGCGCTTTTTGCCAAGGCAGACAGTCAGATGCTTGCCATCGCTTCTGCAACCGGATACACTAACGACGACATTGCCGCGAGACTTTCCGCAGCACCCGTTGTTACCGCAGCAGAACCCGTCGCACAGGCGGAGCAGAAAGCAGACGAAGAAGAATCCGAAGAAGTCAGCGAAGACGAGGCCGCAGCCGGTCTCAGCGCCCTATTCGGATGAAAATGGAGATGAATGAAATGCAGTATATTTACAGCGCAATGGTCCTCTACTCTGCTGGAAAAGAGATTACCGAAGATGCTATCACGGCTATCCTCAACGCAGCAGGCGTAGAAGTTGACGCCGCTAAAGTCAAAGCACTCGTTGCATCCCTCGAGGGAGTCGACATCAAAGAAGCTATCGCAAACGCTTCTGTCGCAGCTCCCGCAGCAGCCGCCGCAGCCGCACCCGCAGCCGCCGCAGCCGCACCCGCAGCAGCACCTGCTGAGGAAGAAGAGGAAACTGTCAGCGAAGACGAAGCAGCAGCTGGACTCAGCGCACTCTTCGGATGAGCTTAGACTCTATCGGAACTTCAAACGCTTTAACCCCCTCGGGGTTTTTCTTTAACCGGTGATATTGTGGGCACGGAGGAACGGATCGTCGTCAGGTTGTCCGCAGATCAGTTGGTCCTTCTTTCGGAACTCGTCAGACTGGGCAAATACTCCAGCGAATCCGATGCGGTAAAAGATGCCGTGGCGACCCTGCTGAAGTCATTCTTTACCCAAGAAGATGCGGAGAAGATCCTCGCTGTCCGTTCGGCCGAGCGGTCTCTCAATCTTGACGATTTCACTTCGAACGATTCTCCGGCAAACGAGATACTTCTCAACGTTATTGCGAAAGGATTGGAATCCGAGCGGAAGGATCTCTGATGTTCCGCTCTCTTCTGATCGCATACGGAACATCCGGCCGTACCCTGGCTAGATTATGTTCGAACGGGAAGTTACCTGTCCTTCTCATCGATAAAAATTCGATCGAAGAGTCTTCCGATCCTTGCGAATCCTATTTTCAGCTGGGAGAGGATAAGGAACGGAATATGGCGGAGCTGTGCAGGAGAATGGACGGTTATGCCCACGCGGTGTTGATACTTTCCATGGCCGGAAGTTCGTTTCACGAGATCCGTGATATGGTAAGCGAATGTGCCAGCAGAGTAAAATCAACCGTTGCCATGTTCTGTACCCTGCCTTTTTCTTTCGAATCCGAAAGACGTGCCAGAGCGATCAAGGCCCTTTCCGAATTGGATCCCGATCGGACCAATGTGTTTATTTTCGACATTCAGAAGACCTTGGTCGGAGGTATTCTTCCCGAGAACTGCGATTCGTCATTAAGATCAACATACGTTTGTGCGGCCCAGATCCTCGGATTCATACTTCGGCTTCTGGAATCCGCACCGTTCTTCTCTTATTTTACGTCCCCGCATTATACTATGGCCTCGGGTAGCGGAAACAGCTTCACGGAGGCACTTTCGGATGCTTTGGAACATCCCTTTTTCGAGACCTCTGCCGGTTGCGGCAAGATACTTGCGTTCACTGAAATGCATATCGGCGAGCAGGAACGCGGTCAGGCGATGGAGAAGTTGGCGATCCGGGGGAACGCAATACCCGAGATCATAAGCTGTTCCGGGTTGGGGGAGGACAAGATCCTCCTGTTCATTCCCATTTCTTCCCGCCGGCGCGAATGATCTTGGTCGCGTCACCGATCACGCCCATGATGGTGTGGTACTCGTATTTTGTAGGGATGGACCTCCCCATCATACGCCTGAACATGACGCTGGTGAGTTCTCTTCTCGCTTCGAGGTAACCCACCTCTTCAAGAAGGTCCCCGAAGAACTGGAACAGAAGTTCTTTTTCATCATGGTCGGCAGGGACACAGCGATTGGGGATGTTGGAGGTCTGGAACATCTCGTAAAGGACCACTCCGACCGAGTGGGAGAGATTCATGATGGGATACTTGTCCGAAGCGGGAATGGTGATGAGCACATCGCAACAGTTGAGTTCCGATTGCAGCAGGCCGATGTCCTCTCTTCCGAAGACAAAGGCGATCTTTTCTTCATAGCCTTTGGTGGATTCGGCAAATTCGCGTACGGGAACGGGGATTCTGGTGTAATTCTTGTCTCCTTTCGTAGTGACGCCGCTGGTTCCGACCACGAGGAAGCAGTCTTTGAGCGCATCCTCCATGGAGGTGACCGTGACCGCGTTTTCCAGGATCTGGGAACCGTGTTTGGATCTGTTGAATGCGGTGTCACCGAGTTCGCAGGGATTTACAAGATAGAGTTCTTCAACATCAAAATTGGCCATGCAGCGGGCTATGGCTCCGACATTTCCTTCGAATTTCGGTCCGACAAGGACCACCCTGATATCTGGCATATTGGCTTGTGCCAGATACTATTTGACTAAATCATTTTCGGTTCCGTGACCGGATCCGAAATGGCCGTCGTCCGTATGGCGGTGCCGAACATGATGTTCGATGAAAGATCGAAGCGGTTCCGATCTTGCCCGGGAAGTTATTCCTGCAGATATCGACAATAGGCTCGGAAAACAATTGTAAACTGTATTCAAGGAATAATTAAAATCTGATTATGTGATAAAATCACAAAATTTATAATTAAATTTTGAATATAAGATATTATGATAGTAAGCTTCAGTGCGACAAACTATCGCATCTTTTACGAAAAAACCACAATATCGATGGAAGCCTCGAAAGACAAAAGACTTCCGGATAACAAATTCGCCTGCGACGGTTACAAAAAGGATCTGCTGAAGCTTTCTGCTATGTACGGTGCCAACGCCTCTGGTAAAACAACCATGTTCCAGGCGTTGAACCTATTTGTCAATTTCATAATGGTTTCCGCATCGCATACCCTGGACCATAGGCTGAACTACATTCCTTTTGCATTCTCCGACACTGCCGATCCCACCACGTTGGAATGCAATCTCATCACCAAAGGGATACGCTACCAGTATGGGTTTGCATACAACAGCGACGGGATTACGGAAGAATATCTTTACAGTTTTCCTAACGGTAGAAAAACGATAATTTTTGAACGCTTCCGCAACGAATACACATTCAAATCAGATGCGAGATTCAGAAGAGAGAATGCGCGCAGGGTCGGCCCCAAGTCACTTTATGTCTCGGTTTGTTCGCAGTTCAACGACAAGGATTGTATGAATATTTCCGAGTGGGCTTCCAAAGAGGTTTTGGTCCTAGTCGATTATGATGTGTCGCATTCTCTTGATGTGTTCACCAGCTTAATGAAGTCCGACGAGAAATTCCAGGAATATGCTTTGAAGGCGTTCGACATTGCCGATCTCGGAATCACCAATGTGCATGACAAGGGGAAAGAATTGCTGCCTGCAAATGCTGGAACAGTCGTTCTTCCGATACAGGACATATGGGTCAAACACACATACGGTAAGATTTCAAGGGAACTGCCCATATCGATGGAATCCGCAGGGACAATTCGTTTCCTGTCTGTGATCGGACCGATAATTCAAGCATTGAGGAACGGTACCACGCTCGTGATCGATGAGATGGACCTTAGCTTTCATCCCGACCTTTGCATGTGGGCCGTAGGTTTGTTCCTAGATCCGTCGGAGAATCAAAGGGATGCTCAGTTGATCCTGAATACACACGATGTTTCGTTATTGGATCAGTCTGTAATCCGGCGGGACCAGATATATTTGTCTGTAAAGGATTGGAATACCGGTGAAGGGCACATCAGAAGACTGTCCGACTATAGTATCCGTAATGATCTTGATATCCGGAAAGCGTACCTGAACGGAAGTTTTGGAGGCAAACCGTTCATCTCGCCGGACAAACTGATGGGGAATGAGGAATGAGTCGGTACCCGATAATTCCGAAAGTTCTTGTGATTACCGAGGGGTACACCGAAAAAAATCCTCCTAAGCAATCACCGTGTTGATATGATATAACATTCTAGAGGTTAAATATTG
>CAVIXW010000067.1:0-10916 GCA_963646785.1 Acutalibacteraceae bacterium
CGACAAATTCACCGAGATGTGCCACAAGGAGTACGCGGGACACGTTCCCAACTACGACCTTAAGAACTACGGTCTCTGAGATTGTTCTCTCAAACCTCTTCCCCTCCCCGGGGGTCATCGGGGATTTTCCCTTTATTTTCGGTTATACTTTATGAACTCTACGAAACACTCAAATATGCAGTTTTCATTTGAGTTAACATTCATTTAGTGGCGATTTAAATGGTTACAATTCCCGAAGGTGCTTGGCTCGCATACCAGTTGACAATTACCGAATCCGGTAAACCGAAATCAGAGCCGATGGTTGAAAAATATACATTCAGTAAGATCGACGGCGACGACTGTACCGTTTCTGTCGATCGCAACGGCACTCCGGTCGAAACACTCAAGACCAAACTTTCCTTCGGATCCGGATTATTCGATTACTCTTCGTTGATAAAGAAGGGATCCGATAACATCAAAACATCTTTCGGACATTTTTATGCCAATATTTATGAGGGAATGCTTGACGGTCACTCCGTCAGGATGTATCTCGGAAAAGACGATCTCGTGTTCCGTTTTATCAAAACCTGTACCACCGATTCCGGCCTGCACTCCGAAACAAGAGAGCTTTGCTGGGCCAGCATCAAAATTTAAAATCGTATCCCGTAAATGCGGATACGATTGTTAATCACAAGAGTGAAGCCTCTTCGAAAAGACCTGCTTCTCCGGATCCGAGCCGATTATCGGATAGCCGGAATCATAAATGATCATAAAGACAGTCGGGGAGTAACCCCCGACTGCTTCAGTACTTGTCGACAGACTTGTCGGCTACGAGTTCTCCTTTGAACTCTATAAAGATATAGGCGCTTACAACGGTCATAAATGCCACAAACAGAGGGAGAAACATCTTCTCGTACTCGGCATTGTGGAAGAAATAACCCGTGAACACACCGACGGCTATAGTGGCTACGACAAGCAGCATGAAATAATTATCACAGAGGGCAATCGCATTCTCTTTGTTGTCGGCCGCCAGAACGGACCGGAGATCGATGAAGAGGTAAGCGATCACAATCGTGAGAAAAGCCACAAACAACGGGACCAGGAAGAGGGGGACGCCCTCGCAATACAACGAATATCCGGCGATTATCAAGACGATCACGGTCAGTATGCCGAAGAATCTGATGGCATACTGGCAGTGGAATTTGATCTTGTCCGCGATCTTCGTTTCATTGCCAATATTTTCAGCATCTGTCATAAAACTCACTCCCATTCGGTCACGCCGGTCGGATCGGATAATGTATCCTTATGAAACACCGGCTCTTCGATACCGTTCTTCTTCTGCAGTCTGTAGTCTGCATATGCTTCGAACACTTTTCTCGACAGAAGAGCGATGATGATCATGTTGACCGATGCCATAAGGGCCATGAACGTATCCGAAAACGCATCCATTATCTTGACGTCGGCAACGCAGGCCGCCATGAATGCCGTTATTATAACGACGATTTTAACAACGAATATCGTCATCTTGTCGTCTTTGATGAACCTGGCATTGGCCTCGCTCATAGTGTAGTAACCGATGAGGCTGGTGAAAGCGAAGAGGAACATGAATATGGCGATGATGTACTTGGCGGCATTTCCGATGGCCGTCGAAGCGACGATGTTCTGAACCAGCGGTGCCCCCATTGCGTCGAATGCGAGAATGTCGCTGTAACTGCCGTAGGAAAGAACCACGACGGCCGTCAGGGTACAGACGATAAGCGTATCTACGAGTACGCCGAAGGACTGGATCTTCCCCTGTTTGACTGGGTGGGGAACGTCGGCTGTCGCGGCGAGATTGGCCACTGAACCGAGACCCGCTTCGTTGGAGAAGACACCTCTCTTCAAACCGGTGATGATGATTATACCGATACCCGCACCGAACACCCCGTTCCAGTTGAAGGCGTACTGGAAGATCATGGAGAATGCGTTGACGACACCCCCGATATTGAGGGCGATAGCGATCAGACTGAAAATTATCCAGGCAACGGCCATGAACGGAACGATCTTTGCGGAAAAGATCGCGACCATTTTCAGCCCCTTGAATATGAGGATTGTTGCGATGACCGCGATGATCAGTGCGAAGAACAAACGGTTGTTGTCGAATTCGAATGCACCGCAGAGGGCTCCGGACGCATTGCAGGCCTGCACCCCGACGAATCCGAGACCGAACGTAAGTACAAGAAGAATGGCCGCAAGAACGCCGAGCTTCCTGCTTTTCAAACCTTTCAGCGCATAATATGCGGGACCGCCGTAGTACTGACCGTCGGATTTCCTTTCTTTATAGATCTGGGCAAGCGTGGATTCCATGAACGCGCTCGCGGATCCGATAATAGCGAATATCCACATCCAGAAAACAGCTCCAGGTCCACCCAATACAATGGCAGTGGCGACACCGGCAATATTACCAACACCGATACGCGCACCCATTCCTAGACAGAACGCTTCGAACGAAGAGATCTGTTTGGTCGTTGAACCTTCCTGAATTCCGGATAGCGCGAGAGCCGAAGTGTGCTTGATCCTGAGGATCTGCATAAACTTCAGTTTCACGGTGAAGACAATGCCGAGTCCGATCAGAAATGCGAACGCGATTCCCCAGAAATAATCATCTACGAAGTAGAATGCATCAGAGATCGGTCCGTTCAACGTATCTAAGAACGACATGTATGATTCACACCTGCATAACGCAGTCAGACCCGATTGACAACCTCGGACCCGATAAATCCGTACCTGTGATAAAATAAATAAAGTTTATTCAGAGAATAAACGATAAATAAACAATTTCTACGAAATTCGTAGATATTTGGATATTAAAAGTATCAAATATGTTAAATTTACTTCGATACCTGAATAATTTACGGAATTCCGAGATATAGGCGCGCAGACAGGATCATATCCTGCAGGACGGATGCTCTGTCTCTATACCGAGCACCGCTGACGCATACGAACAGTCGGATGTGACGGTCAGGGATTCCGAATCGGCGAACGATCTGCATTCGAGGACGAGCTGCTTTGCGATCCCGTGACCGCGCATGGACGGAGTGACGACGGTATGCGTGATGTTCAATACGCGATCGCAGAGATTGTAGGTAAGATAGCCTACTTCCTGCCCGGATTGCATCGCAGCGAAGCGATGCCTGTCCCGGTCGTGTTCGACGGAGACCATCCTCACCCCTTCTTGTTGGCCTGCTCGCTGACGGCTTTAGCCTTTGCGGCGATGGCTTCCTGGTCTCCGAGATAGTATTTGCCGACGACGTTCATATCGTCGTCGAATTCGTACACCAGCGGGACCCCGGTGGGAATATTGACGGAGACGATCTCCTCGGGAGTGAGGCCGTCGAGATATTTTACCAGCGCACGGAGAGAGTTTCCGTGGGCGGCTACAAGCAGTCTTTTTCCGGCTTTGATCTGCGGAACGAGGACCTGCTCGTAGAACGGAACGACACGGTTGACAGTGATCTCGAGGCTTTCGGTAAGGGGATGGCCTTCGGCGGGAGTTCCGGCATACTGCCTCTGGTGAATGGGGTTTCTTTCGTCTTCGGCGGACAGCGCAGGCGGGCAGACATCGTAGGAACGTCTCCAGAGGGTGACCTGGTCCTGACCGTATTTCTCTGCGGTCTCGGACTTGTTCAGGCCCTGCAGAGCCCCGTAATGCCTTTCGTTCAGCTGCCAATATTTCTGCATCGGGATCCAGTCGAGGTCCATTTCCGCCAGGAGGCACTGCGCGGTGTGGATGGCCCTTTTGAGAAGGGAAGTATAGCAGATGTCGAAATCGTAGCCTTCGTCCCTGAGCAGTTTTCCGGCGGCCTTGGCCTCGCCCCACCCTTTTTCGGAAAGTTCGACGTCGGTCCAACCGGTGAACAGATTAAGTTTGTTCCATTCGCTCTCTCCGTGTCTAATCAGTACCAGTTTCATCATTTGATCACTCCGGCCTCGGCCTAATGATATACCGAACGGCAGACTGATTATAAAACCAATCACCCGGCCGAGCCGAAAAATCCTATGCATGACGTACGGCGGGACCCAAATAGGTTTTTATAATCCACATCTATGGGGACATACCGGATTTTATTGGGCACTTGACGCAGACCGGTAGCGTGCGTCCTTCGCAAGGACGAAGCCGCGAGTTCGAATCTCGCAGTGTCCACTTTCATCAAATTCCATACGATTATCTGATTGATTTTCCATCGACCCAGATTGCCGAGGATATGTTGGATTATTAATCTAATGTGTATTGCGTATGTCATTTTTTCAATTTCGTAACACTGTATTAAATAGAATAAATCCTTGGCCTGGAATACATGAGAAGCGAGAACCACCAACCGGACTTTCGCGAAAACCTGTTCCGTTCAAGGGCCAGGAAGATCGCATTCATCTCGGCCGGTTCCGTTATCTGCTTCATTCTCGCACTTTATTCCGTGACGCTCGGCACGTATTCGATGGGTATCGGCGATGCATTCTGCGCCCTGTTCGGAATCGGAAATGTCGATCCGACAACGGCCCACATCGTTAGGGACCTCAGACTTCCGCGGATCCTAGGCGCCCTGATATGCGGATTCGCACTGGCGGTATGCGGTGCCGCCATGCAGAGCATGCTGAAAAATCCCCTTGCCGACCCGTACACCATGGGGATCTCTTCAGGTGCGGGGTTCGGCGCCGCGTTGGCGATCATCGCGGGATTCGAATTGGTCGCCGGCGGAGGGATCGTCATCAACGCGTTCATTTTCGCACTGATCCCCGCCGCGGTGATCACCCTGATAACCCGCATCAGGAAACCTACGCCGACCATGATGGTCCTGTGCGGTATCGCCCTCACATACGTGTTCAACGCACTGACCCAGCTGTTCATGATCGTTGCAGATCCCGACGATATGTCCGCCGTCTACCAGTGGACCATAGGCACTCTCGATACAGTGGCCTCGAACGATCTGGCTACGATACTGTTCGTCACCGTCCTCGGATCCATGTACATCATGTACCTGTCGAACCAGCTGAACATCCTCGGCATGGGCGACGAGAGTGCCAAAAGTCTCGGTATCGATGTAGAAAAGCGGAGACTGGTCCTTTTGCTGGTCATATCCCTGGTCGCGGCCACCGTCGTGAGTTTCACCGGGGTCATCGGATTCGTCGGGCTCGTCGCCCCCCATATCGCAAGAACGGTTCTGGGGGCGGACAACAGATACCTCGTTCCCGCTTCCGGGGTGGTGGGTGCCGCCATTCTGCTTATCTCAGATATCGTTTGCAGGTGGTTCGCGATCTATCTCAACAGCCATATCTCCCTTCCGGTGGGAGTGGTGACTGCCTGTCTGGGCGGCCCCCTGTTCGTCTATCTGCTGATAAAAAGCCGCAAGGAGGCTTGGTCATGACAGAACTGAAGATCAAAAACCTGTCGTTCAGCTATCACAGCAAAAAGGTCCTCGACAGCATTTCCCTAACCGTCGGCGAGCCCGGGCTCACATGCCTTCTGGGGCCGAACGGCGTCGGCAAGACCACCCTCGCCAAATGCATCGACGGGCTGCTGAAATACACCTCGGGCAGCATACTCCTCGACGGGAAAGAGGTCTCCTCCATGTCCCAGGCGGATATCGCAAGGAAGGTCGCCTTCATCCCCAACAATTCGTTTTCCACATTTTCCATCACGGTCTCCGAGGTCGTGATGATGGGGCGTTTCCCCATTTCGGGATGGAGCCCGAACGACGAAGACGTCGATGCCGTGGAAGAAGCCATCCGCCTGATGAATCTGGAGGAATTCGCCGACAGGGACATCAGAGAGCTGTCGGCCGGGCAGAGGCAGAGGGTGATGATAGCCCGCGGCATCGTCCAGGAACCGGAGATCCTGATCCTGGACGAACCCACGTCCAACCTCGATGTGAAGTACCAGATGGAGGTCATGTCCTTCCTGCACGATCTTGCCCGCGCGAAGAACATCTCGGTGATCGCGGTCTGTCACGACCTCAACGTCACCGCCGCCTATGCCGACAGTATCTGCCTGATGTCGGAAGGGCACATCATCGCCGACGGCACTCCCGACCGGGTACTGACCGTACCGAACATCAGCGAGGCCTACGGGGTCGATGCGCAGATCGACAATGTCGGCGGCAGCATCCATATCGCGATGGTCCCCCCTAAGACGAACAAACAGATCTCCGTAAGGAAAGGCAAGTTCGATACCGCCGCGGGCATAACCGCGGTGAAAAGGAACGACCGTCGCTTTGCGGCCCTCTTCATTGCGGTAATGATACTGCTCGGATCGGTCCTCGTGGTCGCCAATCTGCCCGACGGTTCGGAATCTCTTCTGGGCCATACGGTTTCCGGATCGGAAGTACCATCTGAGAACTCCCGCCTCTGGGTCTACGGCAACGCCAACGAGGACGACCGCATCGACAGCGATGACGTGACCTATCTCCAGAACGTTCTCGGAGGTACGGAAAGACCGACACCGCTGTGTGACGCCAATCTCGACGGCAGGATCGACAGCTCGGACATATCGTATCTGAAACGCATCATCGCCGCCCAGGAGAACGGCACCGATGTCCTGGATGTCTACTATATCGACGACTACAGGCAGAACCAGAAGATATCCTGGCCTGTCAGAACCGTCGCCATCGGGTACTGTACGGGTGCGTATATGGCCCTCATCACGGGGATCAGCGGCAAGGTCGTCGGAGTGGACACGACCATAAGCGAGACCGGGTGGGCGGATCTTTCGGAGTATTACAGAAAACCCGAAGTTTACGGAACGGTCGAACTCGGGGAATCCTCCTACGAAAAACTGATCTCCCTGCATGCCGACGCGTATGTACCGGGCTACTTCAATTCGACGATCGATCCCGTCACTAGGGAAAGGCTTTCCCCGTTCGGCATAGACACGGTGGTCCTCACCACGGCGGACCAGACCAATGTCCGGAACGACTATATCGACCGCAGTACGACCATGTTCGGATACCTTCTCCAGGGAGACCTGGAAAGGACGTACCGCTACCTCGAATGGCACGATTCCAATCTGGAACTTATCGGAAAGGCGGCCGCGGAGATCGCCGAACGGCAGTATGTTATCGAGAACCACATGAATTCGGCACAGACGATATCGGAGGCCGGCACGTACACGATCTGCGGGAAAGACCAGACCAACAACCTCCATATCGAAACGGCCGGCGCGGTGGATGCGGCGACCGTATCGAAGTACCTGACTGCCAATTACGCTAACCTGAACGAGGAATCGATCCGCGAAGTGATCAGGGAATGCTCCTCGCTCGGCAGGGTCTGGTTCGTCTACAATGCGCAGGACGGCTACAGGCAGTCCGTGCTGCTGAGCAATTTTGCCGACGGGAAGTACCACTTCGACAACCCGGACGTGGGCTTCCTCGGGATCGCGAGAGAGGCCGGGTCCACGGGCATGTACGTCGTGGAGACCGCGTTCTACATGAACGCGCTTTACCCCGGGTCCGGCCCGGACTATCAAACTCTTTTCGATGAATTCGTTTCGCAGTTCCTATCCGACGGAACGGGAACGTCTTCCGCGGGGATCGAACATTTCTTTAGGATATACTGATAACATGAACAATCATCTGGGCGAAAGCAGCGAATACTGGAACATAAGGTCCGAAACCTATTCGGACACGGTGGAGGACGAACTCGAAGGCGGATCGTACACGAAATGGCTGAACAGGATGGCCCCCTTTCTCGGAAACGGAAGCGGACTGAAGATCCTCGATGTCGGATGCGGCCCCGGATTCTTTCCGGTGGTGCTCGGCCGCGAAGGCCACGACGTGACCGCCGTAGATTATTCTCCGGGGATGCTCGAAAAAGCCGAGGCCAACTGCAGAAAATACGGAGTTTCCGCGAAATTTCAGAGAATGGACGCCCAGCATCTCGATTTCGGAGACGAAGAATTCGATGTCGTCGTATCCCGGAACCTCGTTTGGAATCTGGACAGTCCCGAAGATGCTTACCGGGAGTGGCTCAGGGTTCTCAAGACCGGCGGAAAACTGATGCTTTTCGACGGAAATCACTACCTGTATCTTTACGATAAGGACTATGCCGCCTTCGATCCCGATTATCAGAACAGCGACGTGGAGGGCGTGGATATCTCGATAATGGAAAATATCGCAAAGGACCTTCCGCTCAGTTCGCAAAGAAGACCCCAGTGGGATGCGGACCACCTGCTGGAAATGGGTGTCCGGTCGGTCATCGTTTCCAACGAAGGGGACACGCTGAAACTGGAAAAGGACGGAAAGACGATCCATCTGCCGTTCGAATTCTTCATCTGCGCCGAGAAATGATCCGGCCGCACCTCTGCCGGCAGCTGTTCCGAACCGCCGTTATCCTGGCACATATCCTTCATTTCATCCGTTGTCTACGGTGAGTCTGCAACTGGTATAAATTGCCACATGCGAGAATGTTCATTCAAAAAAGGATGTGAGAACGCAATGAATAAATCGATATTGCCGATAACTGCCGTGCTAATATGTCTGTCCGTTTATGCCGTGTTCGCGATCGCGGAATCGACGGACGGTGATCCTGCCGACTACTCCGGCAAATGCGGCGACGATGTCGAATACAGTCTGGATCCCGCCTCGGGAGAGCTTACGATCAGCGGAACGGGGCCGATGTACGATTACGGCTATCGCACCGCGCCTTGGTATCAGTATAAAGACCTCATCAGATCGGTAACGGTGCAGGACCCGGTCACGAGTATCGGCAAATATGCATTCTTCGAACACGATAAGATCTCCGAATTGACGCTCTGCAGCTCCGTCACATCCATCGGAAACAGTGCGTTTTACGAGTGTACGAATATTGCCTCGGCAATCATTCCCGAATCCCTGGAGTATCTGGGCGAATCCGCTTTCAGTCATTGCAGCTCCCTTACTTCGGTTACGATTCCGGATTCGCTCGCAACGATAGGCGACTTTGCATTCGCCCAGTGTACTTCGCTTGCTTCGATATCGATACCCGACTCGGTAACATCAATCGGCATGTCGGCATTCGCCAGCTGCAATTCCGTTGCTTCGGTATCCATTTCGGCCTACGTGACCTCTATCGGATACTATGCGTTCGACGACTGCACATCTCTGAAATCCATAGATGTCCATGAGGAAAATAAGAATTATTGCTCGGTCGACGGCGTGCTCTTCATCAAGGACTGCTCCGAACTGATCGTATATCCGGCAGGTAGAACCGACACCGCCTACTCCATACCCGATTCCGTCACATCGGTCGCAAGCTTCGCTTTCAACGGCGGTCGCTCGTTAACCTCGATATCAGTTCCGGATTCGGTCGGATCTATCGGAGACTTTGCATTTCTGAGGTGCGTATCCCTCACTTCGATCGCCCTTCCCGATTCGATCACATCTATCGGACAGTGCGTATTCTACGATTGCACCAGTCTCGGATCCGTAACTCTCCCCGGTTCGATCACGGAAATCGGCGCATCCGCATTCGAAGGCTGTACTTACCTCAGGTCCGTAGATCTCCCGGATTCTCTTTCGACCATCGGAGAATATGCATTCAGCAAGTGCTCCTCGCTCACTTCGGTAATCCTCCCCGATTCCGTAACATCGATCGGAAAAAATGCGTTCGCCAGATGCGTATCACTCAGAACCGCCGAGCTCCCTGGTTCGATCGCTGTCATCAGTCCCGAACTATTCAGAGGCTGTTCGGCGCTCGTTTCCCTTTCGATTCCGGATTCAGTTACGGAGATAGAGGATTCGGCATTCTATGGATGCGAATCCCTGCCCTCGATAAATATCCCGGGTTCGGTAACGGGGATCGAAACTGCCGTATTCTACGGTTGTTCCTCTCTTTCCTCGGTAACCCTCCCGGAACATATTACCGCGATATCAACCTCGCTCTTCCGGTACTGCAGTTCTCTCGCGTCGGTGAAAATCCCCGATTCCGTCGATTATATCGGGAGCTCGGCATTCGAAGGGTGCGTCTCCCTGACATCGGTATCGGTCCCGAAGGCTGTTTCCTATATCGGAACCCTTGCATTCGACGGCTGTACCTCCGTAGCATCGCTAAACGTTGACGAAAACAATGTGAAATATACTTCGGTCGGAGGGGTCCTCTTCAATAAAGATAGGACCAGATTGCTCCAATACCCCGCAGGCAAACAGGATGCGACCTATACGGTTCCGGACGGGGTCACGGAGATCTGGCCCCATGCATTCGGTCACTGTACATCACTCGCCTCGATCGAGGTCGGTGAGGATAATCGGGATTACAGTTCTGTCGACGGCGTGCTCTTCAACAAGGACGGGAATGTTCTTATTCAGTACCCGGCAGGCAAAAAAGACGTTTCTTATGTGATCCCCGACAGCGTCCGGGTTATCCAAGACTATGCGTTCTCCGACTGTACCGACCTCGCCTCGGTCACCATACCCGGTACCGTCGAATCTATCGGAAAATTTGCCTTCAGTGGTTGCATCAAGCTTGATTCCGTCAATATTGCCGATTCGTTCCTGGGGACCGGATCGGGGATGTTCAAGAACTGCACCGCACTGACGTCGGTTACCCTGCCGGATTCGACGAGATATATTTCGGCATCCACATTCGAAGGCTGTACCGCACTCGCCACGGTCACTTTCGGCAGCCAGGTTGATACCGTATCCGCCTCTGCCTTCCAGGGCTGCGTTTCTCTCACCGGATTGACCCTTCCCGATTCGCTCACATCTATCGGACGGAATGCATTCTCCGGGTGCACCTCTCTCAAAACCGTCAGTCTCGGAAACAATGTCGAAAAGATCGGAAACTCGGCATTCTCCGGGTGCACTGCACTTGCCGCGTTCGAGGTCGGCGGGGAAAATAAGAACTACAGTTCCGTCGACGGAGTACTTTTCAACAAGGACAGGACCGTGTTGGTCCAGTACCCGCTGGCCAGGTCCGGCAGCACCTACGCG
>CAVIXW010000068.1:0-10664 GCA_963646785.1 Acutalibacteraceae bacterium
CAGCAAGAACCGAATATATCGCATTCTTTTTGGATTTCAGGTCATCCATCGCTACTGCAGGAGTCAGTTCTTTGACAACAGTTCCCCCATTGCCCAGGGCAGTAAGATCAGAGAATACTTCATTATCCGCATTCTGCAGAAGCGTATCTATGATGTCGTTTCCGCTGGTGCCCGCCCAGTACGTATCCGGTTTGAAATAACAATCAATGTAGTTCAGGATACTCCAGGGATTGTAGATCTCGGCATTTCCGAAACGGTATCCGTCGTACCATTCCCTGGCTTCTTCGTATTTTTCGGGATGGCCGTAATATGTACACAGTTCTTTGACCTCGGAATTTGTGAAACCGTATCTTTCGTCGAATTTGACATTGAATATGTAGTTCACTTTCAGATTGTTCAATCCGGAGAATATTCCTTCCTTGGCGATCTGCATGACCCCGGTCAAAACCGCAAATGCGAGATGTTCGTTGCTTTTGAGTGTACGGGAATAGAAATCACGCAGGAAATCAAGTATTTTTCCGAACGATTCTTCTCCGTAAGCACGATTCAGGGTATTGTCGTATTCGTCGATGAGAACGATCGGTTTCATTCCATAGTATTGTTCCAGCATAGAGCAAATAGTATAGAGCGATTTTTTGATCAGCGTTTCGCTTGCTTTGCAAAGAATGACGTCCTGATAATCTGCACGGTCAACGCGATTTATATTTTCGCTGTTTTCAAGATACAGGAATTCTTTGTACGCATCTCTGATCCTGTCTTTGAAATCTGAAAGAAACTGTTCATAGCTGGTATAACATAGATCTTTCATCGACAGGAAGATAACCGGGCGGGTGTTCCGATACTCTTCGACCTCCGGGTGTTCGTTTACCTTAAGTCCGTCGAACCAATCGTTTCCTTTGTATTTCAGGTTGAAGAAGGCATCGAGCATGGAGAGATTGAGGGATTTTCCGAAACGTCTGGGTCTTGTGAAAAGGAAGACCTTGCTTCCATCCCGAAGAATGTCCGAAATAAGTTCGGATTTGTCGACGAAATAATATCCGTTCTCGCGAACTTCTTGGAAATAGTCGAATCCGATCGGAAGTTTCAATTTCCGCTCTCCCTCAGCCATGTTTTCCATATTGTTTCCCTGACTATAAAACAAACACCCCCATATTCCGATTTCTATCCATCTTACTTTGTTTGCATCCAAAATCCATCAGAACAGATGTTCGGCCCATACCACTATTGTGCGGGATAACAAGGTCAATCGGGAGAGATTAACGAAAGTGTGCTCTGCCCGCGGTCGAATCATGCCGGAACCCTGCCTGATACGTCCATGGAATCTGCGACCCGGAGTTCGCTTAAGAAGTGTTTATGCACTTTTCGGATGCGATTTGGAGATCAATTTCCTGCGGTACGCGTCGCTTTTCAGAGCGATCTCGGATACGTTATCATGAGTGATCCGATACACTTCCGGCAATCTGCGGGGGTGATTATTGAGCATTTCGCGCACCAGGGGGTCGAACGAAAATTCGCTTTTCTCCAGGTATTTGCGGTCCCAGTTATCGATCAGGTCGAACACGCCCTGTATCCCGGTGTCGTAGAACTTGGCGACAAGCACGGCGGCCACGGTACAATCGTCCGACAGTACCGCGACATTCGATCCGTGTACGGCGAATTCCGCACCGTTGAACGACATCGCGAGACCGTTGCCGTCCTTCACCAGGTCGAGGACCTGGAAATCGATCCTTTCGCCGCCGATATATGCGGTGCCGTCGAGGTCCACCTGGGTCCCCTTTCTGATATCGAGAAGAGCATAGGCCTTATCGTTGGCACCGACAGCACCGATGTGCTGGATCAGGTTGCCGCACATATTCTGCTGATATTTTTTCTGGAAGAGGGTGTCGAGGGTGCTGATCATTTCGACCTCCAGATCGTCCAGTTCCGTGGGGATGTTCAGCTCATAGGTCGCGGTCGAGACCTTCATTCTGGAAATGGCCTCCGCATCCTCCCGGACAGATTTGTTGACCGCGTGGTTGAAAGTGACCTCGTCGAGAGAAAGGGTCGAGGGGATGACCGAAGAGATCGGAATATCGAGTTTCTCTCCGAGGGCATATGCGGCATGTTCGTACATCCTCGAGTTGAGGAATGTGGGCATGAGGTCGTTGAAATAGCTTATGACCTTGCCGGCATTCTTCATCAGGGGCAGGTTCCCATCGTAGAATCTCCTCAGATCGTAGTCGGAAACATCGAACGCCTTCAGGAAAGGGGCCAGAAGTTTGGTGCTGTCAGTGACGGCGGATGTCTCGTCACGGTTCATGACGTATGTGGTTACCAGATTGTAGCGGTTGAGGATGTCATATATCTTTTCGCCGCGGGGTATGAAATTGCGTGCGGCACTGCGCAGGGTGTCGGAGGGGGTCAGGAACCCTTGGGGTTCGATTATGAGCTGTTTGTCGTGGACAAATCCCATCTCCACCATAGGGTTCACTTCGTCCATCAGATCACTTCCTCGACATGGGTTGTAAGATCATACGGGCGGTCCAGCTGCACTCCGTTGTGCCAGAGTTTCTTATTCCTGATACATACGGTTCCTTCGGAGAAGAGACGTATGGTGGAGACGATGAGCGGAAGCTCCCTTTTGGCGCCTTCCTCGCGGATCTTGCGGAACAGGGGTTCGTCCTCCCCCTCGGTCTCGCGGATCTTTTCGAATCCGATCTCCGCGACCTTCCTGTCGAAATCGTCCCAGAGGGGAGCAAAGTCTCCTCCTTTGATGTCGAATCCGCAGTATGTCAGGGCATCGCCGCGGTCGTGTTCCCTGGTACAGATGTGGATCATAACGCCCTGTCTGTCGGCATTGTTCCGGATAAGGTCCCATATGACCTCCTGCCAGGTACCCTTCGGTCCGTCGGGAAGTGCGGGGTGGAGATTCAGCATATCGTATGCTTCGCAGGTATCGTCGTCCATCCACAGCATATACCCCGCGAGAATGCCTATGTCCTGTCCGTACACTCCCGTTTTTTCACGGAGGACCTTTCCGTATTCGATCCCCCAGGCTTCTTTGTCCTTTTTACGGAGTTCGGGCATGAATTTCTTCCAGGATTCGGTGACCAGGGGGATCCCGTAGTTTTTCACCATGTTGAAGAATATGTCCCTCTGCTCTCTCTTCGGATTGGGTTCCTCGGTATTGTCCCAGTTGCAAAAGACGAACGGTATCTCGATATCCAGAGTACCTTTTTTCTTCTCGTCCATTACAGCTTTCAGAAGATTTCTTGATCCGGGTCCCCTGCCTGTGGAGAACCATCCGAGTCTGAGCATGCAACCCCATGTTGGATTCGGTTTATATAATCAATGAAGGCGGTTCACACATCGAACAGGACCGTTACCGAGGGGATCTCCCTGTTAATGTCCATCATATGGAAGGTCACGGCCTTGATCTCCCCCCGGACCTTCATCTTCGATCTGTTCAAAAGCTCCCCTTTGGCACTGCAGGTTATATGCAGTCCGTCGATCTTTACGCGGAATTCCTTCAGGATAATGTTCTCGTAATCTTCGATGAAAAGAAGTTCCGAGAGGAACGAGTACAGGGCATCCTCCTCGTCCAGGCCGGTGACGTCCACGGTGCGTTCTTCGACTGGATCTACGCCGTTCAGGTCCACGGTCTGGTCGAACATGCCGTATGCGAGATTCCCGTAGCATTCCTCCAGATCTTTGCCGTAGGCGCGGACCATCAGGTCGGCGGTGTGGTCGATGACTTCGTACCTCTGCATGGGGCCGAGTACCGCAGGATAGGATTTAATCCTTCCACCGCTACGAATTCCGATAATCTATTTTCAATATTTATTCGAAATTCAATGTTTTGATACGAAATTCATTACAAAATTCTCGGATATATGAAAGATATATATGTTAAGCCTCAGATATGCAAACATGAGAATAACTATCGTAGGGTGCGGAGCCATCGGTTCCAGGTTGGCGAAGGCCGCAGACGAGATGGATGAGGTCAAGAGGATCTACCTCGTAGATGTCAGAAAGGATGTGGCGGACAAGGTCGCCGCAAGTTTGAAGAAGGCCATCGTCGTCGATTCGCTGGAAGACGAACTCTACCACTGCGACCTCGTGATCGAGGCCTCCTCCCAGCAGGCTGCCAGAGAAGTGGCGCCGCGCGTGGTCTCCAGAGGAGTGGACATGATGATAATGTCCGTCGGCTCCTTGGTGGACGATGACTACAGGGAAGCACTGTTCCAGAAGGCCAAGGAACACGAGGCGAAGATCTTCATTCCGACCGGTGCGCTGTGCGGTGTCGACGGTCTGCGTTCCGCGGCGGGCGACGAGATCCTCGCCGTCACTCTGACGACCACCAAGGGCCCCAAGTCCCTCGCCGGCATCCAGTACCTCCTCGACAAGGGCATCGATGTGGAGAAGGTCAAGGAGAAGACCGTTATCTATTCTGGTCCCGCCAGGGAAGCCGTCAAGATCTTCCCCAAGAACATCAACGTCGCCGCCACCGTGGCCCTCCTGGGTATCGGATTCGACAGGACCCAGGTCAAGATAGTCCTGGACCCGGAGGCCACCAGCAATTCCCACGAGCTTCACGTCGAAGGAAACTTCGGAACATCGGTCGCACACACCTACAACGTACCCTCGCCGGACAATCCCAAGACCTCCTACCTTGCTGTGCTTTCGGCCATCTCCGCATTGAAGAGGATCTGCAGGAACGAGTGGTTCGGCATCTGACCGGTCCCGGAAGTTCCCTCCCGTTTCGGGAGGGATTTCCGTGTCTGGCACTTTTTTGAAAAACTATTTACCCTCTTCGTTCATACAGTGGCTTATGGCGTTTTCAAGGACCGAAAGGCTAATGGAGAATGCAGGCGACCTCGATGCCGTCGTGATCGCCAACGACGGAGAACCGTTCCTCGATTCTGCGTTCTGGTATGTCACCGAACAGAATTCGGGCGTCTTCGAGAGTTCGTATGCGGTCGTAAGAAAGGACGGTTCGATGGATGTCATCGTGAACATCCTCGAAGAGGAAACCGCCTGCAAAGGCAAGGGGGATGTCAAGGTCTATCACAGCAGGCAGGAACTGATAGATCTTTTCCAGGCGGCGTTGAAAGGCTGCGACAAAGTGGGGTTCAATATCCATTCCGCATCGTATGCCTCGGTTATGGGCATCAAAAAATTGACCGGGTACGGGTTTCAGATCGAAGACGCGTCCGATGCCCTCGCGAAGACCTATGCCGTAAAGGATGCCGGGGAGATCGCGGCCACCCGCAGGGCATGCGAGATATCCTCCGCCGTGGCGAAGGAGATCCCGGATTATCTTTCGGAAGGCGTTTCCGAAAGAGAAGTTGCCGCCAGGATGGACGCCCGTATGAGGGAGCTCGGAGGTACCGGAAACGCATTCGATACCATCGCCGCATTCGGTGCGAACGCATCCATGCCCCATTACATGCCCGGCGATTACCGTCTTCGGGAACACGACGTGGCATTGTTCGATTTCGGGACCAAGTATGCCCGTTACTGTTCCGATATGACCCGCAGCGTGTTCCTCGGCGAACCGTCCGATGTCATGAGGCGTGCTTACGAGGTTGTTCTCGAGGCACAGGAAGCAGGTATCGCCGAGTACCGGGCCGGAGCCAAGGCCAATGCCGCCGATCTTGCCGCCAGGAAGGTCATCGACGATTCCGAATTCAAGGGAAAGTTCATCCACTCGTTCGGACACGGTATCGGAATGGACGTCCACCAGCCGATCCACATCTCCCCGCGCTCGGAACAGGTCCTTTCAGCAGGGAACATCGTGTCCGCGGAACCGGGGATCTACATCCCGGGCGTAGGCGGGATCCGTATAGAGGATACCATTCTGATTACGGAGAACGGTTGCGAGCGTCTGACAAGTTTCCCCCACGAGCTCACCATAGTCTGAGGATTCTACCGCCCGGGGATTTCCCGGGCGGATCCCGGAACTCCGATATGCCGTTGTTTTTTCGGATAAGCTAGTTTTATAAATAATAACTAATTCAGTTGCTTGTAACGATGTAGACTGAAGTTGTTATTGCATTGGCGATTTTCATTCTCTCATACTTTCTGATCGCCGTCAGGAAGATCGGGGGAAGGACCATACCAAGTTGGATCGCCGCCTGTTTCGGCGGCGTGCTGATGCTTGTCTTCGGAGTGGTATCGTTACAGGGCGCCTACAAATTTATCGATTTCTCAGTATTGTATCTGCTTATCGGCATGATGCTGATGACCGCATCGCTCCAATATTGCGGACTGTTCGAGATAACCGTGGACAGGCTGATGGTGCACATCGAAGACCACAAGCAGTTCCTCACGGGCATTATGGTGATCACCGCATTCCTTTCCGCCGTGACCCTCAACGATGCGGTGGTCCTGATACTTGCACCGATCGTCCTCCGCTGCTGTCAGAAACTCCGTGCCGAACCCATGCCGTTCATGGTCGGCGTGTTCATTTCTTCCAACATCGGCTGTATGGCCACCATCACGGGAAGCCCCCACAATGCGTTGGTCGCGGCCCAGTCCAACCTGGGATTTCTGGAGTATTCCCTCTGCGCCGTACCGCTGACCGTCATCTGTCTGGCCATTTCGATATGGATCCTGCGCAAGCTCTGCAGGTCCGCCATCCTCGAAGAGGATCACTCGGAGGATGCCGAGGTGTTCGGCACCCAGTCCGTCGACCGTCCCCGCCTGTACGCAGTCTCCTGCGTCGCCATCGCGGCAGTGGTCCTGTTCGCACTGTCCGGATATCTGGGTATCGCGATCAGCACGATAGCTCTGGCCGCGGGAGTGATATCCCTGCTCATCACCATGACCCGCAAACCGTCGTCCGCATACTTCGTGGTCAGGCATGTCGAATGGACGATTCTTCTGTTCTTCATCGGATTGTTCGTCATCACCGCGGGCGTAGTGAACTCCGGCCTTATGGACGGGATCGCCTCGGTGTTCGGATTCGGTGACGGAAATGCACCCTCCGTGGTCGGCATGATGGCATTCTCCGTGGTATTGTCCAACCTCGTAAGCAACGTTCCCGCCGTCATGCTGATCGGGCAGCTGCTCCCGATGGGAGATACCATCCTATGGATCGCTCTCGCGGTGTTCGCTTCACTTGCCGGCAACCTCACGCTGATAGGCGCGGCCACGAACATCATCGTCACCAATTCCTGCGAGAGAGATCACATCCGCCTCAGCTTTGTCAAATATCTCAAGGTGGGGATCCCGATCACACTCATCACCGTGGTCATAGGAACGGTCTATCTGACCGTGCTCGGATTCTTCCTCTGACCCCGATGCAACCGACGGCCCTACTGCCGAACGGGTAGACAATTGTACATTCGCAGTTCCGTTGTCGGATTTTACGGAATTTCGCTTGGATGACGTTTATCTATGGAAATTGTTGAAAAGATAGACAAATATCTAGTGATTCGGGATAAGCAATCTAAACGTCTAACGAACTTAACGGTACTTGAATAGTACCATAGTGTACAAATAAATAGTATGTTAACATTACTTTGATTGTACAGTTATTGTACAGGCGTAATGGCAATGGCAATAAAGAACGCATATCTTCAATCCGTCTTCGACGGACTCGTACAGCGCAACAAAGACCAGCCCGAATTCCTTCAGGCCGTGGAAGAAGTTCTCCAGTCCCTCGTCCCCGTCGTCGAGGCAAGGCCCGAACTCCAGAAGGCAGGCATCATCGAGAGGATCGTAGAGCCCGAGAGGACCGTTCTCTTCCGTGTCTCCTGGGTCGACGACGCAGGCAAGGTCCAGGTCAACCGCGGATACCGTGTTCAGTTCAACTCCGCGATCGGCCCCTACAAAGGCGGACTCAGGCTCCACCCCTCCGTCAACCTCTCCATCCTCAAATTCCTCGGATTCGAGCAGATCTTCAAGAACTCCCTCACCACCCTCCCCATAGGCGGAGGAAAAGGAGGATCCGACTTCGACCCCAAGGGCAAGTCCGACATGGAGATCATGCGCTTCTGCCAGTCCTTCATGACCGAGCTCGAGAAGCACATCGGTCCCGACACCGACGTCCCCGCAGGAGACATCGGAACCGGCGGAAGAGAGATCGGATTCATGTACGGTCAGTACAAGAGACTCAGAAACGAGTTCACCGGAGTGCTCACCGGTAAGGCCATCCCCGCAGGCGGATCCCTTGCCAGGACCGAGGCGACCGGATACGGTCTCTGCTACTACACCAACGAGATGCTCAAAGCCGAAGGCAAATCCTTCGAGGGCAAGAAGGTCATCATCTCCGGATCCGGAAACGTCGCCATCTACGCCTGCCAGAAGGCCACCCAGTACGGTGCCAAGGTCATCGCCATGTCCGATTCCAACGGATACATCGTCGACGAGAAAGGTATCGACTACAAGACCATCCAGATCATCAAAGAGCAGAAGAGGGACAGGATCAAGACCTACCTCGACTACGTCAAGGACGCCAAATACTTCGAGGACAAGGACGGTTCCAAGGGAATCTGGACCGTTCCCTGCGACATCGCGCTTCCCTGCGCCACCCAGAACGAGATCAGCGAAGAATCCGCCAAGATTCTCGTCAAGAACGGCTGTTTCGCCGTCGCAGAGGGAGCCAACATGCCCAGCACCCCCGGCGCCATTGAGGTCTACCAGAAGAACGGCGTTCTCTACGGTCCCGCAAAGGCCGCCAACGCCGGCGGTGTCGCCACCTCCGCACTCGAGATGTGCCAGAACTCCATGAGGTACTCCTGGACCTTCGAAGAGGTCGACGAGAAGCTCCACAACATCATGATCTCGATCTACAACAACTCCGTCGCCGCGGCCAAGAAGTACAACATGGTCACCCCCGCCGGAAAGACCGACCTCATGGCCGGAGCCAACATCGCAGGATTCGAGAAAGTTGCCGATGCCATGCTCTGGCAGGGTATCTCCTACTGAGTCCTTTCACCGGGGCCGTGGCCCCGGCAAACATTTTCGGGCCTCGGGCCCTCTTTTTATCGATATAATCCAGCACGGTCAGTATCCACAGGGCTGTCAGCGAGAAGGCTCTGGAGAACACGGCCGCATCGTAAAATTCCGAATCCGCGGCGATGAACAGGCACACCCCCGAAAGGATGCAGAACAATGCGAACATCCCGTATGCGGGAGGAATGTACATGCTGCGTGTTTTTCTCATCTGGGTCATCGGAAACAGCATGGTTATCCACACAAAGAACGAAGCTGTATGAACGGTGCTGAGGAGAAGGCAGGGGACGAGTGCCGTCCACAAAAGACAGGCGGCGTCCCGTATCGTGTTTTCGGGGCGCGTTCTGCGGAAGGTCGCCGCGAATGTAATCATACCGACGAGAAGCCCCGCAACGACCGATGCCGGGCCGTCGATAGCGATGTTCAAACGATCGTAGATCACCGACAGGTACGGGGAGTCTTCATCGATCAATAAAAGATCGGACCGGATCATTCCGAAATGAGGCATCAGGACGAATACTGCACAGATGACCAGGTAGATCATCGTTCCGAGAGATCTGTCGCGGGAACTCCCGCTGTCCCGCGACAGGATCAGGAATATGACGAACAGCAGAGCGGGGTAGATCCCGCTTACGGTCGCAAGTGCCAGCAGAGTAAAAGAGATACGATACGACCTCTCTCCGAAGAACCACAGGGACAGGATCGTCAACGAGGCGGCAACAGGCCCGGTGCTCTGAAGCATCGATTGGAGCGAGCACAGGAAGATGATAAAGAGAAGGACATATGCGTCCTTTTCGGAATATCCCGTACGGCGGCAGCTCTTGAGCACGAAATGCCCGCCCAGCATATAGAATGCAAAACCGTAAAGCGAGAACAGGTACCGGAACGCGTTCTGGTCCGGGGAGAACAGATACGGCGGGATCAGAAACAGGATGTTCGGCAATGTCGATATGTCCCGACGGTCGAAAAACGACCTGACAAGCTGATAGCAGGAGTCTGCCGTACCGAAGTTTCCGATTGCAGAACCGGCGATAAGGACGATGAGAAGAAGAGAGAACGCACCTGCCATGAAACATTGCAGAGTGCGGTCGTTCGCGATCCTCCAGACATTCTCGTCCACGCTCTTCCCGATCCATACTTTGATCTGCACATTCGGACATCTTGGGGCAGGATATCAATTTTTCAGGATCTGCCGGAAGCCGGAAGGAAGATACCATTAAATATCACCTCGTACTCTGGAGTTTTGGTCTGACGGCCATAGCAGAGGGGTTCACCCGGTCCCATTTCGAACCCGGCAGTTAAGCCCTCTCGCGTAGATGTCGCGTACTGTGTTGCGCAAGTGCACGGGAAAGCATCCACGCTGTCAACCACTTCTCTTTACTTCTTCCGATTGTTCCGCGTTCTGTCAGTTTTTATAATCATTCGGATATGCGGGTGTATCATAAGAGGCTAGGGTTCAATGGCAAAGAAAACTTTTGCAGAGAAGGTCCAGACCAAGGTCACAAACAAATTCGCGGACAAGATCGCATCCGGTATCGTGAAGGCCACCACGACGAAGCCGAAGAAAACTTCCGGAAGCCCGGCCGCCAAGAAGAGCACTGGGGGATCCGCGGCCTCCTCCGAAAACGCCGCAAGGTACAATACCAAAAAATGTCCCGAATGCCAGGCACTCTGTTTCGATGCGCCGGTGAAATGTCCGTACTGCGAAGCCGATCTGAAGTCGG
>CAVIXW010000069.1:0-10599 GCA_963646785.1 Acutalibacteraceae bacterium
GCCTTACCAAGGCGTCGCTATACCCCTTAGCCACTGCGGCAGTAAAGTCGCATAATGATAGACTCTACATAAACCTTTCTAGCTTTCTGGCACCGACAGGATATGTGATATGATTGCTCCAGCAGTAAAACCGCTCATGCCAAACAGTACTTATTTGAAAACGCAACCTATCTCCCCGGACATGAAGAAGGAAATGAGCTCGTTCGATGTCAGCTCACTGGTCGCGGAGATGGCCATCCTCGAAGACGCACACCTCGATAAAACATACCAATGGGAAGACAATGTCCTTTTCCGCATCAATTCGAAGAACAACGGCAAGATCGACCTTTTCTTCAAGAATAAGAAATGGCTTTATCTCTCCCCGGATAGACCGGACACCCCCACCACCCCCACATCCTTCGCAACATTCATGAGAAAACATCTCACGAATGCCAGGATCGGAAAGACCACGCAGATGGGTTTCGACCGTGTGGTCGTGATCGAGGTTTTCAAATCGGAAGCGGATTACAAACTGATCTTCGAGATGTTCGGCGGAGGAAACGTCCTTCTCGTTCAGGACGGAAAAATCGTGAACTGCCTGACCCAAAGGACCTTCAGAGACAGGATCACACGTCCGGGAGAAGATTACGTTCTCCCCAAGGAGAGGTTCGATCCCTTCACCTCGACGGAAGATGCGTTTTCGAATACCTTCCGGACGTCCGAATCGGATACCGTCCGCACCCTGGCGACGGTCACCAACCTCGGAGGTCAGTATGCGGAGGAGGTCTGCAAAAGATCCGGCTGTCCCAAGGACCTTCCCGCAACGGAAGTTTCGGATGCCGATCTCACGAAAATGTACAGTGTCGTCGGAGATATCGTCAACCAGATCCGTACCGATCCCAGAACCGCCATATTCCGCAAAGATGGAAAGATTGTCGATGTGGCCCCAGTAGATCTTCAGATCTATGACGACTGCGAAAAGGAACCTGCAGACACGATTTCCATCGCCATCGGAAAATATATGGCGGAACTTGCGACTGCGGAGAAAAAGGAATTCAAAGATCCCGAGATCGAAAAACTAAAGAAACGTATCGAACGCCAGACCGAGACCGTGCAGAACTACCGGCAGTCCGCCGAACGGCTGAAGGCTCAGGCAGACGTGCTTTATACGGAATACCAGAAGATCACACAGCTCCTTGCTGTTCTCAACGAACAAAGCAAGAAGCTTTCTTGGGAAAAACTGACCGAGGGCGCATTGAAGATCCCCTACGTCGAATATATCGATCCGAGCAAACAGATTGTCGCCGTGAACCTGGGCATCCTTAGCGTGGAACTTGATTATACCAAAGGATTGGAGACCAATGCATCCGACATCTATGCGAAAGGTAAGAACGAGATGACCAAGGCCGAGAATGCCGAGAAAGCTTTGGATGAAAGCAAAGTCGAACTCGAGAAAAAGCAAAAAGGATTTGACAAGAAGGTTGCATTGGAACTTTCAAAAGCCAAACCCACCAAAAGATTCTGGTTTGAGACGTTCAAATGGTTTATCACATCCGAAGGCAAGCTTGTCATTGCCGGAAGGGACGTTCGTTCGAATGATGCGATCGTGAAAAAGCACCTGAAAGATCCGGATGTCTATGTCCATGCCGATATACACGGAGCACCGTCGGTCATCCTGAAAGACGGTTCTAAAGCGTCCGAACAGGAACTGCGCGAAGCATGCGATTTTGCCCTTGCGCAATCGAAAGCATGGATGGCAGGTTCGAGAGAAGGCGGCGCATTCTGGGCATATCCCGACCAGGTCAGCAAAACACCGAACTCCGGAGAATTCGTACCGAAAGGTGCGTTCATCATCCGGGGTAAGAGGAATTGGATCTATCACCTCCCTCTCGAACTCGCCGTGGGAGAGATACAGTACGAAGGTTCGAGAAAGATCATGTGTGCACCCACCGAAGTCATCGAAAAGATCAGCGAGAAATATTTCGTGATCCAGCCTTCGAAAGAGAAAAACGGCACCATTGCCGGTCGGATGGCCAAAGAATTCGATGTGCCGGAGGAGGAGATCTCGAGAATAATCCCGCCGGGATCCATCGCAATTACATCTACGGTTTGGCCCAAGGAAGAATCCGAAGTGGATGAAAATCCCGCCGAGTGAGAAATACCCCTATTCTCCGACGGGAACATGGGCTCTAAACCTGCCTTCGATACGACGGCAGATTCGGAAAAAGACCGACAGTAAATTCAACAACTTCCGATAAAAAATCAAATCGGGAAGTGGATGGCGGGCTTGCCGCGATTCGAACGCGGGTCTGGGGCTCCGCAAGCCCTCAGGATATCCAAGCTACCCCACAAGCCCAATTAAATGCGGATCTTATTCGAGATAAGTAAGAGGTTTTTACCTTCATGCCTCAGGGTGAGACAGGTAACGAGTGATGTATCCCGCAATCTTGTTCCTCATGGGCACGGTCTTGACATCGGTCAGCTGAGCGACCATTTCTTTGTTGTTGTCAAAATCCTTGCTGAATGCCTGAGGATATTTGTTGATGAGTTCGATGGATACTCTCTTGATGTAGGTGGGTCTTATTCTTCCCATATCGTTCACCGAGTTATGAGTTGTGTGATAGGTATTCGCTATATAAACATTAGTTATGGGGCTGTTCTCCCAAAGACAGGAATTCTGCCCTGCGCGAATGACCGCACGACTTCTCCCCTTCGGGACAGGGTCCAGCAACACACGACGGTCCGGCATAAGCAAATATGGCGGGAGACACCGACTTGCACAACTTCAGCATCTCGTCGGCGAGATCGCGGATCTCCTTCTGGGCACGGGTGCAGCACCTCAGTTTGAAGAAATGCATCAGTTCTCTGGCATTCATGGTCACGGTGATATTGGTCGTGCATGCGTTCGGAAGAACATAGCGTGCATCTTCCTTGTCGATACCCAGACCTTCCAGCTCGTTGTAGGTCTTCCAGATGTCCGCCATGAGTCTGTCGTACAGCGCCCTGGCTTCGGGATTTCCGGCAATTGTGTCCGGAACCACATAATCGGGTTCGTTGAGAGACACGTATCTTTGACTCTGCTGGGAAAACGAGGCTATCCTGTGTCTTACCAGCTGGTGCGTCAGGGAACGGGATACGCCTTCGACGGAGAAGGTGAACACCGCATGCTCTATGACGGAGTGATGCCCCATCGAGACTATGTGGCTGAGCGTGTTCGCCGGATTTTTCAGTTTATCCGCCATGACGGCAGAAGAGTTCTCGGAATAGCAGGAGCGGGCGGCGGCTGCGCAGACCCGGTCCGCATCAGGGGTGTATGCAAGTAATTTGACTATCAATGTTCGGGAGCCTCCCAGAATTCGCTTTTGATCTTGTTCAGTTTTTCCGGATCCATCAGTTCCGCCAGCCGGACGGTACGGATCTCGCCCACATCCGGAAGCAGACGGAGAATGCCGTCCACGTGTCCGTCGCCTACGACCGCCACGACCTGTTCGTGATCGGAGCAGACCTTGGCGATCTCTTTGGCCATGTGCTCGTTGCGTTCGTCGATAAGAACGCGTACCAGGGTCGGAAACTTCTTCCTCATATCCTCGATGTATGCGGCCTGGTCCTTCGAATAATCCTTCTGGGTCTTCTCGACCCTGGACTTTTTGAAGAGATTGTCCGCCACGGAGGACATCCTGTATCTGAAGCGTTCCTTCCGAGGCATCTCGTTCCACATACGGATGAGGGACGCCTGACCGTCGAGATCGATGCAGAACACCTGCGCGTCGACGGATTTCGCGGCACCTATCGCGGCCACCATGTCGGTACCGGCGGACACGTTGTTCTTCTTTGATACGTTCTCCTGATATTTCGCTGTGTTGCGGTAGATAGCGGGAGCGTTCTTCAACCGTTCCTCCGGAGGCATGTCTGGATCCACCCCCCGCTCGCGAAGGTCGTTGCGCAACGCTTCTTTGTCACCGGTGAGCGCATGGAACCTCATGATGTCGAGTTCCACACAGACCACATCAGGCCAACTCTGACGGGTCAGGAACGATACCGCCTCCGAGATCTGGAAAACATGGCCTGTGCCGATGATCGTAAGCATATGGTTCCCGTATGTATGATCCCCTTTAAAACATGGGTTCAATCTTTGAACCTCGGATCGTCGGAATTGATGGGGCATCCTCCTATCCACGGACCGTCATAGACGATGGATCCGTCTGCTGCGAAGTACCGGCCTTCTCCGTCCATCACGTTGTCCTTGAACTGCCCTTCGTAACGGTCCCCGTTGGCGAACAATCTGATACCTTTCCCGCACATCACCCCGTTGGAGAAATCGCCTTCGTAACGGTCCCCCGACGGCCAGGTCATGACCCCTTTTCCGGATATGGTGTCGTCGAGAAAATCGCCTTCGTAGATCCTGCCGTCGGCCCAGGCATAGCGTCCTTTGCCGCACAGCTTTCCGTTGCGGAAGTCGCCGATGTATACGTTCCCGTTGTTCCAGACGAACATTCCGTGACCGTTCTCCGTATTGCCGTCATCGGCCACCTGTCCCCAGTAGTATCCGTCCGCATACTGAATTCTGACATAATCGTCGGGAATCTGCATACGGGTCGGAATCCGTGCTACTAGATAACGATATATTGCCTCACCTGATTGCCTGATCCATGCCGAGCAAGTATGACCTGGCCTGTTTCGATATGGACGGTACCCTCACCAACATCAGAAGCACATGGCAGTGGATCCACCGGTGCCTCGGAACCTCGAACGAAAAAGGTTACCAGGATTTCATCAACCAGCTGATCACCGAGGAGGAGTTCATGCGCAGCGACATCTCGATCTGGAAGTCCGCAAAACCGGACCTCTGTGTCCGCGACCTGATCAAAATATTCCAGCAAACCCCTCTGGTCGGCGGCATCCAGGAAACAGTGGCCTCTCTTCAGGACTGCGGAATGCGTTGCGTCATAGTGAGCGGGGGGATCGACATCGCCGCAGAGATGCTTGCCAACGAATTCGGATTCGACGATTTTATCGCCGATGGTCTGAAAACCGATAACGAGGGAAAGCTTACCGGAGAGGGCGTCAAGGTCGTGGACCTTGCAGATAAGGGCGTCTGGGTCAGAGAGTTCATCGGACGTTACGGCACCACTCCGGAAAGAACCGTTTCGATCGGCAACTCCTTCACGGACATTCCGATGTTCAGGAACTCCGGGCTCTCGATAGCGTTCAATCCCCTTGATACGTATACCTCGGATGCCGCGACATACACGGTGCGCTCCGACAATATCTCCGATATTCTCGACCGCATCATCGGCGAACCGAAAGACTGATCTCAGTTCTCGTCGAAATCCATAATCGCATCATCGGCGAATTCGAGTTGCTCCTCGTCCGCATTGAGGTCTTCCATCACCGCTCCGGAACCGTCACGACGCCTGATCTTCGCGTAAATGCGAACGATGTCCCTGGCCTCGGCGGTCCCCTTCCTCAGGAGCTTGTCCTTGGTCTTGATGGCGTGAATCACGCAATCCCAGAGATCGAAATGCATGTACATTCCGACGGTATACTCGTCATCCGGTTCCGCATCGCTGATCATCGAGTAGGTCTTCTTGTAATCGTTCACGGAGACTTTGATCTGAAGAACGCCGAACGCCTTGACCCAGAGTGCCTTTATCTCTGGTGCCGGAACCTTGGTTCTCCTGCTGCCGTCCGGCATCTCGATATAGGTTATCCGGACGTGACGCCCGTCGTCGAGATCGAATTCGTCGCCGACCGCCAGGATCTCGTTCTCGCGAAGCGTGGTCTGAGTGGTGTCAGTGACATCCCCCTCGCTGAAAAGCACTTTCACGGAGAACGTTTTGGGAAGTTTGATGGTGCCGGAAAAAACACGGCCGCATGAGGTACATTGGAATGTTCCAGATATGCTTGATTTACCCTCTTTTGCACGGAGGATCCGGTGCTCGGTGACATCGTCGCAATCCGGACATTCGTTGTATATGTATGCGGGTAGATCTTCTGACATGTTCTCACGCTTCATTCCTTTATTCCCATCGTTAACTTATTTTTTGCGCACGGAGAACGGTTTGTCGTGCCCGGGAATGATAACATCGGCATATTCGATTATTTTCTTCATACTGGCCATTGCGATTTCCGGGTCGTGATTGACCCTCGGCGGCACCATCTTATGGTAATTATCGGCCATAGGTATGGCATCCCCGGCGAGAACATACCTGCGGTCGGCTTCGACAAAGACGCTCATGGAACCCGGCGAATGACCGGGCGTGTGCACCAATCTGACCCCCTTGGCGATATCCGTATCGGAATCCACTCCGATAGCACCCGGAACCAGATCCGCCTCTTCGGACCTGACGTAAATCTTTGCGTTCTTGAACAGAGAGCAGTTCCCGATGTGGTCGGGATGCGCATGGGTCAGGACCACGATGTCCACGTCCTCAGGGAATATCTTTCCGATCTGTTTGAACGATGTTTTGATCCCTGCCTTCATGAAGGGCGTACTGGTATCGACGACGATATTGTGGCCGTCGTCGGTCCGTATCAAAGTCGATGAGGACCAGGTATTTTCGAGATATACGCTCTTGTCCTCATTGCGTTCGATGTGACCCAACACCAGTATGTCAAGGGAGTTCATGCAGCTATGACGCAAGAACAACTTTATAGGGATTTTGGAGAATCTCCCCGCATGGAATATCGGCCGGACATCGACATAGCGGAAGACCCAGATGTCTATCCCCCGTCTGACGACAGCATTCTTCTCATCGGATCGCTCTCCGTCTCCGAAGGCGAAAAAGTATTGGAGATCGGATGCGGCTCCGGTGTTGTATCGATTCATTGCGCGGTCAACGATGCCGTCGTATCGTGCGGCGACATCAATCCCCGCGCCGTTGAACTGACCCGTAAAAATGCGCTGAAAAACGGAGTGAGCCTTGAGGTAAGGTCCACGGATGTCTACTCCGGATTCCCCGAAAAATATGATACCGTCATCTTCAACCTCCCCTATCTGCCGGTCCGGGAAGAGGGCGATCTTGCCCTGGCATGGTCCGGAGGAGAAGACGGCATGGGGCCCCTGCCCGAACTGCTGGCACATGCACCCGAACATCTCCTGCCGGGCGGCCGTGTGGTCGTTGTGGTATCATCCCTTATGGACCAGGACCGTCTGCGCGAGGTACTGGGGAGCAATGCGGTAACGGTCCTCGGAACCCTTCCGCTGTTCTTCGAACGTCTTAGCGTTCTCGAGATAAAATTCGATGGCCGGAACGGGGAATGACCCCGTCCGACCGATGATCCCGAAAGATCAGGAAAGCAGTTTCTTGATGGCCGCGGTAAGCAGTTCGTTCGCCTGCTTGCCGTCGATCTTTCCTCTGAGGGCGCCCATGACGGGACCCATGAGTCCGCCGATTGCGGCCATTCCCTTCGAACGGACGAAATCCGCACGTTCGGCAACGATCTTTTCGATGATCGATGCGGCCTCGTCGACACCGACGGCGGACACACCGAGCTTTCTGACGGCCGAATCGAGGTCCGAACCGCCTGCGATCTCCTTCAGGATCGCCGGAACGGCTTCCTTGGCATATTTGTTGGCTTTAAGTCCGGAGAAGACCTGGTAAAGATCGTCGTAAGTGAACAGATCGGTGTCCACACCCTCGTGTTCCAGTTCCTGGAACGTATTCTGGAAGGTGGTGGCCGCCACGGCGGCAAGGCCGAATTCGTCCGAAATACTGCTGAACACGTCGTCACGTCCGTGTTTGACGATCAGATGGGCCTGCTGTGCGTTGATACCGTATCTGCCGACCAACCGGGCCTCGACCTGCTCGGGGAACTCCGGAAGGTTGGCTTTGATGCGCCCGAGTCTGGCGGCCGTGATCGTGGTCGGCGGCACGTCGGTCTCGGGGTACATCCTTGCGGCACCTGGTAACGGCCTCGAATACCTGGTGGTCCCGTCAGGCAGTGGATCGCGGGTTTCCTCGGGGACGCCGTCGATGGCCATGTTCGCCCTTCCGACGGCAAGAGCGAGCGCATCGGCGGCCTTCTTCTGGGATGCCGCGCAGATTACGAAACCGTCAAGGCCCCCGGTCATTCCGAGCTTTTCGCGGAGCGCGTCGACATAGGATTGTTCGATACCGTAATTGGGCAACTCGTCGGAATGGAAGATCCCCTTGACGCCGACGGTACATGCGTACTGTGCCATTTCGGCACCCAGCCTCAGGGTCTTGTTGTCGCCGTTCATGACCCCGGCGAAGCCGGGCAGTCCGACCGCGAGTACCTTTCCGTTGGCTTTGAGGGCGGATGATATCACTTTGGACTCGCAGTCGGCGAACAATGCGGTGACATCCTCGATCTTGAGCTCGACGGGTTTGATTCCACGATCTGCCAGGATCTTCTTCACGCGGACAAGGTTCTGCTGCCTCCTGACCTCGTTGGCCACGAAATCGGGAAGGAGCCTCAGTTCCTGAACCCCCTTGATCTCGATACGTGCCCCTTCCGGAATAGAGATGTTCAGATCCTCGCGGATGGTGCCCAATCCTCTTTTGACCCTCTTGGTGGCTCTGAGCAGCGCTCCAATCCTGGAAGCGACCTCGTAAACCTCCTCGGGCGTCCTCATATCGGGGGCGGTGGCCACCTCGATAAGGGGAATACCCAGACGGTCGGTCCTCCAGGTTACGGTGTCGGCGGAGGTCTCGATCTTACGGCATGCGTCCTCCTCCAGGCAGACGGAGAGGATGCCGACCTTCCTTCCGATGGCGGCGACATCTATCGAACCGTCCACGGCAACAAGCGAAGTACGCTGGAATCCGGAGGTGTTTGAACCGTCCACGACAATCTTCCTCATGAACTGGACCTCGTCGATGACCTGGGCCTTCACTAATTCGGAGAAGATCAGGGTCGTCTCCAAGGCATCGGCATTCACTTCGTGGGGAGGTTCCTCGTCCAGTTCGACCAAACAGGTCTCGCATTTGCAGCTCTGGTATCTGAATCCGTACCCCCTCATGAACTGTGCCAGAGCTGCGCGGTCCACCTCTCCCATCTCGGAAGTGGTGGGTCTCAGACGCCTGTAGATGCCCCCGAACCCTTCTTCGGAGAGCTCGCTGCGGCAGTCGCAGAACAGTTTGTGGGTGTCGAGCTGCTGGTGGATCTCGATACCGCACATCATCTCGGGTTGGTCGGTCATAACAATTCCCTCCTGTCGCTCATTTCGCCGGCAAGACAGGTCTTCATGACCTCCTTGGCGGCTTCGGCCGAGCCGGTATTGGCCAGGGCCCACATGAGCTTCACATAGGCGGTCTCAGGGAGCATGTCCTTCACGGTGATGATGCCGGCGTTCAGCATATCCCTCCCGGTGTTGTAAACATTGAGATTCGTCCTTCCGTTGAGGCACTGGGAGGTGGCGACGACGACCGTGCCGGAATCGACGGCTTCACGGATCAACGGGACGATATTGGAATTGACGTGCCCGAGACCGGAACCGGCGATGACGACCCCTTTGCTTTTCATGAAGACGTCACGGAATAGTTCGGGGCCCATTCCCGGATAGAATTGAAGTAAAACCACCTGCTGGCACAGATCGGATGCGACTTCCACGGGCGCATTTCCGACGGGCCTTCCCCCGGTGTTGAACGTTATCTTTCCCGCCGCATCGATGGTGGCGACGGGAGGCACGTTGATGCTCTTGAACGCATCCCTGCGGGAGGTGTGCATCTTCCTGACCCTGGTACCGCAGTGGACGGCGAACGAATCGTCGCCGGAACCGTCATGCATGACCACGAACACTCCGGCGCGGTTTCCGTTGACGCAGAAACGGGCGGCGGCCATGAGATTGCTGCTTGCATCGGAAGACGGTCTGTCCGAGGACCTCTGGGCCCCGACGAACACGACGGGTTTCTGAACGTCTCCGAGCATGAAGGATATCGCCGCGGCAGTATATCCCATGGTATCGGTACCGTGCGGGACGATGACGGCATCGGCACCGGAGTTCAGTTCGGATGCAATGGCCTCGGCAAGCTTCTGCCAGTGGGAGGAGGTCATGTTCTCCGAAAAAATCGAGAAGAGAACGTTCGCCTTGAGGTTGGCGATCTCCTTGATCTCCGGGACCGCATTGATCATATCGGAGGTTGAAAGTGCGGGATGCACCGCACCGGTACGGTAGTCAACGTACGAGGCGATGGTACCGCCGGTTCCGATCAGCACGATCGTTTTCAGACCCTCTTTCGGGCCTTCGTGTGCCTCGGGCTTGATCCTCTCCACGGGCCTTGATTCCACGGAAATAACGGAACTCTCGTCGAGCCTGATACCGACATTGTATCCGCTTTTGACCTTGAGAATGAGGATGTCTTTACCGCTGAACTCGTGGTGGGGCATCAGAACGCCTCTGTATTTCTTCTCCCCGACACTGACGTTCAGCATACAGCCCTCTTTGGCATCGGCCTCGGCCAGCTTCTTGGACAGGAACTCTGCATAGCTCATAATGGCCCAGACTATGCTGATTATGACTTTAAACTAATCGAGGAGCGATTCCGGGCGCCGTCCCCGAAAAATCTGCGTCGGTTGTCGGGGACATATTATTCGCACGCTGTTTTAGAAAGAAGATAATCTTACACTCAGAAGACTGAATTCCACTACTTAAAC
>CAVIXW010000070.1:0-10395 GCA_963646785.1 Acutalibacteraceae bacterium
CTTGGATATTGCCAGAGATCTTGTACGGACGAGGCATTGTATTATCGCAAGTATATACCGGGTTTCAAGCATATTGCGGAGATCCGGAAAAGTATCAATTTAAATACCGCCAACCTATGCCCAAATTGACGACTAGTCAGCCGTATCCACGTAAATCGGAAAGGATCTTTACACGATTCTGGAAACAGTGTAACCGGCGAGGTGTTACACATGATCGAACCTAGATTACCATGGAACGGAAGAGAAGGATTTGTTTACGGCAGCGTCATCGCTCTCGTCACCTGCATTTTTATGATATCCTTCGGTACCTGTGTAGAAAACAACAGCTTGGACCTCGGACTCGTAGCGCGCTCCATGATCGCACTCCCTTTTGTATGGGTCGTTGCTATGCTTCTGATAAATCTCTTTGTGGGACGTATCACAGACAGGGTCATACCCAAATTCACAAAACCGACCGACAGTTTCTACACCATGATCACTATGAGCATCATCGTGACGGTCCTTCTGATGTCAATAATCATGACCCTTGTAGGGCCTGCCATCGGACATATTTTCCAGGGCGATTCGATCATGCTTGCCGTTCGGGACTGGCCCGCAGCCTGGCCCAGAAACTTCTGTGCTGCATTCTGGTGCGAAATGCTTCTTGCACAGCCGATCGCCAGGGCATTGATGAAGTACCTGCACACGCACGGATCTTCAACCAAGCAGACCGATAAAATCTGAGTTGCGTTTGCTTGTTACAGCGTTTCATCATATCATACTGGCTTAAAGCCATCGATTACGAGAAGGAGATGCAACAGCCTCATGAAAAGCAGATTCCCGGATGCCCGAAAAAGCCTATCTCAAGAATAATCTTAAGACATGAAATAGGTCATAAGGCTGATTTCGGCGAACGTCTGAAACTCATTACAGTCAAAGTCGGAAGCTCTATCAGAGGAACTACCGCGAGAATCACCAGTATCATCGGAGAGTCGCTGAAAGTCGCCGAAGCTATTGCAAGGGCGCGCGGAGAATTTCTAGCTACTGTGGTGAAGATCAAAGCGGTGGTCTCCTGATAATTTAAAGCGACCCTGATTCCGATGTTCGAGGAAAGAAGATAATTTGCAATGAAGAATACCAACAACGGTATGAAAATAGCTAGAATGATCAGATAATTGTCGATAATATATCCGCTGTTCGATGAAAACATAAAGAATACGACAAAACCCAGTATGAGAATTTGCAGATCATCGTTTTTCGTCTCCATCCACGAACCGGCTTTTAGACATATCTGAATTCTATCGGTAAGAAATTTGAAGATAACCAAAACGACTGCAGGAACAAGAATAACGATTGCCGCTTCCTTAAGTAAATCGAAAAGATCTATTTCAGCAGAGAGCCCGAAGAATAAAAAGAGATATACCGGCATCAGAACAATCTGAAGCACCAAGTTGACCGGAAGTATCGAACTGCCCAGGGCAGTATCGCCGCCCGAAACTTTCGTAAATGTCAGGTACCAGTCCGTACAGGGAGTCACCAGCAGTAAAAGCAGACCGATGCGGATGTCCAGATCGTTGTTGAAAAACAATATACCCAGCAGGTAAGCGAACACCGGCGTCCATATAAAATTAAGAATTACGGCACTCCCGGAAAAACGCGAATTGTAGAAAGATCTTTTGAGTGACTTGAAATCCACAGTCAGAAAAACAAGGAACAGAAGGACCATGAGTAACGGTTCGATAAACAAACCGCAGTTATCGAAGATATCGGAAACTGAACCCAGAATCAATCCGAGAAATGCGGCGGACAGCAGCAGGCACAGGTGGATCCGAACAGTCGGAATGGGGAGGGAAGATTTCGGAGTCATATCATTTTTGGACCAGGGCCTCGGCAATCAATGGCCCGATTCTTTCCCTGATCTCCGCGGTGCACGGCCATGAATCATCCATATACGAGATCAGCCGATAGATGTCCGCCCCGGGATTGGTGAGTGCCAGATAAACACGGCTCATGAGCATCGATACCATAAACGGGAAGTCGTCGCAGATCTGGGGACGGTCTTTCCAGATCGAACAACGGTTATCCTTGTTCAGAAAACGGCATGGGAATCCGGGAGATTTATTGAAGAGCAGCCTGCCGTCTGACGTTTGAAGGACATATTCGGTCATGAACGAATATAGATCCGTTCCGGCCGCCGCCGAAATACGGTCGACCTCTTGCGGAAGAATGATAATGTTCGGCTGATGGCAGCATTTTCCGCATTGGTGACAGGATAATTCCTTCCGGAGCTTTTCGCAGATGCCGTATGCGGCATCGAGATCCTTTTTCATTTGCGGAGAAATGGAACCGAGACCTTCGAGATCGTATTTTCCCCGGTACATCACCATCATATCGCCTCACTCGACCAATTGAATGAAACCCAGCATGAATGCGATGACGGAAATGAGGATCGATGCCCCGGCCAGGATCAGGAGATTCTTTTGGGATCCTGCGTGACGGCGGACGAACCCCATCGAATATCCCCCGAGAATAAGGCCGAAAGCCCCGAAAACAACGGCTCCGACCGAAACCTTGGCGAAATAGCAAACGAAGCCCAACACGGATATTACAAACGTCATTGCAACCAGATTCGTAACGCCGATAGGTGCCTTGCGGGCCGGACTGCCCGGATCGAAATCAATCATAACAGCGGGATAGAAAGCAGATATTAAATAAACAGTGCCGTGAAATCACTCTGTTTGTCGCAGATATACGCCACCGAATATCGGAATCGATGTTCCCGGTCGGATTGGGATGCAGTAGCAACAAGACGGAAACCCGGTCGGTTCAGGCCCCGATATGAAAGAAAATCGTAAGTGATGCCCGATTCATACGAGAACTATGATTCAAAAAACGGAACTCCGGCGGAATACGCCCTGAAACCTCTTTCTTTCGGCTCCGAACCTGGTCTTATCGACGATCAGGTCCAGGGATTCCTTTTCGAATCCGGCGAAGATCGAACATAGGCGTTCCTCGGAGAAATAACGGTAAAGAACACCGTTGCGGACCGATTCGGTCTTTCCTCCGGAACGCATGTCTCCCTCGGCAAAACATTTCAGAAACAACCTGCCGCCGGTACAGAGCACCCTCCGTATCTCGCCGACAGCTTTCGGAAGTTCGGATTCGTTAAGATGTTCCAGAACATGGAAGGCGAACACGGAGTCGAAAGATCCATCGGCATACGGAAGTTCGCATATATCGCCACAGTCGAAGTTCGCCCTGTTCCCGAATCTGTCGCGGCAGGCGCCGACGGCAACTGCCGAAAAATCGATCCCCGTAACAACAGCGCCGAGCTCCAGGAGTGCCTCGGTGGTCTTTCCGTTACCGCATCCGAGGTCCAGGACAGTTTCGCCGGTATGCACATCCGTCCAGGAAATGTCGGAAATGCCTCTCCACAGACGGTCCTGGGTCGAATAGATGGTATCCCATACAGATTTCTGCTCGCTCACACCCGGTTATTATTATATGATAATAAAGACTGACAGTGAATCAACAAGTGTTTTACATGATGTGGAACCCCCGTATCGAAACGATGCCTCTCGAGGACATCAAAAAAATGCAGTACGTGATGCTCAAACAGCAGATCACCGGCCTTTACGAACATAATAAATTCTATCATGACAGAATGAAGGCGGAAAACGTTTCTCCGTCCGATTTCAATTCCCTTTCGGACCTTTCGAAAATGCCGTTCATGTACAAGCAGGACCTCAGGGACAACTACCCCGACAAACTGTTCACCGTGCCCAAGAGGGACATTGTCCGTTACCACATGTCTTCGGGTACAAGCGGAAAGCCCACCTGTGTCGCATATACCCGCCACGATCTCGGATATTGGACCGAGGCCCTTGCACGTTCCCTCACATCCTGCGGGATCGGACCCGACGACACGGTCCAGGTCTGCTACGGATACGGACTATTCACCGGAGGTCTGGGGCTCCATTACGGTGCCGAAAGGGTGGGCGCCACCGTCCTCCCCGCCAGTACCGGAAATACCCAGAGGCAGCTCGAGATGATGCAGGACCTGGGATGCACCGCGATCGCGTGCACCCCCTCCTATTTCACCCACCTCATAACGACCGCCAAAAAAATGGGAATAGACTGGAGGAGGGATATGAAGCTCAAGACCGCCATCCTCGGTGCCGAACCCTGGTCCGAATCCATGCGGACCAAGTTCCAGGACGAGACCGGAGTGAGATGTTTCGATATCTACGGTACCTCGGAGCAGGCCGGCCCCATGTTCAGCGAATGCACCAAGCAGAAAGGTCCCCACATCAGTCCGGACGTGATGTACTGCGAGATCCTGGACCCGGAAACGGGGGAGGTGCTCGAGCCCGGCAACAAGGGGGAGCTCGTCTGCACCATGCTTCAAAAAGAAGCAATGCCAATTTTCCGTTACAAGATGCGCGACATCACCTATGTGGACGAGACCCCCTGCGAGTGCGGAAGGACCTCTCCCCGCCTCGGCAGGATTACAGGCAGAAGCGACGATATGCTCATCATCCGCGGAATAAACGTATTCCCCTCGCAAATCGAGTACACGCTCATGAGGATCCCCCAGGTGGGCGACCAGTATATGATCAACGTGAGCAGGGAAGGAGATCTCGACAAGATGGTCATCCAGGTCGAGATCAGGCCGGAGTCATTCAGCGACAAACTCGAAGAGATGGAATCTCTCCGCACGCTCATAGAGTACGAGCTCAAGAAGTACCTCAATATCGCGGTACAGGTCGAGCTCAAGGCCCCGGGAGAACTCCCGAGGTTCGAAGGAAAAGCAAAAAGAGTCATTGATACAAGGGTGTTTTGAAATGGACAAATACATAATCTCACAGCTTTCGATATTCGTCAACAATTCTCCCGGATCTCTCGCCAAGACCTCCCGGGTCCTCGAGGAATGCGGGATCAACATGAAAGCCTGCAACCTCGCCGAATCGACCGAATTCGGCATCCTCAGAGCAATCGTGGACGATCCGGACATCGCATTGAAGAAACTTACCGACAGGGGCATCATCGTCAAGAAGACGGACCTCATCGGCATCAAGATCGCCGCCGTTCCCGGTTCCCTCTACAAGCCTGCGAAGGTTCTGGGGGACGCCGGCATCAACATCGAGTACGGATACGCGTTCACCGGAAACGTGGAAGGCCTATTCATAAGGGTCGACGACCCCGAAAAAGCGATCGATGCTCTGAAAAAGGCCGGACTCGAACTGGTTGAACAGTCGGAGATCTGATCATGGGTAATCTGAACATCGCCGTCGTGGGCGCACCCGGACTCGCCAAAGAGATAGGCAAGAAAGGTACCGTCACCGATATGACCTTCTACGAGATCAAGGAGGGTTCGGACTCGGTCACGCTCATCGAACCTACGAAGTATCCGGACAAACTCCAGTCCCTGTTCTATGCCACCGAGATGGCCGAGTTCTGCATCCTTGTGGTGGATAAAATCGATTCCTTCCTCGGCGAGACCATCGTCATGGTCGACGAGCAGAAACTTGACAAGGGGTGGATCATACTTCGCAATTATATCCAGCCCGAACAGCTCAAACCCCTCCTCGCCGGAACCTCTCTCGAGAACTACACAGTCATCGAGGAGAACTACACGGACATACGTCTGGCACTTATCGAAATGGCCAAAAACGAAAACCGCAGGGCGGGAGAGGGAAGCTGCGGCTCATGTCCTGTCGACAGTCACTTCAACGTCAAGGGCGTGGGCACCGTCGTACTGGGTTCCGTGGCCGACGGATGGTTCAAAAAACACGATAAGATGACGGTTTGGCCGCTCGGAAAGCAGGTCACCCTCAAATCCATTCAGAAACACGACATCGACTGCGACGACGGCGTAAAAGGAGACCATGTGGGGCTTGCTCTCAGGGACATCGACAGCGAAGAGCTCGACAGAGGATTTGTCTGCTCGACGGATCCGGATATCAAGATGAGTTCCTCCTATCACGGAAAGATCCACTACAACAAATTCTGGAAGAACGCCGTAAAGGAAGGGATGATGCTGCATGTCGGTCATTGGATGCAGATCCTGCCCGTACGCGTGGTCCTCGCCGGTCCCGACAAGGACTCGGAAGCGACATTCGAACTCGATGGCAAGATGATCCACAAATCTGGCGACGAGGGCATCCTCATGTACTATGACGGCGGGAAATTGCGTGTGATAGGCACCATCGCATTCCCCTGACCAAACAGTGATATCCATGACAGAATTTCCGATTCAATTCGACACTTTACGCAAGGTCTACGGCGACTTCGTGTCCGTGAACAACCTCACGCTGAAGATCAAAAAGAACTCGTTCACCGGACTCCTGGGACCAAACGGTGCCGGAAAGAGCACTTCTCTGAAGATCCTTACCAATCTGATCAAACCGACATCCGGCCATGCATACCTTAACGGCATCGACGTTCAGAAAAACCCCAAAGAGGCGCTGATGGGCGTCGGGACCGTTGTCGAAACCCCCGAATTCTACACCTATCTTACCCCCAAGGAGACATTCAGTTACGTCGGCGAACTGTACGGAATGTCCAGGGAATCGATCGGTTTCGAAACTGAGGAGATCCTGGACAAGGTCAAAATGTACGGATGGGCCGACAAAAAGATCGGCGAATTTTCGAAGGGAATGAGGCAGAGGATCTCTATCGGACTGGCCCTTCTGAACGATCCGAGCGTCATCATTCTCGACGAACCCACTTCCGGCCTCGACCCTCGCGGAATGGCCGAGATGAGGGATATTCTTAAAAATATCAGAAACGAGAAAAATCTCACCGTTCTGATGAGCTCGCATATGATGCACGAGGTCTCCGACCTCTGCGATCATATCGCCCTGATCGACCACGGGATCCTTGTCCAGGACCAGGAGTACGAGACCTTCGTGAAAAGTTCCGATACCAGAGTGCTCGTCGTCAAACCGCTGGACACCCCCAATCAGCATATTATCGACTCGATCGGAGCTTTGAACAATGTTTCCGGCGTGGAACGTATCGGCGGAGAACTCAGGGTTCAGTTCAAAGGAGATCTCCCCGAGATGGCATCGTTTTTCAGAGACCTCTCGAGACTTGATTTCCCGATTGTATCCATGAGCGAAAGTGCCAACGCTCTTGAGAACAGATATCTCAGTCTTATAGACGATTCGAGGTGATGTTATGGAAGACAATAGCATAAAAACTACAAATTCCGGTCCGATTTCCGGATTCGGCGGCGATCTCCGCCAAATGCTGGTTATTTCAAAGAATGAGATCAGGAAATTCTTCGGAGGCAAGAGGATTCTGATATTCACCGTCCTGGTCGTTGCTATTCTGGCACTTATGACGGCCATCCCCTATATCTGGGGTGACGGATATGACTCTCCGAATGATTTGGCACAACTGTTCACAACGTTCGTTCCTCTGATCGTGGAGATAGCCGTAGTTCTTTTCACGGCGACATCCATTGTTTCCGAATTCGAAGAACGCACTGCGCTGATACTTTTCACGAAACCGGTCAAAAAAAGCACGATATTCCTCGGTAAGCTGATCGCGTCGCTTGCGGTCGTGTATGGGTTCACACTCATTTACTATGCCTACATAGTGATCCTTTCGTTGATAACGCAGTCCTTTACGATCCCGTCGGGTCTGGGAACTTCCCTGGGACTGAGTCTTCTCGGAGGATTCGGATGCGCGGGTCTGGCCATGCTCATGAGCTCGTTCTTCAAAAAAGGAAGCACAGCTTCGATAATGACCCTGGTCGTTATGCTGCTCCTGCTGAGCATGGTTTCCTCGATGCTGTATATGTTTGCACAGATTGATCAGATCTGGGCACTCTCTTCAGCATTCGAATATTGTTACAACATCTTCGATAATTCCCGCGTACTAACGTTCGAAACAGCAAGTATCGTGATGGTTGCATACGGCGTCCTGTGCAACATTGCCGCATACATCCTCTTCTCGAGAAGAGACTTCTGAACCGCCGGGGGAAACCCCGGACCGATTCAATAAACTGATAGTTCTTCAATGAGCCAGACAACGGATTTTGCAACCCTTTTGACAGGGTTGGAAAAATGACCGCCCTGGTTCAGTTCATATTTTAAGACACGGACGTCCCTGCAGTTCTCGAGACGTTTCTTCTGAAGCAGATACTGGGAACCGATGGAAGATGTGATCACATTGCCGGAGCCGGATTCTTTACCGCCGAGGCTGAGATAGACCGCACTGTCGGAAGGTACTTTGGCCCCGTCGGCGTAATCGTTCCATCCCTTGAACCACAGCGATCCGGAACAGCAGCCGACGGCTCTGAACAAACCCGATTCGTAGAACGACCACAGTGCGAAAAGACCTGCCAGCGAATATCCCGTAATGGCAATCTGGGTCGTCGACGGGAATTCTGTTTTGATATACGGCACGGCTTCGGAACCGATCCATTCCAGGGTGTTTCTGCCGCCGTCGCCGAAAACGCCCCCCTCCGCTTCCATGGGCCAGGGAGACATCCGAACGTTCCAGTCGTCGACCTCGAAACAGAAAAGGGTGAACGGAGCCAAACGATCCTCCATAGGACCAATCATCGACAGTAATTCTCCGAAAGGATCTTCGGAAGACTGCGTACCGGCACACCATATGACCGCTGGGCCGGAATCTCCGACGGAATAGGTATGACATCTGATGCCTGACAGCTCGAAGTCGTTGCGCATATGCCCCCATAGGGTAATGGGCTTAAATATCGTGCCTCGGATAATGTGCCAATTGGCGTGTCACTCGGTGGCATGCATTGGGATATCATGACTTTCAGAAACGAAGAACTCGAGACGATGCCGACCGATGATCTGATGGCGATGCAGTTCGATCTGCTCCGCAGCGAGATCCGTATGATGTACGAATCCTCGGAGTTCTTCCGCCAAAAGATGAGATCAGTGAACCTCACGCCCGACGACATCGTCGATATGAAAACGTTCAGAAAGATCCCGTACATGGTGAAAAACGATCTGCGCGAGAACTATCCCGACAAGCTTTTCGTAAGGCCCTACGAGGACATCGTAAGGATCCATGTGTCCTCCGGAACGTCCGGCCGCCCCACCGTTGTCGGATATACGAAAAAAGATCTCGATAACTGGACGGAGTCCCTTGCCAGAGGCCTGGTCTCCTTCGGCGTGGGCCCCAAGGACGTTTTCCAGAACATGCACGGTTACGGCCTCTTCACCGGCGGTCTCGGAGCCCATTACGCCGCCGAAAGGGCCGGTGCGACGGTGGTTCCGACAGGCGTGGGAAACACCGACCGTCAGATACAGCTTATGCAGGACCTTCCCATCACCTGTCTTGCAGGAACCCCCTCGTACATGTTCCACATTGCAGATGTTTGCGACCAGAAAGGTATCGACATAAGAAAGGATACAAAGGTCAGAATGGCCCTTGCCGGCGGAGAACCGTGGTCCGAATCGATGAGGCGCAAACTGTTCGACAGAACCGGCATCAGGGCGCACAACTGCTACGGAGCCAGCGAGTTCTACGGACCCATGTTCGTGGAATGCGAGAAACAGTGCGGTGCCCACGTTTGGGCGGATCTGGCGCTTATCGAGATCCTTGATGAAAACGGAGAACCCGTCGCAGACGGCGAATCCGGCGAAGTCGTCGTCACCATGCTTCAGAAAGAGGCTTTTCCCCTCATACGCTACAAGATCGGGGATATTTCCACGCTAACCTGGGAGAAATGCTCCTGCGGCAGGACTCATCCGCGTCTGGGAAGGATCACCGGCCGGAGCGACGATATGATCGTGGTCAGGGGGATCAACGTGTTCCCGTCGCAGATCGAGAGCGTCATCGGCGAGATGAACTTCCTCGCCCCGTTCTATCACATAACCCTCACAAACGAGAACTACATGGACAAGATGGTCATCGACGTGGAATTCACCAACGAAGCCCTGACCGAGGACATGGTGAAGATCAACGAAATGACCCAACTGGTCCAGGTCAGACTCAAAGAGATCCTCAATCTCAAAGCGGTAGTGAAGATCAACCTTCCCGGAACCGTGGAACGTTTCGAGGGAAAGGCCAAACACGTTACAGACAACCGTTCATGGGAGTGAACTATGCTAGGCGAAATTCTAGAAGTTATGATGCTTCTCTGTTTTGCCGCTTCCTGGCCGTTCAACATCCACAGGTCCTGGAAGTGCAGGACCGCTGTCGGCAAGAGCATAATGTTCGAAGTTATCGTGATCATCGGATACTTCTGCGGTATCGGCAGCCACATCGTAAACGATCAGATCAACGGGGTCATCGTGTTCTACGCGGTGGATATCGTCCTGGTTTCGATCGATATGTACCTGTACTTCCGCAACAGAAAACTCGACAGACGGAGGGCAGGCATGCCCGATAATGGGGAACAGTAAAATATCCTCATTAGTATTAAGT